>CAZDWO010000038.1:0-35141 GCA_964509175.1 uncultured Saprospiraceae bacterium
GCAGTATGGTGGATTAGACAATCTATTCTACAAGCACTTGCAGAGCAGTCTAGAATTGTAAGACTTCCGCTTAATAAGGTAGGATCTCTAAATAAAATAAACAGAGCTTTCTCTGAACTAGAGCAAGAGTACGAGAGAGAACCTTCTGCTGATGAGCTAGCAGAACTCCTAGAAATCTCTACTGATGAGGTAGAAACTACACTCAGCGTAGCAGCTAGACACGTATCTATGGATGCTCCTTTTGTATCGGGTGAGGATAACTCATTATTAGATGTACTAGAAAATAGCATGACTCCAGGAACTGACAGTTCTTTAGAGTATGGAGCTTCTTTACGAGCAGAGATAGAAAGATCACTCGGTACACTTACTGAGAGACAGATGGATGTGATAAAGCTTTACTTCGGTATAGGTATAGATCACCCTATGTCTTTAGAAGATATCGGTGAGAAATTTGGGCTTACTAGAGAGAGAGTAAGACAGATAAAAGATAAAGCAATTAATAAATTAAGGTCTGTATCTAGAAGTAAGCTGCTTAAGCACTACCTAGGTGCATAGATTGAATCCTATTGATTGGCAAGAATTATGCATTATAGGTATTACCTATGAGTAATTCTCGACCTTCCCGTAAGTATATTATTCTTGAGCCTCTGCTTTTGGCCATTATGATGGTTATAGGCATCACCATTGGGTATAAGATAAACGATACAGAGGACGATTTTTCCCTAATAACTAGATTAGACGAGCAAGCAGTTCCTATCGGTAGGATAGAGGAGGTCCTCAGATTTGTAGAAAACAAGTATGTAGATTCTATAGATGTCGATCAAGTCGAAAATAAGCTAATAGAAGGCATACTTCAGGACTTAGATCCGCATTCTATTTATATACCACCATCAGATTTGACTGAGGTCAATAGGCAGATGAGTGGTAAGTTTAAAGGAATCGGAATCGAAACACTACTTATACAGGATACTTTCCATATCTCCTATGTCATAGAAAATGGACCTGCAAGTAAGGCTGGTCTAGAAGTAGGAATGCAGATTCTAGCAATAAATGATTCTATTGTATCAGGTAAGGAGATGGTATATGAAGAATTGAGAGCACTCATTTCTCAAGAAGAAGAAATTACCCTTTCGGCTACAGCCAACAATTCTAAAAAAGAATTCAAACTATCTCCTCAAGAATTTGCGACGAATGCTGCAGAGAATCATTTTAAAATAGATAAAAAGACAGGATATATCTATCTAGAAAGATTTACCTCTAAGAGCTATAATGACTTCATGAAGGCTTTAGAAACTCTGGTACAAGAAAATAAATTAGAAAATCTAATCATCGACCTCAGAGATAACCCTGGAGGCTATCTTCCAGAAACCAGCAAGATACTAAGTCAGCTTTTTAAAGAAAGAGACAGATTGCTATTATATACAGAAGGAGAAAAAAGCGAAAAATTAGAGTATAAAACAACTGGGAAGTGCTTCTTTGACATCGGTAATATAGCTGTACTCATTAATGAAGGTTCTGCCTCAGGTTCAGAGATTCTAGCAGGGGCCATACAGGATTGGGATAGAGGAGTTATTGTAGGAAGTAGATCATTTGGAAAAGGTCTGGTGCAGGAGCAGTATGAACTGGATAATGGAGGAGCCATCAGGCTCACAGTAGCAAAGTATTATACACCTAGTGGCAGACTCATACAGAAGGCATATAAAGGTGTGGACTATGATTATTCTGCAGAGGCTGATAATCGATTTTACAATGGAGACAAATATAGACCAGGGATGAGCCAGGACAGTAGCTCCAGCGATTATAAAACAATGATTCTAAAAAGATCCGTTCATGGAGGAGGAGGAGTTGAGCCAGATGTCTATGCCATAGATGATAAGTCGACCACTTCACAAGAGTATCTAGAACTTAGAGCAGAAATGGAAGAAAACCTATTTAAATCTTTACTAGATAGTGGGTTAAATTCATTTGATATATCCAACGAAAATCAAATCGACGCTCTCAAAGAAAAGACTAAGTTTCTGCTTAATCAAGCTGGAAAACCTGCTTATTTATTCAAGAAATATGAGGTACAGATGGACCAAGACATAGAAATCCTACTTGCCAAATGGACTCAAAGTAAAAAAGCTGCTAAAAAAGTAGAAAGTGGATTTGACCCAGTAATAGATGCTGCAATGAAAGCTCTTCAGGATAAAGGAAAACTATCTAGATTTGTTTATCTAAGTCCTAATGAATTCTAGATTTCCATCAGGATCATAAGAAGCGATAATGGAGGGTTTAGCTGCTTTCTTTTCGTTTTGACGAAAGTCAACAATTATATCTGCTCTAGATTTAATTTCTTCACTTATCTCAGTAAAATTTTGCGGAAACGCTTCTCCGGCAATATTTGCAGATGTTGCTACTAGAGGGACACCTTGTTTATCTATTAAGGATTTACAGAACTCGTCTTGGACCAATCTTATGGCAATAGAGCCAGATTCATGAGTAAGACTAGAATCTAGATTACGAGCCTTAGGATAAATTACAGTGAGAGGATATTCATGATAGGTGAGTAGCGTCTCTATACGAGGATGAGCAGACATTACGTATTCCTTGAGCATTGCTATGCTATTTACTAGTATGGGGAATGGCTTAGTCTTTTCTCTCTGTTTTATCTCGTAGATACGACTGACTGCTTCTGGTTTATCAACCCTGCATCCCAGTCCCCAGATGGTATCTGTAGGAAAAAGAATCACCTTTCCCTCCTGTAATGCCTCATCGATGTCGTTAAAGGTCTGCATAGTCAGATTTTAAACATTAAATTTACAGTTTGGTTTTATATGTATTATATTAAAGTGCTATCCATTTACGTTAATTGAGTACAATTTTTGTTTAATTATAAGAATCTAAAGTTTTCAATTCAAAGCATGAAAGCATATCATACAATTCTATTCTTAGCAGGTTTTATATTATTTCAAAATAATGGCTTTGCAGCACATATTGTAGGTGGAGATGTCACCTATGATTGCCTAGGGCTAGACACACTTGCTAATGGAAATGAAATGATTGATTTACGAATCAATTTCAACATTTATCGAGATAGCCAGAGTGGTGGAGCTCAGTTTGATAATCCTGCAAGAATCGGAATCTTTCGATTTGATGGATTCAATTATACACACGTAGAATCTCGTAATGAGGCTATAGATGTTTCAGGTGATGTAGATTTAGATACCGATAATCCCTGTGTTATCTTTCCTCCTAATGTAGGAGTGCAGCGAGCAGGTTACCAGTTTGATTTAAGACTACCAGTTTTAAAAGGTGCCGATGAGCGATATGCGGTTGTATATCAGAGATGCTGTAGGAATGAGTCTATTACAAATCTTATAGATCCAGGAGGTACTGGAGCAGCATTTATGATTGAGATTACTTCTCTGGCAATGGAGATATGTAATGATAGTCCTATTTTCAATAATTTTCCTCCCGTTGTTATTTGTTCGGGTTTAGAATTAGAATTTGATCATAGTGCTACGGATGCAGAGGGACATCAGGTTTTTTATGAATTCTGTGCTCCTCTTACAGCAGGAGGGACAGATGGAGCGACGACTCCAGGAGATGCTAACGGCTGTACTGGAGTGACTCCTAATCCTGCTCAATGTAGTCCACCTTTTGATGAGGTAACCTTCAGATTACCTGATTTCTCAGCAACTAATCCTCTCGCAGGAGATCCACAAGTAAGTATAAACTCTGTAACTGGATTGATCACAGGTGTTCCTCAAATAAATGGGCAATACGTTGTCGGTGTCTGTGCTCGAGAAATATTCAATGGGGAGATAATGACCATTGTAAGAAGAGATTTTCAATTTAACGTAACGACCTGCGAGGTAGCGGTTACAGCTCAGATAGAGCCACAGGGAGAGGCAACCATAGTAGAAATAGAAGAGATAATAGATGGAATTCCCACTCCTGTAAGAACGATCACCTCTTGTGGTGATGAAGCCATAGATTTTGAACACGTCGGTCCAGCCGAAGATATACTCTCTTATCTATGGGTTGCAGATTTTGGAAATGGAAATACTGATACCGCAAATACTAGAGTGACTCAGTTTACTTTCCCAGGACCAGGAGACTATGACGTATTACTAGTAACTAATGAAGGACTAACCTGTGAAGCTAGAGATAGCTTTCCAGTAACTATATTTCCTGCTTTATTTCCAGACTTTTCTTTCGAGTTTGATACCTGTGTAGCTGGTGAAATAAGTTATACAGATCTCAGTACCACTGCAGAATTGGGCCAAACCATAGAAAGGTATAATTGGGACTTTGATGGAGAAGCTACTTCTACAGATCCTAATCCTGAAGAAGAATTTGAAAATCCAGGATCTCGTCCAGTAACACTAACGATAGAAGATAATAATGGATGTGTAGAAGAGATTACAAGTATCGTAGATTATTTTCCCGCACCTCCTATTTTAATTATTAGACCTAATATATTCTTGGGCTGTGCACCTGCAGATATTTTCTTTGATAATCTGTCTTTTCCTATAGATGAGACCTATGATTTGACTTGGGATTTTGGAGATGGAAGTGATGTTGCAACGGATATAAGTCCGACTCACACCTATACCGAGACTGGAGTATTTGATGTATCTCTTTCTGTAGTTTCTCCGATAGGTTGTACTGCAGACACAGTATATCGTAACCAAATTACGATTCTAGAAAAGCCTACAGCGGATTTTACTTTCTCACCAGAGGAGCCAAATGTCTTTAATACTGAGGTAAATTTCTTTGATAGATCATTCCTTGCAGAATCTTGGCAATGGGATTTTGGAGGATTGTCTTCTTCGATAATTCAGGATCCTACCTTTAATTTTCAGGATACAGGAATGTTTGAAGTGCAGCTGATCGTAGCACACCTATCGGGATGTAGAGATACTTCAATTCAAATTATAGATATCGAACCGATAGTTACCTGGCATATGCCCAATGCTTTTACTCCTAATGGAGATGCAACCAATGATATCTTAATAGGAAATGGCTTTATCTCAGGTCTGACGGACTTTAGATATACCATCTGGAATAGATGGGGAGAGCAGGTTTTTGAGACGACAGACCCCTTTGTAGGATGGAATGGAACTAAGAATAATGTAGGAGCTAATTCGCCCTTAGGCGTATATGTATATGACATAAATTATACGGATCCTAGAGGGAATCCTCAAAATTTGAGAGGTCATGCTACATTAATTAGATAATACTGTAATAAGCTAGTATTTAAGCTAGTTTATATGTATTTTTGCAGCCGCTTATATAGAAATCATGGATTTAATTAAATACGTACACGAACAAGTAACAGCAAAGAAAGAATTACCTGAGTTTAAACCAGGTGACAACGTTGCAGTGAGCTATAAAATCGTGGAAGGAGCCAAAGAAAGAATACAAACCTTTAAAGGAGATGTAATTCAGGTAAAAGGAAGCGGATCTACTAAAACCTTTACAGTCAGAAAAATGTCTAGTGGAGTAGGAGTGGAACGTATATTCCCATTTTCTACCCCTAACCTTATGGAAATTAAGGTTCTTAAAAGAGGTAAAGTAAGAAGAGCTAAGCTCTTTTATCTCCGAGGATTGAAAGGTAAGAAAGCCAAAATCAAAGAAAGAAACAGATAATAGAAATAAAAATCTCATAAAGCCTCGATTATAACAAATCGGGGCTTTTTTGTTTTATATATTTGGGATATACACTTTAATGTGATTTTTAATAAACTTAAATTTTTATGAGAGGATTGCTATGTACTTTTTTGCTTCTATTCTTATTTGGATGTAAAGAGGAACCAGTAAAAAATTATACCCAAGATGATGTACGTGGCTATTGGGAAATGTTTAATGCAAGAAGAGATGGAAAGGTTACCAAAACACTAAATGGAGCCTGGATTAAGATTCATGAAAATGAGATGAAGGATAATTTTTTTACTAATGAAATCGCGTATGAGATTAAGATAGATGGAAACAATCTTACCCACCTCTCAAACCCTCCTAGAGAATATATAATAGAATTTGCCTCTAAGGATACATTGAGGTTAGCGACTGTGCACAATGATTTGAAGTTTCAGTTTGAGCTTAAAAAATTACTAGATTAAATTATGATTAGAGGCTTGACGTTTTTCTTTTTATTTGCTCTGAGTGTTGCTCAGATTTCTGCGATGGATGTCAGTGTATCGAGTGCTGTTTTTCAAGCCAGTGATAAGAACTACTTAGAATTGCATTTTCACTTTGTAGCATCGACTTTAGAATTTACAGAGGCAGATAGAACTAGGCTTCAAGCCAAAGTAGAATCAACTATTCTCATAAAACAAGGTGATAAACTTATAAGCTTCGATAAATACGAACTCTCTAGTCCATTATCGATAAAGAAAATGGATTTTCAGGATGTAAAGAGATTTTCCTTAGAACCTGGTGAATATGAATTGGACATAAGTATAGTGGATAAAAATGATACACTCAATGTATTCAATTTAGACAAGAAGATTACTATCGCTGGTAAGTCAACGGAAATGTCTATTTCTGATATTCAGTTTTTTGCCTCTATAGAAGCTTCTGAGAAAGAGTCTAATATGACCAAGAGTGGATTTAAGTTTGAAGCACTTCCATATGATTATCTTGATAGTAAGTATGATTTACTGCATTTCTATACTGAGGTCTATTCTAATGGGAGCTATGAGGATTCCTATCTCGATTATAAAATATACACTGGGCTTAGTAGTGAAGCAGAAACTGAGAAACATCAGGTAATGAAAGGAATAAAGAAAACACCTAACGATGAGGTCTTTCCTTTTTTAAAATCATTGGATATATCCAATTTAATATCCGGCAATTATCATCTCAGTATCCAATTAAAAAATAGAGAAAAGGAAGTAATAAGTAGCACTACCAAGAACTTCAAAATAAATAATCCTAATCTGGAGTTAGAAATTCTAAAGCAGGAAGATGATCAGTTTTCTATAAGCTTTACACATACCATCCCAGAACCAAAACTAAATTATTACCTCAGAGCTCATATTCCTATAATAAGTAGTGCCTATCTGGCCAACTTAAATGAGATTATAAGGTCAGGAACCACTGAGAATAAGAGGTACTTTATACATCAGCACTGGTATAGAATGAGTGAGGAGCATGCCAGAGAACTTTTTGATAAATATATGGAAGTGGCTGATGCTATCGATAAAATGTATAACTCAGGTTTTGGCTATGGATTCGAGACCGATAGGGGATTTATGTATCTTAAGTATGGAAGACCTACACAGAGCATTACAGTTACTGATGAGATATCTGCACCTCCTTATGAGATATGGGCTTATGACTTCCTAGAGACTACTAATCAAAACAATGTGAAATTCATTTTTTACAATCCGTCCTTGTCTCACAATGATTTTAAACTTCTACACTCTACCTGTCGTGGAGAGCAATTTAATCCAGCATGGGAGGTAGAATTATATCGAGATGCAGTCAGTGAGGATAATGGCTCTAGCATAGATGCTACGAGTGTCCAAGACAACTTTAATAGAAATGCTAGGCGATTATTTAACGATCTCTAGATAGACTACATTTTAATAAACTTACGAGTGGCCTTAGAATTTTCTCCGATAAGGGATAAGAAATACAAGCCACTAGCAAGGTTAGAAACCTCCACCGACATTTGATTATCTGATGAAGCTTCTTGTATATATATCACCTGACCAGCAGTATTATGAATTACAATTTCATAGTTTTCTGCAAAGGTATTTATTACACTACCGCTTACTCGATTTTCAAGTGGGCCTGCAGTAAATCTATCAAAACTTAAACCATTAGTGGACTGAGAAAGTATACACTGACATGCTGCTTCTACGTCTAGTAGACCTCCAGTTACGGTATTAGTACTAAAGTTTAATAGTGGTTGTACAGAGGATAAAATACAGGCCCTCATGGTCCTTGCTTTATCTTCTGGAGAACAATCAGAACTTGCCAGATTAGATTGTAAAGAATACATAAGACCTATCGTTCCGGTTACCATAGGTGTTGCGGATGATGTTCCAGTGAACTCCCTATACATATCGTCTAAAGTCGTAGCAAAACCTTCGTCACCTGGAGCAACTAAATCTATACTTACATTTCCAATACCTGCTCTTACTTCTAGTTCTTCATTTGTGGTTGTTACTCCTATAAGGAAATCTGAGGTACATGTGGTAGGCATGTCACCTTCAACGTCTACATCCGCATCTTCATTTGTAGTAGCACCGACGTTAAGTACGCCTTCCGCTCCGAGTTCATTATATAATTCACACCAGATAGGAAAATCTTCTGCAAAGGCAAAATCTATCCCAAAAGAAGCATTAGTAGCAACTACAAAGGCTCCTTCTTCTCCGTTAGATTCATTGAATCTTTTTCTTTGCTCTAGTACGTATGAGTAGCATTCTATTATTTGATCCACTAAACCATTAGAAGTAAGAGTCATCATTTTTACATTCCAGTTTATTCCAGATACACCTTCAGAATTATTTCCTTCTGCACCTATAGTACCGAGCACTCTGCTGCCATGAGAGCTGAGTCTATGATCATCATTTCCAGTAGAGGCATTTAAACCGAACACATCATCAATATATCCATTTTCGTCATTGTCTATATTGTCATCAGGTATTTCGCCAGGATTAGCCCATATGTTGTTTACTAAGTCTATGTGTTCTATATCGAAGCCAGCGTCGATAATTGCAATTACTATTTCTTGCCCATTTACTGTTGTTCCCCCTGTAGTAAGATCCCATGCCTGTTCAACATTTATCAATTCAAAACCGAGCTGATCAGAAAAAAAATCATCATTGGGTCTAAATCTAGGTTCCGCTTTATAATTTTTCATTACATGACGTACTTCTTTTTGTTTATTCCAGAAGCGTATTTCGTCATCGAGACTGACTAGATTATCGTAGGTGATGCAATAGATGTTGCTAGAGCGATGGATGGTTCTTTGAGTATAAGAAGATCCACTTTGTAACCTAGATTGATTTAAATCTAAAGATTCATAGGTCTGTATGATTAAGTCTCTAGGAGCAAATTTCTGAGCTTCTGCACTGAGACAAAATAACACCAGCGTAAGGAATAATGCTAATCTTTTCATATCCACGTAATTACCTTAAAGTTAGTCCAATTCGATAACAAATATGAAAAACTATACTACGTTAAGAAGACAACTCCTCGTTAAGATCCTCAAAATATTTGAAGGCAAATAGCATTTTAGAGCCATACCATGAGAAAAACTCTCCATTTACGAGTACGATATCACATTTTATCTCCTTAGATATCTCCTCCATGTGCTTTTCAGCAAAAGGAAACGGCTCACTAGAGAGCATGATAACATCGGGTTTTAGGGATTTAATTTGAGCGAGACTGACCTTAGGATAGCGTTGTCTTCCTTTAAAAACATTCTCAAAACCTGCAATCTGCATCATAGAATGGATATAGGTATCATCGCCTATAGTCATATACGGCTTTCGCCAAATTAGATAACAGGCTTTTTTAACATCTACAGGTCTATCAAATTCCTGTTTTTTGGTCTTTATAATATCGATGAGAGAATCTGCTTCTTCTTTTTTAGCAGTAATTATTCCGATTTGTTCTAGAGCAGATATCGCTGAATTGAAGTCCTTTATTTGAGTAACATAGGTAGGGAATTCTTTACTCAGGGATTCTATCTGCTTCTTATCGTTTTCTTCCTTATTACAGATGATTAAATCTGGATTAAGTTTTTTAATTTCCTCAATTTTTAAATCCTTAGTACCACCTATTTTGGCCTTCTTTTTAGTTTTCGATTTCGGATAGATACAGAACTTGGTAACACCCACAATCTCTTCCTCTAATCCTAGGTCAAAAAGGAACTCAGTAATAGAAGGAACGGTAGAGACTATACGTAAAGGTGAGTCATTAAGTGTAAGTTCTCTTCCTATCTGGTCCGTTACTTTCAAGTCTATTGACGATTTTGCTTTTCTCCCTTAAAGTACTTTTCGCCAGCTAGAATTTTAACTGCTATGTAGTTTTCTGCAGGAGGAATAGGGCAGCTCCATCCATCTCCGTAAGCACAGTATGGGTTATACGCAGTATTAAAATCTATGACTAGCATATTGTTTTCTAAGTCATCGATATGTACATCTATGTAACGTCCACCTCCGTAAGTCTCCTCTCCACTAGTGTCATCGGTAAAGGGTAAGAACAGATAGTTTTTGTATTTAGGATGACGCATATTCTGCACATTACGATATATGGCCAATCGATTCTTTACACCATCCAGGTAGAAGTCCGCATGTCCATAGGTATAGAATTGCTTTTTGCTCCCATTAGAGGTATTAATATCGAAGGAAGCAGGGTCAGCATTTTTAGTAAAATTGGCCTCAATTCTCAGCTTACTATTTATATCGAAGTAGCTAAGCTCACTCGTATTTTTTACGGCCTTATCCGTTATTCTACTTTCTAGTTGCTCTGCTCTTGCCTTATCCACAATGGCTTTATGAGTAGGTGGTACATAGTTTTCTAAAGTTGCCTTATTGGTTTTACAACTGACCATAATTAGACTTAGTAATACTATACTGAGGTATCTCATCTTTAAAATTTATTAGCTCCAGAGAATAGTCTATTCCATCTTATTCCTTTTCCGATGCTTCCATCTTTAGTCGAGAACCAGATAAAGAGAGGCTTCCCTACGATGTGGTCATGAGGTACAAATCCCCATGCTCTGGAGTCCTCCGAGTTATGTCTGTTGTCACCCATCGCCCAGTAGTAATCCTGCTTAAAGGTGTATTCTGTTACAGCCTTTCCATTTATAAATACTTGGCCACCTTTTTCTTCGTAGCTCTCATTGCCTTCGTAAACATTGAGGGTTCTTCTGTAAAGAGCAATGTTTTGTGGTGTCAGGGTAACTGTTTCTCCAGCCTTTGGAATCCATATCGGCCCATAATTATCTACAGACCATTTGGGGAAGTTTGTTGGGTCGTGAGGAAATAACGTTACTGGTTCTACAGATTGAGGATGCGGAGTGATGACAATATTAGGGTCAATCTCCTTCATCTTCTCAACCTGCTTGTCTGTAAGGAAGTATCCATAATTTCCACCTGCCTTATCAGCATCTGTGATTCCATGCTTTTCTAGAGCCTTCGTATTTATATTGGGAGTAGAAAATTGTACCCGATAGAGAAACTGTGTTTCAGAAGGATTCTGAGCTTTTTTACCATTTATATAAACCTGCTTATTCCTGATATGTAAAGTATCTCCAGCCTTGGCTATACATCTTTTAATGTAATGATCTTTTTTATCAGTTGGTCGAGTGATAATGTCCTTTCTTTTCATCATACCTCGGAGCTCTGGGTCATCTAATGCATAGCCGGAATTTCTATTTACTTGATTTACCGTATACGTTCTCTTTTTAGTGACATAGACACTGTCACCTACAGGCCAGTTAAATACAATAGGGTCGTTATTATCTATAGATTCTAGTGCTCCTAAACGGAAATAGGGAAGTGATGGCTTTTTAAAATAACTTTCTCCACCTACGATCGGTACTCTGTTATGCAATAAAGGTAGCATAGCAATGGTCTGTGGAGTTCTGATTCCATAATGAGCCTTAGAGACAAATAGGAAATCACCGACTAGCAGTGAGCCTTCCATCGATGGAGTAGGTATCACATAAGCTTCGATTAAAAACATACGGATAAAGGCTGCTGCAAATACTGCAAATATTATAGACTCTGTCCACTCTCGTCCCCAAGTTTTTCTATACTTATTTTGTCGTTCTAGTTTTTTTACTAGAGCTGTTTTTCCTCCTTCTTTGGCCTCAGCCAACTGTGCAAAGAAATCTGCCTCCTGAGTAAGTACCGGTCCTTCATACTCTGCCTTAGAAAAAGCCAAAGGGAAAAAGCTAAATGGCGTAAGTACCACTGCTAAGAAACTATCCCAGAATTTATACTTCCCGAAACTTCTAACCATATCAACTGCTAGTCCAGCATAAATAAAAATCCCTACGATAGGAATGAGTAGTAAAGCAGCCCACCATGATGGTCTACCTACGATTTTACACCACTCTATAAAATTGAGTCCGGGAACCAGGCCTTTCCATGCATCTACATCTGCTTTAGGGAACAAGAAGTATAGGGACACTGAGGTCAATATGTATATTACTATAAACGAGGTAAAAACTGCCATTTATTTCTCTTTTTAAAACATAACAAATATAATGAAGCACTTAGCTTTTGAGCATTTTAATCTACTAGCCTTTATTTATTGTCGATTAATTCTACTTGATAGTAAACACAGGTAGTGACAAAATTTCTGAAATACGGAATCATAGAAATAAGTTTCCATTGCTTTCTTGGCTTTAAGCCAAATTTGTACTTGTAAATCGGATTGAAAAGAAAGTGCTTTTTCTTTATCACTGAATAATCAGTCTCCTTTATCAATTTTTCAAATTTCTCGATACTCAGTCCTGTATCTACCAGTTCCATCAGTTCTTCTCTTTGTCGCTCAGGAAGATTTCTTATCAACCATTTATAAATCGGACGAGGTAAGAGATGAATGTAAGGCAACTTAGTCCATCGAGAATTGGTAATCTGCTGATGACCTCCAAATGGCATCTGCCATGGTGGAAAACCAAAAAATACAGAACCATGAGGAGCTAGAAATTCTCGTAGATGCAATAGGAAATCCTTCTGACCCGGGATATGCTCTATGACATCCTTGAGAATAATGAGGTCGTATTTATGCTTTAAATCTTTATTAGGATCTATGTTGTAAATGTTTTCTACGATAAACTCAACCTTACCTGTTTCTGGAAGTTCTTTGAAAAATTCCTTAGCCAGTTTTATACGAGTAGGAGCGAGTTCTATACCAGTACAATCATGACCCAGAGTATAGAAAGCCTTAAGCACTCCAGCTTCTCCACAGCCTATTTCTAGTACCTTAATCGGTCCTTTGTCTGAGCTAAATCCTTCTAGAAAAGGAATGATATACTCTTTAGCAGTATTGAACTGATAATTAAAGTAGGTCTGCTTATCCTTGTGGAAATCAAACATTTAGCACATCTTTCATCGTAAAAACTCCCTTCTTATCATGGACATATTTAGCAGCCAATAAAGCTCCTAGTGCAAAACCATCTCTATTAAAAGCTTCATGACTCATAGAAATTTTATCTACTGCTGAGGTATAGCTAATGATATGGGTTCCTTTTACTTCCTTTATACGTTTTGCAGTAATTTCTATGGCATCCTCATCTTCATTATCTAATGCCCATTTTTTAAAACGGTGGTCACTATTGTTGATAATTCCTTCTGCAAGGCTGATTGCTGTACCACTAGGAGCATCTTTTTTCTCTGTATGATGTATTTCCTCGATATGTAGTTGATAGTCCTTATTTGTTCCAAGCAGCTTAGCAAGTCGCTCATTTAAATCAAAAAGAACATTCACCCCTAGGCTAAAATTAGAGGCATACAAGAAGCTTCCATCAGTAGATGCTACAAGTTCTTCTATTTCCTTCTTCTTATCGAGCCAGCCTGTCGAGCCAGAAATCACTGGAATATTGCATTTAAGGCATTCTGAGATATTATCGTAGGCTGATTCAGGGTTTGTAAACTCTATCGCCACATCGGCCTTACTGAGGTTCTCAGTAGTCAGTTCTGAGCTATTATTGCGATTTATCCTCAAAACAACCTCATGTCCTTGAGAAATGGCCAATTTTTCGATCGCTTTTCCCATTTTTCCATATCCGACTATCGCAATTTTCATTTTGCTCTTATATTAAACTTTGTAATAATTTGTAAAATTAAGATTAACAAGCCATAATCTTTTAAGCTTGTAAATAAACTTTGTAGAGAAATATAATTCTCTATTTTTGCCACCTAACCCATGAACTTAGTAACAGTGTATTTAAAAAACCAATATTACTTATGAGCTGGTTTAAGAGACTCAAGGATGGTATACAGACGGCAACTAAGTTTAAAAAAGAAGCCCCTGACGGTCTATGGCATAAATGCAAAGATTGTCAATCTGCCAATACATACAAGGAGCTAAAGGAGAATTTCTTTATCTGTCCTAAGTGTGATTATCACGTACGTATAGGTTCTTACGACTATTTTGAACTTATCTACGATGGTAAGTATAAGGAGCTGTTTACAGAATATGTTGCCAAGGATTTCCTGAAATTTAAGGACTTAAAACCATATACCACTAGATTAAAAAAGGCAAAAGAGAAAACGGACCTAACAGATGCAATCCAGGTATCAGTGGGCAAGGTCAATAAGAAAAGCTTGGTTATAGCAGCGATGGACTTCAGCTTTATCGGCGGTTCTATGGGTTCTGTAGTAGGAGAAAAGATATCTAAGGCTGTAGATTATGCTTTAAAGCATACAACACCCTTATTAATTATCTCTAAATCAGGTGGAGCCAGAATGATGGAATCTGCTTTCTCACTCATGCAGATGGCAAAAACCTCTTCTAAACTTGCCATGCTATCCAAAGCTGGTGTTCCGTATTTTAGTTTCTTAACTGATCCTACCACTGGAGGAGTAACTGCCTCATATGCAATGCTGGGTGATATAAACTTTGCTGAGCCTAAGGCTTTAATCGGATTTGCAGGACCTAGAGTTATCAAAGAGACCATAAAAAAAGACTTACCGGATGGATTCCAGAGATCTGAGTTCCTTCTAGAGCATGGATTTTTGGACTTTATCGTCGATCGCCGTAATCTAAAAGAGCGTCTTGACGAACTTCTATGTGTATTTAAGACAGAGGAATAAGCTTACTCCATTATAAAAAGGGTAAAATCTGTATTTAAAGGATTGAGCTCGTTTTTAAGTTCTGTAAATAGACCTTTACCTTCTCTTAGATAGAATTCCATAAAATTGGCCTTTCTTTCTTGCAAGCCATCATTGGGATAGAGATAGTCTTGAGTTTTGGCTATTCTTTTTAAACTCACCTCTTCTTTCTGTTTAAAATGCTTAATCAGTTTAGATTCTATCATTTCAAATGACTTCTTATTCTTTTGAGCTTCCGCCAAAACAGATTTTTGAATAGAGGGGTCTATGCTCAGAACATCCTCTGCCAGTGCTTCATAAATTTTACTGGCTTTTTCTTTTCCTTCGATAAGACTCTGAGGAAGCGTATTAGAAGAGAGTGTAAATTGTTTTTTAAGCTGATCTGTTGTATAATTAAAATCACTGAGTTTAAATCCTAAGTCATCCCAGACCTTCATTTTTTTACGGTCTATTATGCCAGCCGAGTTTCTTCTTATCAGGATGGGATAGGAGATACTTGCTTCTTTAAATTGTTCCTTACGTTCTATCCAGTAAGCAATTTCGCCACCTCCACCTATGTACGCGAGATTAGGAAGAATTCTTTCTTGATAAAGTGGTCGCATTATTACATTGGGGCTAAACCGCTCTGGATTATTCTTTAGTTCAGTTAGGATTTCCTCCTGAGTAAACTTCTCTGTTCCTCCAGCAATCGTGTAGTGCTCGTTTTCTTTTACGATTCGTCTCCTATCATTACCAGTGAGATAGAATAAATTTATCTCTCGAGGATCGGCTTGAGATTTAAATCCTAGTTCTTGGATTTTAGCTATTTGATTAGAAACCGTTTTATGACTAAATTCTGTGGTAAGTTCTTTCTCAATGATGTCTGCAAACTCAGATTTTAGCTGAGCGTCATCCATGCTTATTACTAGGAGACCATGATCCTTAAATAGTTTCTTTACTAGATTTCTACTAAATTCTCCATAGCTCGAACTTTGTGATTTACTTTTAGCTATTAATGATTTGAGTTCTTCTGCATTATCAGAGCTTCCTAGTTTTGTGTAAAGCATTTCTATACTGGCCTCTATTCCATCTAGACTCATCCTTCCGCAAGAGCCTTCTTGATCTGTTTCCCATTCCAGCTTGTTCCCGAATAGGTAAGTGTGATTTATCTCTTCAAAATCATGATCCTCACCTCCAGAAATAAAACAAGGAACAAAATGAAAATCAGGATAGCTCTCATTTAAAACTTCTGACAGCTTTATAGTAGAAAGTATTTTTATAATGTAATACAAGGGTCCAGTAAACAAACCCGGCTGATGAGCAGTAGTTACGGTATAGCAGTTAGGATTCTTAAGAGCAGTAATGTTTTTTTCTACGCTAGGACTTAGTAGTTCTGCAGGGTATTGTTCCTTGATTCTTTTTGTGAGTATTTCTCTGTTTGTAGGAAATTTGGATCTACTATCTATTTTCTTTCTTAGACTTTCCAATGAAGGAATATCCTCAATTAAATCTTTGAATATTTCTGGATTAAGAGTGTACGCCTTATCTCTTTCGCTAAATTGTCTGATTTCCTCGAAAGGTATTTTTTTAATCTCCATTGACTAGGATGAATTCCTTAATTTAAAGTAGCTTCAAAGATATGTTCAGCTTTTTAATTGGTAGAATTTTTCATGGATTATTAACGCTTCTAATTGTAGTAGTGCTGATAAGTTCTATCATTTACCTAGCTCCTGTAGATCCAGCTGGACTTACTTTCGGCCAACGGTCAGATGTAGAAACCATAGAAAAGAAAAAGAAAGAACTAGGTCTAGATCAATCATTGCCTAAACAACTCTTGCTCTACTTCAGAGATATCTCTCCTTTATCAGTAGTGCAGGCAGACAAGCTTCAAGGAAAACCATACACTGGAACCTCTCTTTTTAAGGCTTCTAAGGAAAAAGTATTTGCTCTAAAATATCCATATTTCAGGTCATCTTATCAGACTGGAAATGAGGTTGCTACCATGATGAAAAAAGCAATACCTAAGACTATTTTACTGGCTCTGAGTGCTTTTATAATAGCGGTAATAATCGGTATTCTTTTAGGAATTATTGCTGCTCTGAATAAAGACACATGGATAGATAAGTGCATTGTATCTCTATCTGTAATAGGTTATTCTGTGCCGAGTTATGTAAGTGCCATTGTATTGGCTTTGATATTTGGATATTGGTTACAGTCGATAACTGGTCTGAATATTCAAGGCAGTATTGTTGAATTAAATGATTTAGGAGATGAGGTCATTGTATGGAAAAATCTCTTACTTCCAGCTATGGCTTTAGGGATAAGGCCGCTAGCTGTTATCGCTCAGTTGACTAGGAGTGCTTTTCTAGATGTACTGAGTGAGGATTTTATTCGTACGGCTAAGGCCAAAGGATTGAATTTTAGAAACATTTTAAAATTTCATGCCTTTAGAAATTCTATGAATCCAGTTGTTACTGCAGTTTCTGGGTGGATGGCTTCCTTGCTTGCAGGTGCATTCTTTGTAGAGAATGTCTTTAACTTCAAAGGGCTAGGGCAGATGACGGTTACTGCATTGCTTAACTATGACATCCCAGTTATTCTAGCCTGTGTAATTTTTACCTGTACTGTTTTTATTTTTATAAATGTACTGGTAGATGTGGCCTATAAGTTATTAGACCCTAGGATTAAGTTTGGCTAATTGGGGTAAAAAAAAAGTGTCGCCCGAGAGCGACACCTATATGAAAAAATTATCTACTATTATTGTTATTAGAATCCTACACCTAATCCTAGGCTGATAGAATTCATGTCAGATCCAAATTTAGATCTTGCATTTCCTAAAGTTATATGATCTCCTACATTGCTGAAAAGATCTTCATATCTAAGATCTATTGTTACAGGACCTAAAGAATATCCCACACTTGCTTGAAAACCAGCGTTTACATTTCTAAGATTTTCTGAATAGAACTCATATTGATATAAATCAGAACTAAAGTCTATTGATTTATGAAAAACCGGTCCTACACCTATTTTCCAATTTTTATAAGCTACTCCACCGATTACACTCAGGTCTACATTATTATGAGTTTCTGAGGCAGGAAGAGTAGGGTTATTATCATCGATAAAAGACCTTACTTCAAAGTTTGATTGAAATGTACTATATGCTATTTCGCCCTGAGCGAATAAAAATCCAAACCTCTTATTTGCAAAAAATCCAATAGTTCTCGTAGAGGAGAAATCCACAAATCTTAAATCATGTGATATTCTTACTCCATCAGTAGAAACGATATTAGAAGCTTCATCAGCCATAATCTGTCCAACACTTGCTCTAATTCCAAATTGGCTTTGAGCATAACTTCCAACAGAAATTATGGTAAATAGAGCGAATAAAATACTTTTTTTAAACATGGTTAATTACGTTTTGTACTTATAGGACACACAAACCTATGATAAGCCACCATATGAGAGTGTTAAAATTTTATTCGTTTAGTTAAAATATTCTGAAATAGTATGAAACATATGTTGGAATCAGTCGAATATATAGAACATTGTACTGTTTTTAACTCATAGTTAATATATGATTAGGGCTTTATTCAAAGTTGAATACTTATCATCTGAGCTTAGAAATGTCAGAAACTGGCATAAATCTTATCCTTAGTTTTCTATATCCCTCAATAAAATTTAATCTTTGAACATATTAAAAGAAAATAATATGTCCGATACGGGTAGATATAGTAAAAGAGGGGTTTCTCATGATAAGGCAGAAGTGCATGAGGCGATAAAGAATTTGAGCAAAGGACTATATCCAAATGCCTTCTGTAAAATACTGCCAGACCTCATGGCAGGAGATGAGGAGTTTGTAAATATTATGCATGCAGATACAGCTGGGACCAAAACCAGTTTGGCTTATCTATACTGGAAAGAAACTGGAGACCTATCAGTATGGAAAGGAGTATGTCAGGATGCCATCGTAATGAATGTAGATGATATGGCCTGTGTAGGCTGTCTGGATGATATTATACTATCTAGTACCATCGGTAGAAATAAGTCAAAAATACCCGGAGTCGTTCTCAAAGAAATAATTCAAGGGGCAGAGACCTTCTTATCTGAGATGAGAGAACTAGGTATAGGGATTCATTCTTCAGGTGGAGAGACTGCTGATGTGGGTGATATAGTACGTACGATAGATGTAGGCTATACCACCTTTGCAAGATTACATAGAGACAAGCTGATTGTTAATAATATAAAAGAAGGAAATGTAATCGTAGGTCTATCCAGTAGTGGACAAGCAACTTATGAGACCGAGTATAATGGAGGGATGGGAAGTAATGGACTTACCTCCGCTAGGCATGATGTGTTCCATAATAAGTATGCAGAAAAATATCCGGAGTCCTATGACCCTGCCATTCCTAAAGATGTGGTTTACACAGGATCTCGTAATCTAACAGACACTATAGAGATAGATGGGAAAGAAATGACTGTAGGAAAACTAGTCTTGTCACCGACTAGAACGTATATGCCTATCCTTAAACCCATCTTTGAGAATCATCTAAACGGGATTACAGGTATAATACACTGCTCTGGAGGAGCACAGACTAAGGTTCTAAAATTTATAGATAAGGTCCGAGTAATAAAAGACAACATGATGGAGCTGCCTCCATTATTTAAATTGATACAGGAGGAGTCTAAAACGGACTGGAGAGAGATGTATCAGGTTTTTAATATGGGACATCGATTAGAGATCTATTGTAAGGAGAGTGAAGCCGATGGAATAATAAAAATATCTAAAAGCTTCAATGTAGATGCACAAATAATAGGTAGGGTAGAAAAATCGGACAAGGCAGAGGTAGAAGTAAAAAGTGAATACGGGCATTTTATCTATTCATAATAGGGATTGGTCCTATTAATAAATGTCATAATAGAGTTTAGGTCTTTTATGAAACTATGACTCGCTATTAATCATTATAAAAAGTAAAATCTATTATGGCCAGAAAGAAATCTTCCGAAATACTCAAGTACGAGGCAAATAAAATAATCAAGAACCATATGATATGGTCTATGGGTGCAGGTTTTATTCCAGTTCCGTTTGCAGATCTACTCGGTGTAGGAGCAGTCCAGTTAGATCTTATCAGACAGCTCAGTAATCATTATGGAAAGGATTTTCAAGAGGTACAAGGAAAGGCTATCATCACGGCACTGACGGGTTCTTCACTTGCAAGAGTCGGAGCGTCAGCAGTAAAGTTTATTCCTGGTATCGGAGCCCTTATGGGTGGTGTGTCTATGGCAGTACTATCTGCGGCGAGTACCTATGCACTCGGAGAGGTGTTTAAGAAGCATTTTGAAAGTGGTGGTACTTTTCTAGATTTTAACCCAGAGCGTCTTAAGGATTATTATAACGAGCAGTTTAAGAAAGGGCAGAAGATAGCAAAGGAAATGAACGAGGATCAGAAAGAAGGTAAGGAACCTAAAATAGAAGAGGCCAAGCAGTCTAGAGACATCGTAGATAAACTAAAAGATCTAGCTCGATTACATAAAGAAGGCATTATTACTGAGAAGGAACTGGAAAAAGCCAAAAAGAGATTATTGAAATAATCGACTAGCATAAAGTGGAAGACAAATTACTATTTAAAGATTTTAACCTTGGCAATTCTCTGCATAACGCATTGGAGGATTTAGGGATAGATACGCCTACTTCTATTCAGCATAAGAGTTTTAAGACCATCATGAGTGGTAAGGATGTCTTGGGAATTGCTCAGACTGGTACAGGTAAGACTTTGGCTTTTTTACTTCCCACCTTGAGGCATTGGAAATTTTCAAAGAGTCCTTTTCCGCAGTTTATCATAATCGTTCCTACTCGAGAGCTGGTTGCTCAGATAGTTGAAGAGGTAAAGAAACTCACTGAGTATATGACCTTTGAGGTAGTGGGTGTATATGGAGGGACCAATATTAAGACTCAGAAACATGCAGTAAGCGTCGGTACTGACCTAGTTGTAGGAACTCCAGGTAGACTCCTAGACTTATTAAAAGATGGAGTCCTAAAAACCAAGCAACTCAAAAAACTAATCATAGACGAGGTCGACGAAATGCTCAATATGGGTTTTCGTACTCAGTTATCCGAGATCACACAGTTCCTTCCTGAGAAGCGACAGAATCTAATGTTTTCAGCCACACTGCCGGATGAAGTGATTGCTCTCATAGATTTATTTACGACCTATTATGAGCGGATAGAAGCGGCTCCTTCTGGAACTCCCTTAAAGAATATAAACCAGGCCTACTACGAGGTACCTAATTTTAATTCCAAGACCAACCTGCTCAAAGTATTATTGGAGGCTGATAAGACCATGTCACGGGTACTCGTATTTGTCTCTACTAAAAAGTATGCTGATGCACTCTATGAAGTGTTATCAGAATGGTATGTGGATCAGGTAGGAATTATACATTCTTCTAAGTCTCAGAATAATCGTTTCGATGCTGTAAATAAATTTCAGGATGGAACTTATCGACTACTTGTAACGACCGATATTATTGCAAGAGGATTAGACATCAGTGATGTTTCTCATGTGGTAAATTTTGATTTACCGGTAGAGTCTGAGCGATACATACATCGTATAGGAAGAACAGGAAGGGCAGAGAAAAAAGGAGAAGCCATGTCTTTTGTAAGTCCTCAAGAGGAAGAACTTAAGCAGGCTATAGAAGGGCTGATGAGTTATACCATTGGCTTAAAGTCAAATCCTCAAGAGTATGTAGCATCTACAGAACTCATTCCTTTAGAAATAGTTGTGGAGCATGTTCCTTTTAATTCTCATAAGGTAAAAGAACATAAACCATCTGGTCCTGCCTTCCATGAAAAGTCTGATAAGAATAAAAAGGTCAATAAGAAAGTGAGATACGCTGACCTCATGAAAATGAAATACAAGAATCCCAAAACCCGTGGGCAAAAGAGAAATAAAAAATAGAATTAGAATTTATATCTAATCTGAGCCTTTATCTCTGTTTGTTTAGGTTCTTCAATCTCTGTATTTCCACTACCGAAGGTAATGGGTCTTAGAATCGTTCCATCGGTTTCTCTCCTAAAATCAAGAAGAGTCTGTGCATATCTAAACTCAAGTGTAATGTTACCGATGTCATACCGCATATTTATATAATAGCGAGATCCACGACCACTAAACTGTGGAATAAAAAACTCGTATATCAAATCGTTCTCATAAGCAAAGATTCTAGAATCAAAATCGAAGGTATCGAAGAAGGCATATCTAGCCGTAAATGAAAAAGGAGAAGCGATAGGCTTATAGAGCACGTCTTGGAAAATTAAATAACCGGAAGAGATCTTGCCTTCCTCAAGATGTCTAGAAAACTCAATACGATTTCTCAGACTAAAAGACTTAGATAAGGAATGGTCAAAATGTGCCCTGAGTCGATGTATCTGAAAATAATCCAACTGGTCTATTCTGAAATCTAAAGGGCTGTTTTCTTGCTTTGTTTCGTACTTGTACTGTAGATAGAAATTGAACTTTCTCTTTTTATAGTAATTGACATTGACTAGAAATTCTTTTCCATCACTCGGTCCGTCTTGTCGAGTTCTGAGCCATGGATGATTCCATACATCGAAGTAAGCACTGACCGTCCATGATTTAAGTGGTCGGATGATAAGACCTGAGTAAATTCCATTTTCATTACTCGCCCCGATTGTTTCTCCGAATGCATTTCCATTTAAAACCTGATAATCTCTAGGCAGACTTCTATGGAGTAATGAAAAATCTACATTCTTATCCAGTCCGATAAGAACACCATTAAGAGTTGCAATGGCTCCATTATCACTATAAGCTGTTTCTCCAAATACATGAATGTTCTGATAGAAATAACTATAATCCACGCTGGCATTAAAAAGCTTATCGCCAGAAAATCGGAATTTATTAAAGAGGTTGTCAGAACGCTGAAGCTCCTTGTCAAAATAATTGTAAAGAGCATTTAGTCCTATCTTAAATCTGTCTCCATCATATTTTAAGCTAGCTCCTGTACTGGTCTGTTTTAGATTCCGTTCGTTTTCTATCTCAGATGGAGTTCTATGGAAGCCACTAGTTCTAAATGAAGAGAAGGCTTCTAGCCCAACATCGATATCCGACGTATCCGTAAAAATACTCGCATCCACATCCGTACTAGAAAAGAAGGTGGTGAGTTGAACTTTAGGCATTAACTGTAGGGTAGTTGCTATACCTCGATTGTAATTTAATTCATTAATGGAGTTGTAGCTTCTTAGCTGTCTGCCTCCTTTTTTAATGTCCATTACATAAGAACTCTTATTACTGCCAAATCCATTATGTAAGACCAGACCTTGACCGAAACTTACAGTATAATCACCTATGATAATATCCTTAATAACGCTCGAGTATTCTTTTAGATGGACATGACCACTGTAGAAATCAAACCCCCGTGGATTGCTCTTTGCAAAGAAGGCTTCTCCTGGGTCCTTTTCTCCGATGAGGGTTACTCTGAATCTATTTTCGTGAGCCATCTTAAATCGAGTGTATAGTTTATTAGGATCTCCTTCAAAACCATTTGTACGCTCTGGGTCGAAGCCTTGTTGCTGTTCTAAGACTCTTCGCCATTTTATAAATAATTCTGATTTAGAAGATTTTATCATATCTCCTAGACTTAGATTGTAGTTGTACAATCCTCCTCCGACTTTTACAAAGGGTTCTAGAGCCTTGATAGTTTTCAAATCAAAACTGGGAATACTCTGTAACTCATGGATGCTTAGTAAATCGCCAAATTCTGCCTTATGATTTTGTAGATCATTAATCTGAATATCGTTTAATAATCTACTTTCTTTTAAAGTTGTGTAGTCTGCATCATTTAAATCGAGCGGAGAGGAGAGATAAACTTCTAGATCCTCATAGAGTGTGTTGAAGTCTAACTCACCATCATTATCTATAGACTCTATAAGATTTTCAATCTGATTTTCTTCAAAAGGAACGTCACCATTAGATTTTTCGCTCTGAGCGAAAACCATCACTTGCGTACAACTAATTACGATACCTAGTAAGAAGACTTTAAATGCAGTCACTTTCACACTATGAAATTAGAAAATACTATACATTTATTAGCAATACTTTTTAAGAATGAATAACAATTTTGCTTATGCAAATGCCACGAAATCAGCATATTATATATGCAGATATGTTGTTGGCGATAACAAATTATTATGATTATGTAAAATCATAACTGTCATTGCAGACTTTCTTTGTGCTCAAATTAAAAACTGAAAATGGCTGCGTCTAAAAAGATTGTTAAACATAAACTAGAGTACATATGGCTAGATGGGTATAAACCTACTCAGTCCTTACGTTCTAAAACCAAGGTTCTAGATGGCTCTAAGTTTAAAGGTAAATTAAAAGATTGTCCGATGTGGGCTTTCGATGGTTCTTCTACTATGCAAGCAGAAGGAGGTTCTTCTGACTGTCTTCTACAACCTGTTGCTATCTATCCTGATCCGCAAAGAATAAATGGATGGTTAGTAATGTGTGAAGTATTAAATGCTGATGGTACACCTCACCCATCTAATGGTAGAGCTACTATCGATGATGATGACAATGATTTTTGGTTTGGTTTTGAGCAGGAGTACTTCTTGTATGACACTGCTACTAAGAAACCTGCTGGTTTTCCTACGAGAGGTTATCCGGCTCCACAGGGTCCATACTATTGTTCAGTAGGAGCCAATAATGCTTTTGCAAGAGAGATGGTAGAAGAGCACTTAGATGTATGTCTAGCTGCTGGATTAAACGTAGAAGGAATAAATGCAGAGGTAGCTACTGGTCAGTGGGAATATCAAGTATTTGCAAAAGGAGCTAAGGCTGCTGGAGATCAGATATGGTTATGTAGATACTTACTAGAGAGAGTAGGAGAGGATTATGGATTATCTGTAAACCTACATCCTAAGCCACTCGGAAAAGATAAGGACTGGAATGGATCAGGGATGCATGCAAACTTCTCAAACAAAAAATTGAGAAACGCAGGAAAGAAGAAAGTCTATGATGACATCTGTTCTAAGTTTGCAACCAAAGATAGAATACAGCAAGCAATCGCTTGTTACGGAGCTTATAATGATCAGCGTCTAACTGGTAAGCATGAGACTCAGTCTATCAATAAGTTCTCTTACGGCATCTCTGATAGAGGAGCATCGATAAGAATTCCGATTGCAACAGTAGAAAATAAATGGAAAGGATGGTTAGAAGATAGAAGACCTTCTTCTAATGCAGATCCATACAAAGTAGCTGCATCTATTATTGCTACAGTAAAGGACAGACCTTATGAGTGGAAGTCTTTTGACTGGAGAAAGAAGAGAAGAAGAAAAGCAACTGCTTAATCAATTGCTGAGTTAAAATTAAATTAAATGGTCCAAGAAGAAATTCTGGACCATTTTTTTTGATGTGAATTAAGAACAATAGGTTATTAATCCACTTCGATGTACATTTGATTTATGCGATTTTTCTTAACCCTTCTTAGTTTCCTATTCACCCTTTCTGTTCAGGCTCAGTTATCTGGTAAGGTTAGTTCGGATAATGGAGAGCCCTTGTCATATGCGACCATCTATGTGCAGGACAGTTATACCGGCACAACCTCTAATGATGCAGGTGATTACACCTTATCGTTAGAATCAGGGACTTATCAGCTTGTATTTCAGTATGTAGGATATAAACAAGATGTAATAACTGTAGAGATTCTTACTGGTCAGCCTACACAATTAGATGTAACCCTGCAATCCGAGTTTCAAGAACTAGAAGAGATTGTTATTGCGGCTGATGCCGAAGATCCAGCCTATGCAATAATCAGAAAAGCTATCAGTAATCGAGAGAAGCATCTTAGAGAAATCGAGCACTTTACTGCTGACCTCTATATAAAGGGACTTGTCAGAACTAAGGATGCTCCAGCAAAATTTTTAGGAATCGATGTTGGTGATATGGAAGGAATCCTAGATTCTAATCGACAGGGAATCGTTTATCTGTCTGAGTCTAAATCTAAAATCTATTATGAAGAACCTGATAAAATAAAAGAGGTGCTCTATGCCTCTAAGATAGCAGGTGATGTGGAAGGACTCAGTTTTAATCAGTATGCTGATGTAAACTTTTCTTTCTATAATGAGCACATAACCTTCGGTAGGAATCTATTGTCTCCACTTGCTGATAATGCCTTACGGTTCTATGATTATAAATTAGAAGGAACCACTTTTAATCATCATGGAAGTCTGGTCAATAAGATTAAGGTAATTCCTAAAAACAGTAACGATCCACTCTTTTCTGGGTACCTCCATATCTTGGACGATAGCTGGAGAATTTACACTGCTGAGCTACAGACTACAGGAATAGCTGCTAAGAATAAGTTGTTTGACTTCTTACGCTTTAAGCAAATATATAGACCTGTTCTAGGAGAAGATAAATGGATACTTTTTTCTCAAGTGATGGATTTTGAGTTGGGTTTCTTTGCCTTTAAGTTTAATGGAACCTTTACTTATTTCTTTTCAGATCATAGTTTTGAAGATATTGATGACTCTATGTTTAGTAGAGAGACCTTTAAGGCAGACATGGATGCCAATAAAAAAGACAGTATCTACTGGAGTGAGAATAGACCGATTCCGATTACTTTAGAAGAAGAAAAGGATTATCGTAAAAAGGATAGCCTAGAAGTTTTATGGAATTCTAAACCCTATCTAGATAGTCTGGATAGAGTGTCGAATAAGCCGAAGATACTAGATCTGCTTACAGGGTATACCTATAGCAATAGTTTTAAACATAGATATATCACTTATCGGTCACCGTTAAATGCTCTCCAGTTTAATGCTGTAGAGGGTTTAAAATTGCAGGCTGACATAAGATATAGACAATGGAACAAGAGAAGAACAAAATACTTTAGTGTAGAACCTAAACTTACTTATGGTTTTGGAGACAAGCAGTTTCGTCCTTCATTGGCTATAGCCAAAAGATTCAATAGCATAAATAATCTAAGATTAGGTATAGATCTAGGACGTGAAGTAAGGCAGATAAACGAGGATGATCCTGTGTCTATTATCATAAATGATTATTCCAGTTTATATAATAAGAATTCCCTACTTAAAATCTTTGAAACGGATTTTGTAAAGGCTCATTATACTAGTGAGCTATTTAATGGATTGAGAGCAAGGACTGCTGTAAGTTATGAGCATAGAAAGCCTTTAATTGTAAATACAGATTACAGTGTAAGGGATAGGGAATTACTCTATGATGCAAATGATCCCTTCTGTGATGAGTGTCGTGGTGAGCCATCATTCACGGAAAATAAAATTATAAAATGGAAAACCAATCTGAGATACGTCATAGGACAAACCTATATGACTGTCGGAGATGTAAAAGTGAGAAGAAGATCACAGTGGCCGATACTTAACTTAGAATATACAAAGGTCATAGGCCTAGACGAACAAGAAGTAAATTATGACCGCTTAAGTTTAGGGCTCAGACAAGAACGACTCAATCTAGATCTCTGGGGTTTTCTGCAATGGAATCTAGAAGTGGGTGGATTTCTAGCACAAGAAAATCTAACCGATGTTGATCAAAATCATTTTCTCGGAAATGAACCGATAGTAACTCTGAATATAAATCCTCTTAGAAGATATAAACGATTGCCTTATTATGAGCATAGTACAACGGATGATTACCTGTCTCTTTTTTCAGAATATCATCTAGAAGGAAAGCTGATGGATAAAGTTCCTATTTTAAAGAATACGGGAATTACTACCGTAATAGGGTACAACTTACTGCAACAAGAAAACTTTAATTATCAAGAGGTGTCCATCGGTTTAGAAAATATAGGGTTTAAGGGAGTGCCTCTGTTTAGAGTGGATTATGTGTGGGACTTTATATCAGGTGATCTAAATGGACATGGAGTTGTCATCGGAGTTCTCCAAGATTTTTAAGTCTTATTGCTCAGGGTTATTGAGCTTAGAAACGTACAATATTATCAACCCGACCATTATTAATCCTAGTTTTATCATCAGACCTACAGCTGGATTAGTATCTGCCCAGCTTAGTAAACTTAGCTTTAAGCCTATAAGAGATAAGATGAGTGCAATCATACCTATCGCGAATAAGAGGTAACCGATAATAGAAAATATGCCTTTATTCATGTCGAAGATGATTTAAAATGGTTTTAAGTCTCACAAAGTATATAACTATCCACTTACCAAAAGGTTTTTTTATTAATTTAAAATCTGAAAGCAATACCTTTTTTGAGCCAACTAGATAAAATACAGTTTAAAGAGATTTTTGATCAATACTTTAATGCCTTGAGCAATTTTGCATATACCTATGTAAAGGATACTAAGGCTGCAGAAGACATAGTGCAAGACGTCTTTGTAAAGTTCTGGATGAAGCGGAAAGGCATCGATTTAGATGGAAATGTAAAATCTTTTTTATTTCAGAGCACAAAAAATAGGGCTATTGAAATTATCAGGCGTAATACTCGTAATGAAGGTATGGTAGCAGCAAAAACACACGAAGCTCAGAATCAGATTACTAACCCTGAAGAGGTAGATAAATCGATGTTAAAAGAGAAGATCTTTGCTTCAATACGACAATTGCCGCCAAAATGCCAGCAAATATTTAAAATGAGCAAACTCAGTGGTTTAACTTACAGAGAAATTGCTGATGAGCTCGACATTTCGGTAAAAACTGTGGAAAACCAAATAGGAAGAGCATTAAAAATTCTTAGAGAAAATCTAAAGAATTAAAAGAGATTAAACGTAGATGAATTTAGATAATTTATTAGCAAGACTATTCAGTAATCAGGTTTCTGATGAGGAGAAGGAATTCCTAGAATCTTGGAAAAGAGAAGGAGAAGAGAACCTACAAAGCCTTAAAGAAATGACTGAAATATGGGGTGCTTCCGAAGAACTGCAGGATTATAAAGAGTTCGATAAGGATAGTGCATGGAGAAAACTAAACTCCGCCATAGTCAGTGAGGAATTGCAAGAAGAAAGCCCTAAACCTAGTTTTTCAATCGGTAAGCGTCTGATGCCTATTGCAGCCAGTTTGGTTCTTTTAGTAGCACTAGGATTTGGTGTAAAGCACTTTCTGATAGATGCTACTCCTAAGCTACCTTCATATTTAACCTCTGCAGAATCAATGGAGTCCATACAGCTGGCAGACAACTCTAAGGTTATTCTAGACTACAATAGTTCGTTTAATGTACTCAATGATTTCGATGCTACTCGTGAGGTAAAATTATCAGGTAGAGCATTTTTTGACGTACAGTCAAATGAAGAAAATCCATTCATGATAAATACAGAACATGGAATGGTAATGGTTATGGGAACACAGTTTACTTTAGAAACCTCTGAGGAAAAAACAGAAATAAAACTACTAGAAGGCAAGGTTATGTATAGCCATGAGGGTAGAAAAATAGAAATGAGCCCAGGAGAGGCTATCCTAGTAAGTGAAGGTGAGGTTCTAAAATATCGCTTCGATAAATCCAATGCAAAAAGCTGGGTAAGCAATGAACTCATCTTTGAATCTGTACAAATGAGTCAAGTTTTCAAAACACTAAAAGAGCATTTCGATACGGATATAATTATTCAAGATAAATTTGTAGATGGTACCTGTAAGTTCTCTTCTAAATTTAAAGGTTCCACTCTTTCTGAGATACTAGAGGAGATAAGTGGAATCCTAGATATAGAGTATTCAGAAGAAGCAGGAAAAATAATAATCAAGAAGTTGTCCTGTTGATTAGATAATTAAGGGCTCTGTATCGTTCTTTGTAGTAGATGATTAGAGCATACTCAATTTTCTTTTTATTTATCTCCACAGCCTTAGTTGCTCAGGCTCAAAATATTCTAGATAAAAAAGTCTCCCTTAATGTTCCCGTCCAATCGATAGAAGCTCATCTAAACGATTTACAGTCCAAGGGAAATATAATTTTGAGCTACAGCTCTAGCCAAATAGACATAAAAAAATCAGTAGGTATCAGCCGCTCTAGACAGAGCATTAAAAATCACCTCGATGATATCCTGGTCGATTTTCCCTCTTCCTATAAAATTTCTAAAATTGATGAAAATAGAATCATCATTAAACTCTTGCCTCCACCAGAACCTGATCCTAGGATTAAACTCATAGGTCTGGTAATCGATAAAGAAACCGGAGATGCAGTAGTCGGAGCCAATATATCTGCTGTAAACGGATCACTATTATCTATCTCTGATGAAGATGGATATTTTCAACTCTCAGTACTGCAGGATGCTATTTTGAAATTTGATCTGATAGGCTACGAGGAACAGGTTTTTTCTATAGCCGAGCAAGAAGATATAGATGTTCTGCATAAAATTTATCTAGAAAACGATAATGTAATTCCACTAGTTCTCATCACTGATGAACAAACCAGTAACTACGTAGGACCAGGTACAAAAATCAGAGGTCGTAACATAGCGTCCTATTCTAATTTTTTGGGAGACAATAACCTTGTGGAAGAAGTAAAGTCCTTGCCGGCCGTACAAAACGGTAACGAGGGACAAACAGGACTAGTAGTAAGAGGTGGAGGAGTAGATCAGAATCTAGTAAGGCTAGATGGAGTTCCACTATATGAGTTTAGTCACGTGGCTGGACTGTCATCAATTTTTGTAACTGATGCAGTAAGTGACATTGTTTTTTATGCAGATGCTTTTCCAGCTCGATTCGGAGGACGGTTGTCATCGATAATGGACATCACCCTAAAGTCAGGTAGGTCCAAAAAAAGAACTGGAAATATTACCGCTTCATTGACGGGAGGAACTGCCTACTATAGCGGTCCGATTACGGATAGACTTAGCTATAATGTATCTGGAAGACTATCATGGATAGATTTATATATAGATCCGCTTTTGCAAAATGCCTTTAATTACAATGATGCTGATCTAAACTATTATGACCTAAATGGCAAACTAAATTATAGAATAGGAGACAATACAGATCTATCGATTACGGCCTATAGCGGAAGAGATAGGGTAGCACTGGATAGAGAAACAGAAAGAAATGTAGATACCCTAAGTTCTGTTCTAAACGAACTAAATCAGCTAGGATGGCAAAACGAACTGCTGGCATTAAACTATAAAACCATTCTAGATGATCGGTGGATTTTAAAAGGACATCTCAGTGGATATAGATATAACCAATCCTCTCGAGGTAGATATTCTATTTTAGAAACCGGAGAGTCAGGTGCTGTCCATCAAAACTCCACTGTAGACATTTTGAGCTACTCCGGCATAAGTGATCTTAACGGTAATATAGATGCGTCTTTGCATCCAAGTGATCTCATAAGTATCAAAATGGGTATAGGATATTCTCGACATAATTTTACTCCGACTGTAAGACAGAGTTCTTTTGCAGAATTTGACGAGCCGACTCAGTTCATAGATGGGGATTCTAGCATTGTAGCGGCAGATAGTTACGCCTATGTAGACATGAAGCTCGATGCCTTTGAAAAATTAGATATAAACATAGGAGCACGTCGATCTAATTATGAGGCGAGAGGAACCTCTTATGCCTTTACTGAGCCTAGGCTCAGTTTGATTTATAGACCTGCTGACAATCATTATGTAAAGCTGTCTTACTCTACGATGGTACAGTATGCTCACCTTTTGATAAATCCTACCTCAGGGCTTCCTGCAGATCTCTGGGTGCCTAGTACAGAAAATATAGAACCAGAGTTTGCTCAGCATTATGCTCTCGGCTACCGATTTAATACCAGTGGAATAGATATAGGTCTCACAGGATATTTTAAAGAATATGAAAACCTCTTAGAATACTCCAATGCCTTTGATCTATTTTTTTCAATCCTTAATGAGGGAGAATTTATTCCAGTCTTCAATACCAGTAATGAGTGGGAGAGGAGAGTGAGTGCTGGAACTGGAAGAGCCTATGGCTTAGAATTTAGTCTCGTTAAAGCCTTTGAAAATGCAAAGATAAATCTGGGTTACGCTTATTCCAGGTCATTTAGGAATTTTGATAGTATAGATGATGGTGCCTCTTTCCCATACCGTTATGATCGAGAGCATGATATAAATATCTCTGGGCACTATAAGATTTCTGATCGATGGGATGTTGCTCTTAAATGGGTTTATGGTACCGGTAATGCTTTTACACTGGCACTAGAAGAATTTCAAACTGTAGATGGAATAAACGTAATTAAGGCATCTGGTAGAAACAACTTTCGATACAACGATTATCACCATCTAGACCTCCACTTTAATCGAGTGTTTCAGTATGATAAGTTTGCAGGTAGGTTATCTCTAGGAGTTTATAATGCCTACAATAGATTGAATCCCTTTTATGTTTACCTCTTTGCTGTACCAGAATCCAATACTCCTAGTCTCCGTCAGGTGAGTTTATTTCCAGTAATTCCACATGTTAGCTATACGCTGAGCTGGTAAAAAATCGCAAAAAGTTCTCGCTTACTCATTATATTTTCCTTAACTTACAAGGATTAGATGAAGAAATTCCAATATATATCGCTTTTTGTCTTCACCACACTTTTATTAGTGTCTTGTGAAAAAGAGATAGATAGTGATTTTGGAGACTTTCAAGCCAAGCTGGTAATCAACAGCATCTTCAGTTCTAACAGTACCTGGAAAGTAGACATTACCAATTCTCGAAACATCTTGGATCCTGAAACTTCTATAGCTGATGTGAGAGATGCTCATGTAGTAATTACTGATTTAGAAACTGAGCAAGAAGTTATTCTAAACTACTCCGAAGAGCTGGGCAGTTATACTGCAGAAGCTTTTCCCAAAGAAGATGGATACTATAGAATAGATGTCGACCATCCAGATTACCCATCTGTGTATGCGTATAATGAAGTTCCTAGAAAAATAACCATTGGCTCTTTAGATACTTCTACGGTTTTTTTTGATGGAGAAAAAAGACTGCAGGTAAACTTTAACATCATAGACGATGAGGAGGCAGACAACTACTACGTTTGGGATTTATTGATTTCTAACGAAAGCAACGAAAACATACTTCCATCGGGAGATGCAGATTTAGTATCTACAGACAACAATACAGAGGTTATTTCTGATGAAAGCTTTAATGCACAGTCGATGCTATTTATTCAGGATGACAGTTTTAACGGTACAGAGTACGCGACGAGTTTTCTTACAGAGGCTAATCTTAATGAAGGCCTAGAAGCAGAAAATTCCAACAATGAAGAAGAGCTAAAAATTCAGCTAAGAATCATGGCAGTTAGCGAGGATCTCTTTGAATATCTAAAATCTGTAGAAAGCTATTATCAAAACGACAAAGTAAACAGTTCTACCATAAACCCGATAGAAATCAGATCTAATATCCACAACGGTCTAGGTATATTCGGTGCCTTTGAGCAGTCGCTTATAGAAGTTAATTAAATTATATCCTCCTTTTTATTATTCACTAAAATCAGTAATTATCTTTCCTCCTTGTCATGTCGAGCCTGTAGAGGCATCTTTTTCGTAATGAAGAGAGGTTTTATTTGATGACCATTATTAATCATCTCAATATTTCAATTGTCTCTCTTTTCTTTCTAAACAGTTTCCATTTACTTATTTCTCTGCTTAGTTCATCTATGTATTTAGATCCCTTGCTTTCATAAGCGATACATTCCTCTTCTGTTAAAAGAAATGATTGTTCATAAATACCCACACCTCCTTCTAGTTTTGAAATAAGATAGTAGCCATTAACTTCATATAGTTTGTATTCCCAGTTTTTCTCTTTTATAAGATTGAGTTGGTCTAGTCTTATTTGATTTGCACCCAAATTGTTTTTAATACTTCTGGACGTAGCACCTGATTTGAAGATTTGTAAATTCGTATCCTTCCTATTTTTTAAATTGATGAGATAACGCTTTATCTGAAATAATTTAATCGGTCGATACTTTGTTGACCAACCATGATTCGCAAGTTTATAGACGTATGCAATTTCAAATTTCTGAATGGTCACATAAGCACCAGTGTCACTAATTGTAGGATGCAGCATATCCCAAAATCCAATGGACGAGGTATGCGGTATTTGAGTTAACAAAGCAGTAATTTGATATTCATTTAGTAAGCTTGAATCAACATCATATTTGTTGTTGTCCAATTCAGAGACTTTATAATTAAGGCCTGCTATGTGGTTTAGGAATTTCATCTAACAGATTGGCTATATTGGGAGTTAGTGACGAAGGATCGATTACCTGATTGTAGCATGTTACTACAAGTGTCCTTTTGTTTCGTGCATTTTTGATTTATCGCTAACTCTTCTTTTGGTTTAGCTTGTCGCTCTCTGTCGCCCGTAGGAATGAGGACGTCAGTGTGCTACAATGTCTAGCTGCATTTCAGCCGAAGACATTTTTTACTTTTTCTTCAGTGACAACTTGAGTTGAATGGATGACCTTTACTGTAGGCGGTTCTTCAAATTCGAAGCCTTTTAACTCAGATATTAAATCGTCAAATTCTGATGCAGTTGCAACTAGTACATCATCAAGACCAATGACATCTCCTTTTTTAATTTTCTCTTTGACGCTTCTTGCTTCATTAACACTTAATGTGATTAAATAGCTAAGAGCTTTTCTGTGAACGTACTTGAGTGCAATTGACTCTAAATCAGCTTGTTTGTATCTTTCTCTTAAACTTGTTTTCACACTCCAACAAATAGGTCCTCGTTCAGCTGTATAAAACATTAGGTCATAAATAACATTTGGTACGAAGGCTACTTTTGCACTCATATATAATGGCAATATTCCTTCTCTTATACATAAAGAGGCCAAGATGTATTCAAATGTTTTCCCATTTAGATTTGGATTACGATCATCTCTTTCTTCATACTTATTCCAAAATTTAGTTACATATTCAGAAGGTTTTGAATATTCAAATTCCATAAAATCTGAAAACAATTCTTCAAAGATGTTTCCTGCTTTTGTGTTGGTTCCTATTACTATTCCTAATTCTTTAAGCATTCTGTAATCTTTTTAGTATTCTCTCAGCAGTCGCTTGAATAGCTGGCACTGCTACTGAATTTCCAAATTGTTTGTATGCTTGGGCATCAGAAACAACTATTTTAAAATTATCTGGATATCCTTGAAGTCGAGCCCATTCTCTTGGAGTCATTTTTCGAACTCCTTCACGGTTTACTTTTCCTTTTATATTTGTAACTGGTTTGAAATTAGTCAATCTATTGTCTGTAACTAGATTCCGTTCTCTACCCATTCCTCCACATACTATAGCACTTGCTATTCCATCATTGGGCTTTATATCATATCCAAAGCCATTTCCCTTACTTTCGTGTCTGGCTTTGTGTTTCCGTAATGTTTCCAGATATACAGTTGATAAATAATACTTAACTGAAACTTCATCCTCTTCAAGAATGT
>CAZDWO010000039.1:0-34320 GCA_964509175.1 uncultured Saprospiraceae bacterium
TATTCTAATTTGATTTTCAGCTTTGATTTTTAATTCATAATAATCTGTGTTACTTAGTTTTTCAACTATAGAAGTATGTACTATTTTCTGTTTCTCGATAAGTTCTAAAATATATTTAAATTTCCTTTGAACACGCTGGCTACTATCCTTTAAGATATAAATCTCACATTCATCAGATATGTAAATCTCTCGCATTTAACAAAGGTAACGTAATCATTACTACTGTAACGTATTAGTTTCATAAATGTTTCTTACAGTTGCAACGGCTTTTTCTTTAAATTTCTATATGGAAGACATCCTAAAAAGTAACTGATAATACTTCCTACAAGCATGCTAGGAATGTTTGATGGTACAATGAGGTGAAAAAGTAGTGTTGAACCCAAAATATAAAATAGCGTTTGTAAAATGTACTTCGTCGGTTTTATGTTTCTTATCTCTGACTCTTTGAGAATTAGGCTAATAAGTACCAATAAGATTACAACTTGAATCATTATAAGATTTATTTTTTGCTAATTCTTATTTCCCATCCTAATATAATACCCCAATGCCACCAACACTATCCCCAATCCCAAGAATTCTCTCACAAACTCTACATAGGGTCGATCAGCTTTCATGGTTTCTACGATACTCGGAAATCCAGCCATTATCCAGCTGAAAAAATCAGGCACGTACAGCAGAGCTATACAAGCATAGGTGATAAACAATACACGAGCTACCTTGACAGATTCTACATTAAAAAGGACCAGTCCAAATAATATAGCAGGCACTGCATATGCCAGCACCCATTTCCATCCATCAGGATCGTTAAACTGTACTGATGCAAATAGAAAAAATACAACACTTAGAATTGCAAAAATTGTTTTCTTATTCATTTAGATGAGCATTCATAAGTATAGAAAGAGCCATTGTTTTTTCGCCCTGAGCGAGATGGTACTGAGCAGATTTTGTCGGATTATCTCTTTTTTCTACTTGGTCTATTTCTTCTTTAGTGGGAAGATTTGTTGCACTGGCTAGTACTGCAATGTCATGAGCAGACAACTCTTTACTGGTGCGGATGTACTCAGGGAGCTTATCATAACCGATAACTAGAGGTGTAACGGTTTGTACTATAGGGTATACATTTTCTCCACTAGCTCTAACATAGAAAGCTCTACCCATTCTGCCCATCAGATCTATCTTATGCGGATCTATGCGATTATTCTCATCAATGACCTCTTCGTTTATATGCATGAGGACGACCTCACAGAGTATTAGATGACCAGCTCCTCCTTTATCACCGAGTGTGATGATGTCTTTTACCTTGCACTCCATGTTTACAGGAGATTCTTTTACCCGAGGAGGTGACACCATTTGAGATTTGACTGGAGTCAATCCTGCTTTTGCAAACTCACTTACGTCTGATGGAAACTCCACTGCTGAGATGGTCATGTTGCGTACAATGTCATGGCTTACTACATTTATCACAGCTTCTTTTGTGGAGATGACATTTGCAAGTGTATCCTTGGTAGTATTATCACGGACTCTACGATTACTAGAAAAAACGAGTAAGGGTGGATTACTACTGAAGGCATTAAAAAAGCTATAAGGAGCCAGATTAGTGTTTCCATCCTCGTCTACTGTAGAGACAAAAGCTATGGGTCGAGGAGAGACAGACCCGAGCAAAAACTGATGCATGTCTCGTGTAGCGGTTTCTTTGGGGTCGATGATTCTTTTGGTCATATATTACTATTTCAAAATCCTTTTTAGGTGTACCTTGTTATATAATTCTAGTGTTTATTTTCATAGCAGATTAAATAGCTACCATGTCAAAAATATTAAAGATATTAATCGCATTAGTGTTCATCGCTTTTATTGCTTTTAAATATGTTTTTAACCGTACAAAAACTGTCGGGGAAAAAGCTCCAGAGATAACAGAAACCCTTCTAAGCGGAGAAGATTTTAAGCTTAGCGATCTACAGGGAAACTATGTACTGATTGACTTTTGGGGATCCTGGTGTCCTCCATGTCGTAAAGAAAATAAATCGCTGGTTCCACTATATCAGAAGTATGAGAACACTAAGTTTAAAAACGGAGAAAATTTTAAAATCGTAAGTGTAGCCATAGAGAAAAAAGCTGAGAGAGCAGAAAAGGCTATTGCCAAAGACAATCTCTACTGGCCACATCACATTGTACAAGAAAGTAAACTGGTGCTCAAGGCTCCTCTGGCATTGAGCTATGGGATCACCGATTTACCGACGACCTTACTTCTAAATCCAGAGGGATACATTATGGGTACTAACCTGCCTCTAGAAGAGGTCGATAAAATGCTCGCAGATCGTAAGTAGTTCTTACAAGTCCATCGATAAACCTAGTCTTAAAGAACGCTGATTAAATCTTATTGCATTTACAGCAGTAGACCCACTGGCCAATGTACTGCTTCTACGATACTGGTAAAAAGCTGCACCTACTTTAAATTATATTTATAATTATCAAAGTATGTGAATAGAAGTCGGTCGGACACTCTTCAAATTGCCTTGACATATTTTGGCAGCAGCCCATAAAAAACAGCCATATTTGCCATTTATTTGGTCATTATATGCCATTATGACCCGATATACTGATTGGCTCAACTATTGAACTTAAACAAGTGCTTAAAAAACTTAAAAATATTATGTCGACTAAGAAGAATTCGAAAGAATCTGAAGAAGAAATAGAAAACGTAAAAGAACCAAAGGCAAAAAAGAAAAAAGCCTCTAAAACTGATAAACTTAATGCCGAACTGGAGGAAACGAAGATAGAACTGGCTGAGCAGAAAGATAAATTTTTGAGACTGTTTGCGGAGTTTGACAATTTTAAAAAACGGAATGTAAAGGAGCGACTAGATCTGATGAGTACCGCTGCTAAGAGTACGATGGTAGCCTTGCTTCCTGTGCTGGATGATTTCGATAGAGCAAAGACAGCGGCAGAGGATGATGGAAATACAGAGCCCTTTAGCGAGGGAGTCATGCTGGTATATCAGAAACTACATAATACGCTTAAGCAAAAAGGACTAGCAGAGATGACATCGACAGGAGAGGTATTCGATCCAGAGTTGCATCAGGCACTGACAGAAATACCTGCACCTAGTGAGGAGATGAAAGGAAAGATTATAGATACTATAGAAAAAGGATATTTATTAAGTGATAAAATCATACGACATGCCAAGGTGGTAGTCGGAAAATAATATGGCTAAAAGAGACTATTACGAAGTACTCGGTGTAACTAAATCTGCCGAGGCTAAAGAAATAAAAAAAGCATACCGTAAGGTGGCCATGAAGTATCATCCAGATCGTAATCCAGATGATAAAGCTGCTGAAGAAAAGTTTAAGGAAGCTGCAGAAGCTTATGAGGTACTGAGTGATGCAGATAAGAAAGCGAGGTATGATCGGTTTGGTCATGCTGGCATGGGTCAAGGAGGAGGATTCGGCGGTCGAGGTGGAATGAATATGGATGATATTTTCTCACAGTTTGGAGATATATTCGGAGGTGGAGGTGGAAGTCCTTTTGAAAGTTTCTTCGGTGGAGGCGGCGGAGGACGTACTCGTAGCCGTGGACAAAAAGGAGCAAACCTCAGAATAAGAGTATCGCTCACTCTAGAAGAAGTAGAAAACGGAGTTACTAAAAAAATAAAGGTAAAGAAGCAGGTAAGCTGTGAGAGCTGTAGTGGCTCTGGGGCCAAAGACAGTGACTCTCTAACAAACTGTAACACCTGTGGAGGATCTGGTTATGTGAGACAGGTAAAGAGTACCTTCTTAGGTCAGATGCAGACAACCACAGTCTGTCCAGGCTGTAGCGGATCTGGTCAGTCTATCACTGCCAAGTGTACAACCTGTAAGGGTGCTGGAAGTAAACTCGATAATGACACTATCGAATTAGAAATCCCTGCAGGAGTAGAAGATGGCATGCAGCTATCGATGAGAGGAAAAGGTAATGCCGGTAAAAATGGTGGATCTAATGGAGATCTCCTGATAAACATAGAAGTAAAAAATCACGAAGCCTTTTCTAGAGATGGACAGAACATCGTGTATGATCTATTTCTAAATTTTGCCGATGCTGCACTAGGAACCTCTGTAGAAGTGCCGACCCTAGGAGGTAAGGTAAAAATAAAAGTACCGCCTGGAACTCAGGCTGGAAAAATATTTAGACTCAGAGGGAAAGGACTGCCTTCTGTACAGGCTTACGGAAAAGGAGACCAACTGATAAACGTAAATATCTGGACTCCTAAACAACTAAATAAGGAAGAAAGAGAACTCATGGAACGTCTAAGAGAGATGCCTAATTTTATCCCTGACCCAGGTAAATCAGAAAAAGGATTCTTTGAACGTATGAAAGATTACTTTAACTAAATCCTCTTGTGAGAATTATCTACTTCATATTACTAGCCGTATTATTTGTCTCCTGTGACCAGAGAAACATAAGCTACTCTAAGGAGGTAGTCTTAGAAAACGGATGGTCGTATGGGAACAAAATGGATTTTGATTTTATGATTCCAGATACTACAGCTGCCTATGATCTCATCTTAGAAATAGATCATGATAAGGAGTATGGCTTTCAGAATTTTTACACACACTTTACGACTAGCTATCCAGATGGAAAGGAAATCAAGGATGTCGTCTCTATAGAACTGGCAGATCAGTTTGGTCAGTGGATGGGAGACTGTGGAAGGAATAGTTGTGTTGCAGAAATACTCCTCTCTTCTAATACCCTATTTAGATCTGATAAAAAACATAAAATATCTATCGAGCAGTATACTCGTGATCAGACACTGCAGGGTGTTAAGTCTGTAAATTTTTTGCTGGTTAGGAAATAGCAAATCCAGTTTAAATTTCTTTTCTCTTTGACTAAGTGAAACGCATGGAGAAGTCTTTTTCCTACGAGGACTGGTCTGGTTTTTTACTTATGCACTACTTCGAAACAACAAGATTTCTCCACTCCCTTTGGTCGGTCGAAATAAAAAGCTGGTCATTCAAGAAGTTATCCTAAATGACCAGCTCTTGGAAAATCCCGCCTTTGTAGCTCTATAGTTACTAAATTACTTATTTAATTATTGGCAAAAGCCTTTTGTGTGTTTAGTATCTCTCCCATTTTAGAACTGAAGCGATCTCTGTCTTTTTCTACTGAGAAACTTACCTCTCCCAAAAACTGCCTACGCTCATCCGTTATTAGATACTGATAGATAGGTCTATCATCCAATCCCAATTTCTCCAATCTAAATATTCTAAATCCGTTCTGGAGATTTATCTGTAGTACCTTGCCTATAGTAGCTATGCTTAAGGCTTCTCCGTTATTTCTTAAATGTATAATATCTCCACCCTCACTCGATATAATATCAGATTCTCCATAGAAGGTTGCATCGCCCATTAGGGTTAGACTCGTCTGGCTTTGTACGATTGTCGTCGTCATCGACAAACAAAGCATAAAAAGTAATGATCTCATGATGTATGTGTTTGGTTATATTCTTAATATCTGTCATTTAAACATATGTGTCAAGAAAAAATACGTTAAGAACTGAAAATGGGGGACATTACCTATAGGTTCTCTCTTATTTTCTAGGGGAAAACACGGATTTAATTCTATTTAGAAACTTTCGTAAATAAAAAAAGGTCCAAATACCTGTAGCATCTGAACCCAATTAAAGACTAGGGCGTCTTGTAATCTGTATACCTATCGTAAATGTTATTTATCTAAAAATAGCTTCTAGAATGAAGCATCTCTGTTACAATGTAAAATTGTAAGGAAAGCCCTAACGGGAAACTGTTCTCAAATAAAAATAGGCCTTAGATATTAAAACCTATTATATATAAGACACAAAAAAGAAGGCAAATCCCCTATATGGGAATTATTGCTTATAAATTTTTCCCTCTTTCATAACAAAAGAAACCTGGAGTGTGGCCTCTATTTTTTGGAGTGGATTATCATCCAATGCTATGATGTCTGCTTTTTTTCCTACCTCTATTGTACCTAAATCCTCTGAGATATTCATCAGATCAGCGGCGTTTACGGTTGCCGTTTTTAGAGCCTCATAATTACTCATTCCTACCTCCGTCATAAAACCGAACTCTAAAGCATTGTCTCCATGAGGTGATACTCCTGCATCTGTACCGAAGGCAATCTTTACTCCTCGTTTATAAGCTTTAGAAAAAGTCTTCTGAATCAGTGGACCTATCTCTAGAGCCTTAGGAACAATTATGGCAGGATAGAATCCTGGCTTTTTGGCTTTCTCTGCTACAAATTTTCCAGCAGATATAGTCGGCACATAATAGGTTCCTCTTTCTATCATTAGATCCATGACTTCCTCTGTCATTTTAGTTCCATGCTCTATGCTGTGGATTCCTCCGAGGACTGCTCGCTTCATTCCTTCTGCACCATGAGCATGTGCCGCTGTCACGTACCCGTAATCCTTTGCAGCTTTTACGACAGCTTCTACTTCGTTTACGGTAAACTGAGGTCCTTGTCCATCTTTGGCTACACTGAGCACTCCACCAGTAGCTGTAATTTTTATGCAGTCGGCTCCATTTTTATATCGCTGCCGTACTGCTTTATAGGCATCATCTATATTGTTTATCACTCCTTCTTTAGGTCCTGGGTCACCCTTTAAATCATCACGTACACCATTAGATGGATCTGCATGACCACCTGTCGTAGCTAGAGATTTCTCTGCAGTATATATACGTGGACCCGTTAGTTCCCCTTTGTTGATTGCTTTACGGAGAGATACATTTACTCCAGTACCACCGAGGTCTCTGACTGTGGTAAATCCAGCCATCAATGTTCGCTCACAATATTTTACAGCACCGAGAGCGATGTCAGCTTTATTATCTGTAAATCTAGAAAGGTATCTATTAGGGTTAGACTCATGCTCTATATGTACATGCATATCCATAAATCCCGGAACTACCGTTTTATTTTTTAAATCTACAACGATGGCGGTATCAGGAGCTGTTGTGTAACCTCTCTTGATTTCTTTTATACGATCGTTTTCGACAATGATGGTCATTTCTTGCTGTGTGCGATTAGAGGTCATATCTATCAGAGAGCCACAATGCATGTAAGTGACCTGACTTTGTAAATCTATGTGAGTGGCACAAAAGAGAAGAAGTAGTACTAAGAGTTTTTTCATAACAGAAAGATAAGCTACCATACACAAATAAAAAAGTCAGCCTCGTTTTAAGGAGACTGACTTAGGTGTCGGTTTATCGAAAAGATTTGCTTAGATTTTTGTAAATCTAAGTGTATTGTTTTCACCTTCTAGTCTTACATAATATACTCCTAAAGCAAGGTGAGATATGTCTAAATTTACCGAGCCCAAATGACTCGATACTGAGTTCTGCATTACACTTCGTCCAGTAGCATCTAATATATAGACATTATAGTTTCTATTGGCTTCAGCCAAATGAAGATTTATATTATTACTTACTAATGTTGCACTTATCTCAAAAGACCTAGCACTTACTACCGTAACAGATATCACCTCACTTCTAGTTTCTGTTCCATCATAATCCATCTGGGCTAAATAAAAATAATGAGAACCATTTGGAGGATTTTCCATCTCATATTTATACTCTTGTTGCTGAGCTACAGTACCATTTCCTTCTACTTTATCCACTTGATTAAATCTGATTCCATCTCTAGAATACATTATGTCGAAGTAATCGTTATTTATCTCTTGTGCGGTAGACCAGTTGAGCTCTATCATTTTATTTTTACTCTTTCCCGTAAATCGAGTCAATGAAACAGGTAATACTATAGTCATACAATCTCCAGTCGGAAAAGTAAGATTAGCAGGATTATTATCAGTATCCCAGTCATCTGGATCAGTTGCATCTGTACCTGTAAGGACTCCATTGTCTACACTCGGTAGATCCACAGAATTAGCAATTCCTGCAAGATTATTTCCACTAGAAAAATCTATTCCAAAACAGATATCTGCAGCAGACATACCACTAGTTGCTATAGCTGCTGTAGAAATATATAACTGATCTCCATCTACTGCAAAAGCCGGAGTTCCTGTAGCTGTACCACAAGTAGCATCACTACCCTCTATACATACTATAGAACCTGTAGCTATCCCCGCAACAGGAGCTGTCCAGGATTCCTCTTGTTCGTTTAAATTATTAAATCCTGTACCTATCCATTCGTTATCAGTAAAATAAAGCACAGTGCCACCGGGAATATCTGCTGTGGCTTCAAAACAAAAACTGTCTGGATTATCAGCAGAAAAACTAATTACTTCTACGCTACCTGCATAAGATGTAATGAGTCCTAGTAATAGGACCAGTGTTAGAATAGGTCTTTTCATGTAAGTTGCTTTATAATAAAAAATAATGCCGACTAAATTTAAGTAATCATATTCAATATTCTCTTAGGTATGGATTAAATCATCTTTAATAATCATCAACAATCGTATTATCAGCTAATAATCTATTTAACTGGTAAAAATTGTAATTGTAGCTCATTTCTAGATAACTTACTTCCCAATTTAAAAGCAAAAAATGCAAGGAATAGATCGCGAGCAAATAGATGCATTTATAGACCAAGCCCTCCATGAAGATGTACAAGATGGAGACCACACATCACTCTCTACCATACCAGCTGACAAACGAGATAAAGCCAAGCTTCTCGTAAAGGATGTCGGGGTAATAGCTGGAGTAGAACTGGCAAAATATATTTTTGCAAAAGTAGACCCGACTTATGAATTTGAAGAAATCATACCAGATGGTTCCATCATAAAACCAAAGGATATCGCCTTTTACGTTACCTGTAACTCTAGAGCACTGCTTAAAGGAGAGCGACTGGTTCTCAATACCATGCAGCGTATGTCTGGCATCGCTACACTCAGCTATCGTTTTAAAGTAGAAGTAGAGGGTTATCCGGTAAAGATTCTAGATACACGTAAGACTACTCCTCTACTCCGCTTTCTAGAAAAGTGGGCCGTAAAAATCGGAGGTTGTGAGAACTACAGATATGGTCTCTATGACTGGATCATGATAAAAGATAATCACATCGATGCCTCAGGTGGAATCCAAGAAGCAATTCTAAATGCAAACAAATATCTAAAGGATAAAAATCTCGACCTAGGTATTACCGTAGAGGTACGTAATCTAGTAGAGCTAAATAAGGTATTAGAAGTAGGACAGGTAACACGGATTATGTTAGACAACTTTGAGTTGCCTATACTGGTAGAAGCAGTAGATACCATCGGAGATCGGTTCCAAACGGAAGCATCAGGTGGAGTTACCCTAAAAACAGTACGTAACATCGCTAAAACTGGGGTAAATTATATCTCTTCAGGAGCTCTTACACACTCTGCGGGTAGTCTAGACCTGAGTCTTAAGGTAGTAAAGGATTAGAAGAAGAAGAAAAACCCTTCGGTCCCGACTTTTAGTCGGGACCATAAAATTAAGGCTTATAAAGTGTTATCCACTACGCACCAGGATAAGTAAAAATCAAGAAACTGAGTAATGCTCCGAGGACCAAGATTGCCGACCAAAATCGGACGTCTTTGACCACATCTTCATCATTGTTGTACATGAATAAATAGTTTTGGTTTGGTTGTTGGTTTTGTACATATCCACTTCTTTAAGTAGTAATAAATAGTCGGCTCGTCATCACCGACACTACTTGTATTACCAAAACGATACCATCAGAAAATTTTATAATGTGTCTATTATACCATATCTAGGTAGGGAAAATAGGGTAATATGCATATGATATATAAAAGGACATATTAGCTAGTGAAGGCTACCGCTTTACATATTAGACATATGGTTTATGTACATAATGCATGTATAATCCTCCACTAAAAAATACCCTAAATCTTTAGAAAAATTTTGGCCTTAGCCAGATATACCAACAAAAAAAGGCATCCTCAAGGAGGATGCCTGGTATATGTTTTCTTTCTATTATCACGGTTGGTGAGTAAAAAGCAAACACATGATGAATGTCGTTTAATTATTATAGTTCATAACAAACTAATAATAAGGGTTCAATTTCTCAGGTTGAAGGGACAACATTCAATTACAAAGTAAAGGTATTTTTTACAACATATCAAGTTTTTTCATATATAAGTTATTTTTAGATGTAACTTTTTATATGAGTGCCTGCTTTATTCTTTTGACCAGTTTAGGGCCTTCGTAGACCATACCGCTGTAAATCTGTATTAGACTCGCTCCTGCTTCTAACTTATCTTTTGCATCTTTTCCAGAGCGGATTCCACCTACACCTATTATCGGAAAAGCTCCATTACTCTTCTGAGCTATATATCTAATTACTTCTGTAGCCTTATCTGTCATCGCTCTCCCACTCAGTCCTCCATTTCCTATTTTTTCAACCTCTGTCTCAGCGGTTGCTAGTCCAGAGCGGTCAATAGTGGTATTAGTAGCGATGAGGCCATCTAGCTTAGTAGAAATGATGATGTCTACGATGTCATCTAGCTGAGCATGGTTTAGATCTGGAGCGATTTTAAGCAGTATTGGTTTTTCTGTATTCTTGGTTTTTCTCTGATCCATTAGTAGGCTCAGCAGTCGTGTAAGCGGTTCTTTTTCTTGCAGTTCTCTGAGGCCTGGAGTATTAGGGGAGCTTACATTTACTACAAAGTAGTCCACGTATTTATATAACTTATCGAAACAGATTAGATAATCCTCATGGGCTTTATCATTGGGTGTGGTTTTGTTTTTACCGATGTTTCCTCCGATGATGATGTCTGACTTGGGTCGATTTTTTAGTCGCTCTACCATAGCGTCTACTCCATCATTATTAAATCCCATTCTATTTATAAGGGACTCATCTTTAGTCAGTCTAAAGAGCCTAGGTTTAGGATTTCCTTTCTGCGGACGTGGAGTGACCGTACCGATTTCTATAAACCCAAAGCCGAGGTGACTCATAGACTCATAATACTTCCCATCTTTATCAAAACCCGCAGCTAATCCTACTGGGTTTTTAAAGTCGAGACCAAATACTGAGCGATGCAGTTTATCAGACTCATATTTATATGGAGCCGTAAAGAGACTACTTACTATCGGAATACTCGTTGCTATTGCAAAAAGTCGAGTCGTAAGATGATGAGCCTTCTCTGCATCTAGTAAAAAGGCTAGCTGTTTAAATAATTTGTACACTATGGTTCTATTAAACGGATTCGATCTTCTCTATTTGCCAATTCCCAAGCGGTATGAAATATCATTCTTGCTACATTGGCCATTTTATCAAAAAGGATTTTATCAGCCGTATCTGTTGACATGTGATAGTCTTCATGTACCCCACTAAAGTAAAATATGGCTGGAATGCCATTTTCTGCAAAGTTATAATGGTCAGAACGAAAGTAATATCTATTAGGATCATCCTCAGAATTATAAGTGTAGTCTAGGATTATCTGACTGTACTTATCATTCATCTGTTCGTTTATATTGTGCAGGTCTGTGCTTAGACGATCTGATCCGATAACATAGATATAATTAGGGTCATCCTTATAGGTCTTATCGGTACGCCCGATCATATCTATGTTTACATCTGCAATCGTGTTTTCTAGAGGAAGTACTGGATTCTTAGCATAGTAGGCAGAACCTAGTAGTCCTTTTTCCTCACCTGTAACATGTAGAAATAAGATAGACCTTCTAGGACCATGACCATCTTTTTTTGCCTGTACAAAGGCTTCTGCGATTTCCATAACTGCTGAGGTACCTGAAGCATTATCATCCGCACCATTATATACATCATCTCCCTTCTTGCCGATATGGTCATAGTGAGCAGAGATTACGAGTACCTCATCTTTCTTGTCAGATCCTTCTATGTACCCGAGTACGTTTTTCCCTTCTATGGTTTTGATCTTTTTATTGTTAGAGATAGAAAATCGAGTTTTTACTTTAACCGCCTTTGGCTTTCCACTTGCTCTTCCCTTGTCTCTGGCTTTTATAACCTTATTAGTTGCGTCTCCCCAGATGTCTTGGGCTACTTTAGGAGAAATAAAAATATGATTGGCTCCAGTGATGTCAGCATTTTCTGATTTTCCTAGTTTTAGAGATGGTCCGAGGAGAGCTCTTCTGTTTTTTCCTAGTTTCTCTTTTATATCAGAGGCTATAAGGAGTACAAACTTTGCTCCTTTTTCTTTGGCTACAGCCAATTTCTTTTCTGTTGTCCAGCTCTCATCTATCGCTTTACCAGTTTCTGGAAGACCCTCATACATCATGATGACCTTGTTCTTTACCTTGGCCTTACGATAATCATTATAGTTTTTATCACTTATTCCATAACCTACAAAGATGACCTCGTCTTCCATAAGTGGTGCCATTATATCATTAGTAGCTGGAAAGGCTAGATAATCCCAGAGGTGACGGTAAGCCGTATTGTTTATAACCATTTTTGTCTCTGCCCAGCTGGTCCAGTTAAAGGCAACACTCTGAAAGTGGGTGCCATTCTCTCCTATTTTCTTAGTGCCTAGCTTATTATAATAGTCGTTTATGAACTGAGCAGCTCTCTCGTTTCCTGGAAAACCAGTTTCTCTACCTTCCATATCGTCTGAGGCAAGTACGGTTAAGATTTCTTTTAGCTCTTCTTTAGTAATAGAGCTTGCGGCTTTTACAGAAGGGTCATTTTCATCTGTAACGATGGTCTTGTTCTTATCTGGGTATTTTATACTGCTTATAAACTGTGCAGATAGAGAAGTAGCAATAAAACAAAAACACAAAAGGATGTAAACAATTCTCATATTAAACTTAACATTTAGAAATTTTATTAACTCTACGTAGATGCCTTCCTCCTTCAAAAGAGGTTTTTATAAACGCACCTACTATCATGGAAGCCATTCTACGACTTATAAATCGAGCTGGAATACTGACGATATTGGCATTATTATGCTGTCTAGCCAGTACTGCTAGAGATTTATTCCAGCATAACGCCGCTCGTACATTACTGTATTTATTGGCAGTCATAGAAACTCCGTTTCCACTACCACAGATTAGAATACCTCGATCGACTTCTTCATCGTTTACCATTTTGGCTACTGGATGTACAAAGTCTGGGTAGTCTACAGAATCATCAGAATGAGTGCCCGCATCGATTATTTCATGGCCTTTGGACGTAAGTCCTTTCTTAATCATTTCCTTATACTCGTAACCTGCATGGTCACAACCGATGGCTATTTTCATTTAATTTTTTGGTCTGTAATTTCTGAGGTCGTACTGAGCCAGTTGAGACTCTAACTCTGACATCCATGGTTGATCTTTAAACTCATCAGAGGTTCTTAAGATATCGTCTGCTGCTCTGAGAGATACTCGGAACTCATCTTCAAAACTCTTAAAGGCTTTCTCTTCTAGATTATCTATAAAGGTCAGTCTCTCATATGTATCGTCTGCCAGTATCTTATAATGCTTAGCAGCTTCCTCCTTCTCTCCAGATGCAAGCAAGGTCCTTATAAAAGGAAAGACAGTCGCATCATAGGGGAAATTATGATGAGGAAACGAAGCGAAGAATTTCTTAGACACCTCTGCTGATCTCTTCAAATCTCCATTCTCAGCTAAGTCCTGAGCGGTTCTAATCATTACCATTTTCATGGCTTGGATTTCTGCCGCATAGGATCTATTTACAAAGTATTCCTCGTCAGTAGCAAAGTTTCCATACTTCCACTTATTCATGATGTTGTCATATGCTACATCAAGATTCATACGTCCACTACCGTAGATATAGAATTGCTCCATAGGTCCTCTATTCTTAAATGGTACCAACTTAAGAGCCAGTCCTTGCATTTCCATGTAATCATTTAAGCCCATGAGCTTTTCATTCTTACAGGTCACGGCAAAATATATGGGTCGGTCATAAATATTAGAAGCAATGATGTCCATAATCGCCAGCTCATCCTTAGTTATGAAGTTTTTGTTGAACCTTATATCCATTCTATCTAATACTGTGGTATCCTGTGGGTTTATAAGTCCTGAAGCAGTAGCTCGATTTCTATCTATCGGAATGTAGTAGTTTTTAGAGGTAGCGATATGCTGGACTACATTGTTACGTCCTTTTAAGGCATTCTTCCCAGAATTGAAAAATTTGAACTCGTTGTAGAGGTTCTTAGGTCTATCTAAACCAGGGCCTTTATCTGTTCTAGTCTGAAGATCATAGAAAAAGAGCTGATTATTATTTCCTCCTCTATAAGTCTCGGTACTCAGATTTAACTTGATCGGAGCCGAGTCGTTTACCTTATTTCTAAGTTTTTCTATATACCAGTCGACCTGTATAAGACTGAGGTTTACTACTCTTACATCTCTTCTGATTCCTTCTACTTCCTGAGCATACCAGACTGGATAGGTATCATTATCTCCATAGGTAAATATAATGGCATTTGGCTCACAAGAGTTTAGAAAATTAGAGGCATAATCTCGAGTCGCTACATGTCCTCTTCTAGAATGATCATCCCAGTTCTGGAATCCCATAATTATAGGTGCCGTAATAATAAGAGCGGTGGCTATTGCTGCCGACCCTGAAAAATTAAATCCTGAAGCTTTCTCTTTGAGCAAGGAATATAAAGCCAGTACTGCCATTCCTATCCATATACAGAAAGTAAATATAGAACCAGCCAATACGTAATCCCGTTCTCTAGGTTCTTGAGGAGGCTGATTAGAATAGAAGATTATTCCGATTCCTGTTATCAGAAATAAGATAAACAGTGCCATAAAGTCCTTGGGTCGAGATCTGAGATGGAAGAAGAATCCTAAAAACCCAAAAAGGAAGGGTAAGAAATAGTAATAATTCTCTGCCGCATCCTTCATAGATTCTGGCATCATACTATCATCAAAGAGTCGTTTATCATCTAATACACTGATCCCTGATTTCCAGTTACCATCACTTACATCCCATGGAAAATATCCCTGCTCTCCATTCTGTCTTCCGACAAAATTCCACATGAAATATCGACCATACATATACTTTATCTGGTAGTTCCATAAGAAACTGAGATTATATCCAAAACCAGCTCTACCTCTCGGTTTTTTACCACCATTTAGATAAGTACGCCAGGTCTCATGTAAGGATTTACGATCTGAGTGTCCAGCTCTAGGAAATAGAATCTGATCCTTCTTTGCATACTCATAAGAAAACTTCTCATCTGTCACTACATACTTTCCATCTACTAGTCCATACTTATCTTCCCTATTCATGCTCACTGGGTCAGCATGGTATAATGGACCCATTACTAGCGGTCGCTCTCCATATTGCTCTCTATTTAGATAAGGCAATAACCTAGTGGCATCACTAGGCGTATTCATATTTATAGGTGTATCTGCATTTGCCCTAATCGGGACCATTCCTAGTGTGGAAAATCCAAGTACCACCATAGTAGCTGCCATCGTCAATAGCTGCAAATTGTATTTATTCTTAGTATGTGCATATCTAAATAGACCGAATAGAATCGCAAAAACCAGTAACATCGTCGGAATTAAACCTGAGTGAACTGGCATGCCCAGATTATTTACTACAAACAATTCTAGATTCTTCCATACAGTAGGGATTCCTGCTACGATTCCCTTCATCACTACACCTATAGAAATCATTCCTAGGACCATACTGAGTAGCATTCCTAAAATAGAGACTCCATCGTTTTTCTTAAAGTAGTATAATAATGCAATGGCTGGGAAAGTAAGTATACTCAAAAGGTGAACACCGATTGACAAACCTGCAAAGTAGGTAGCTAGAATAATCCATCTATCTGTCTGTTTATTGTCAGGAAGGAAGTACCACTTGGTCGCAGCCCAGAAAGTAAGGGCTGTAAAAAAAGTAGACATCGCATATACCTCTCCTTCTACCGCAGAAAACCATAGAGAGGTCGCAAACGTCGTAGACAATCCTGCTACTAATCCTGCTCCCATAAGAGCGACATTGTCTGCACTAGTTGTTTCTGCCTCTCGACCTATCAGAGCCAATTTTCCAAACATCATGGTAATCCAGGCAACTAAGACTGCCGTCAAAGCTCCGAATAGTCCAGACATCAGATTTACCGCAAAGGCAATATCCGTAGGATTACTAGATACTAGGTCAGCTACCCAGGTAAACATTCTACCGATAAGCATGTAGAGAGGTGCTCCAGGTGGATGCACCACTTCTAGCTTATATGCGGCGAGAATAAACTCTCCACAATCCCATAAACTTCCTGAAGTCTCTGCTGAGAAAAAATAAACCAGAAAAGCAATGAAGAATAATATGAGCCCGGTTAGTCTCGATGTTTGCCTAAAAGTGTTCATAAAGTCACTGTTTATATAATGCCTATCCTCTTATCTATCTACAATCGTGAGCAAATTTAGTTATATAATAGAGTTTAGGCGAAAATTATCCATGGTTCGTAGGACTAAATGGATAAGATTTGCAATGATTTAATTGATTTCCATTGAACCAGCCATATTAATGGTCATAAATCACACCTTATTGTAACGAGAGAGATGGGAATCCATTATGGATTAAGGCTCTTTTTAGACCAATGAGTTCTCTGTCCCTCTGAAGATAATGTTACCTTCGCTTAAAGCGAATTATCTAAAAGATGAAATATCTACTGCTGGCAGGCTTAATAGTTATTATCTATCGATATATAAATGTCCCTGCACTCCCTAAAAAAAAGGAAAATGACCCTGTAGATTTTACTGATTACGAGGAAATCGAATGACAGAACCTAAACTCTCCGATGCCATACTTTACAAATCCAGAAAGTATCTCGTCGCACATAAACCAGCTGGAATAAATAGTCAGGTAAATCGAGCAGACGATAAATCGCTGCAAGACCTCCTAGAAATATATGTCAAGCATAAACTCTATATCATTGCTCGTCTCGACAGACCTGTAGCAGGCCTGGTTCTATTTGCCAATGATTCAGCTGCAGCTGCTGCTCTATCTGAGCTAATCAGAGAACAGAAAGTAGATAAGTACTACCTCGCTCTAGTAGAGAAACGACCACCTAAAAAAGAGGACCATTTAATCCATTACGTTTCCCGAAATGCTAAGAGCAGAAAATCACTGATTACTAATAAGCCAGTAAGTGGCTATAAAAAAGCAGAACTGAAGTATGAGTTGCTTCATAGTTTTGACAATTATCATCTCGTAAAGGTGCAGACCGTTACGGGAAGATTCCATCAGATAAGAGTGCAGATGGCTCATATCGGTTGTCCGATAAAAGGAGACGTAAAATATGGTGCTCGCCGATCTAATGGAGACCGCTCCATACATCTATTAAGCTATCAGCTAGAGTTTATCAGTCCTTTTTCTGAAGAGAAGGTAAGTTATACTGCTCCGATTCCGACCACTGATGGATTGTGGAAGGCTGTGAGTGAGCTCGAGATATTTACATAAAGTAATAAGTTACCTGTAAGACTAGGGAGTTGGAAAGCCTGTTGTTAAATTGCGTCACCTGATCTATGGAGTCCGTATCTATAGTATAAACAACCATCAATCTGTATTGCGGCGAAACATAATAATTTAAAGTAGCATTAAAGTCTAAGAAGAGAAGATTGAAATCCTCCTCAAAAGGCACATCTTCCGATAACCTCTGTTGGCCTTTTATCCATAAAGTACTGGCACGTACCGAAAAAAGACTACGTATACTAGGCTGGTAAGTTAATTGCCAATCTGTTGTGGATTCTAGGCGTCTATTAAATTCTACAAATGAAGAACCAGAAGACCTTTCTACAAAAATGTTACTTAATTCAACTCTATTATCAATCCGTAGATGCCAATTTATATTTAATGCCTTATTATACTCATAGCTAGTAAAGAGCGTAGGTCCTCTATTAAGAAAAACTTGTGAAAATTCTTGCTGAGTGTTAAATCTCCAGTCATAAAGATGTCTATAAGCAACACCTATTCTAAATTCACTATTGACCTTGCGGCTAAAAAAATTCTCAAATCTCCATCCATCATATAAAACAGAAAACATGGAATAGTTATTCTTATCCACTAGACCCTTATCTATCATATGTTGTGATAATAAATCTAGTCTTGCATTTCTGAGCAATCGTGTATCTGTATAACTGAGGTCCTCATTTCTTAAACTTCTTAAATCGTTCAAAAGAGTGCTCAACTCATCTATATCACTATGGTCTATTACCTCGGTGAGGAGCATTTCGTTTTGCCTAAGTAATTTAAAAATTGCAATTGCTTTAAGAGGATCTTCTATCAGTTGAGCTCTTCCTAATCCTATAGATAACTCAACATCCTGATCGGAAATAAAGAGCTTGTTCTTGATGTCAAAATTAGGGTCAGCTTCTTTTACTTTACCATAATCATATCCTATAAAATTATCCATGTCTAACCCAAGGAAAAAATTATTTTTAAAATAGTTGTTATATCTAGCATCATAGAATACCATAGGGTTTAGTGCAATAGACCGCTCATTATTACGTGAGCCTCTAGAGCCCAAAAACGAGCCTTGGAATCTTACTTCTTTATAGCTTAAGGTATCATTTTTAAACAGGCTACTTATATAGCCTACAGATCCTGAAGTACTATTACTTGTAGAAGTAAAGGCTGTGCTTTCATCGTTAGATACATTAAAATTAAAACCCGGGTTGAGTTGCTTTGTGGTCAACCTTACCTTTCCCTGCACATAATCATTGAGATTATAAGTCTCCATCTGTGCTGTCAGTAATTGTGAGCTTAACGCAAATAAGAAAATGAGTTTTATTCTTTTCATTGTTCTATTAGATGATAGATATCATAAACGCTGGGTGTATAGATAAGTATATTTGCATAAAAGATAAGACATGTCTGAGAATATAGGAGGAAAAACAGATGTAAATAAATTAGGCGAATTTGGGCTTATAGACCATCTGACTAAGGAGTTTGCAACTAATCAGAAGAGTACTATAAAAGGAATCGGTGATGATGCTGCTGTCATAGACTATGGAGATCATGCACTGGTCGTTTCTACAGATATGCTAGTGGAAGGAATCCACTTTGACCTGATGTATACTCCTCTGAAGCATCTGGGATATAAGTCAGTTGTCGTAAATCTCTCAGACATTTATGCGATGAATGTCATTCCGCAGCAGATAACCATGTCTATCGCCATCTCTAGTAAATATACTGTGGAGGCACTAGAAGAATTATATGCTGGAGTACTTCAGGCCTGTAAAGATTACAAAGTAGATCTAGTCGGTGGAGATACGACCTCTTCTCCTCGTGGCATGGCAATAAGCGTTACCGCAATGGGAAAAGCAGATCATAAAAAAGTAGTCTTCCGATCCGGAGCTAAGCCTGGAGATATCATTTGTGTAACAGGAAATCTGGGAGCCGCTTACCTAGGTTTACAAATCTTAGAGAGAGAAAAACAAATTTACCTCTCTAACCCGGGCATACAGCCAGACCTAGAAAACCAAGATTACATCATAGGACGTCAGCTAAAACCTGCCGCTCAGCGAGCAGCTATAGAATACTTTTCTACTAAAAAATTCCAGCCTACATCGATGATAGATGTCTCTGATGGACTCGCCTCAGATCTATTCCATATCTGTAAGCAATCTGGTGTAGGAGCCTTTATAGAAGAAGGAAAAGTTCCTATCCATCCCGACTCCGAAAAAGTATCTCTCGAGTTTAACATGGATCCGATTACCAGTGCTCTTAATGGCGGAGAAGATTATGAGCTCCTTTTTACCATCGACGAAAAAGACCTCGAACTCGTAAAATATATGCCCGGCGTATTTATAATAGGTGAGATCATTCCAGCCAAGGATGGTATAAAATTACATACCACAGGAGGAAATATCCATGATCTAAAAGCACAGGGCTGGAATCACTTTAAAGAGGATGATAAGGGTCCAAAGAATATTCAGGATAACTAGCATTTAAGTTCCGATGACATTGCACTTGCACTTGCACTTGCACTTGAGTTTGAGTTCCCTAAAGCGTATACCTCACATACTTAATAAGCCTTCCCTTTTTAAGATGCGATTTCTCATAATAGGTCTTTACCTCTAGCTCTGGATAGTCTAGTGCCTTAGAATAGATGTTATCGTTAGAGTAGGTAATTTTTATCAGCGGGTCTGCATTTAAAGAAACGAGCGTATTTTCCCATAGAGAATCGGAGTCTGTTTTTAGCTGGACGATGCCATCTGCCTTCAATACCTTACGATATCTGTCGTTGAAATTATGGTTGGTCAGTCGACGGTTTGCTTTATTTTCAAAAGGGTCAGGAAAGGTAATCCAGATCTCATCGATTTCTTTCTCTGCAAAAAAATGCTCTAGTGCCTCGATACGAGATCTTAGAAAAGCGGCATTGGACATATCCTCGTTTATAGCGATCGATGCCCCTTGCCAGATGCGAGCACCTTTTACGTCCATGCCTATAAAGTTTTTGTCAGGATATTTTTTGGCTAGAGCCAAAGTATACTCTCCTCTTCCACAGGCCAGTTCCAAAACTATAGGATTATCGTTTTTAAAATGCTCAGAACCCCATTTGCCTTTAAGGTCTATCTCTCCATCCTTTCCTTCTAGAACAGGCTCTAGTGGATTAAAACACTGATAGACATTAGGAAAGGTCGTCAGTTCTGCAAATTTTTTAAGCTTATTTCTTTTTCCCATATTACAACTGATGGCAAAAGTAAAAGGGAAATCTTAAAATTATCATAATATCCGAGGTAGAATCACAGATATACAGACACAAATAATAAGGCAGTCGTTAGTTAGTTATATTTGCAGTTTTAATTTAATCCCCTATGAGAAAAAAAGTCTTATCTCTATTGCTTATGTTAGGTGCTGTCGGATATCTATCTGGTCAGTCCTTTAATATCGGAGTACGTGCTGGACTAAATGGAAATACGTTTCTAGGTCCTGTCGAAGAAGGAGAAAGCTATTCCTTTTCTACTGGTTTCCACTTTGGGCTTAGTTATCAGTATAATTTTGTGGATAACTTCGGTATACGTGGAGAGCTAGAATATTCTCAGACAGGTGGACGTAAAACATACAGCGGACCTTCTTACTATATCATCCGTAATGGAGATAACGCCATTTTCGAACCAGGTTTTTTATTCGGTCCAGGAGATACAAATAATCAAGGAATACCTTTAGACGACGATTCACCCCCAGGTTTCCTATTAGAGGTTTCTAATGCATATCTAAATATTCCTATCACGGCTCATTTAAAACTGGGTGATAAAATAGAAGTACTCGGAGGTATTTATGCAGGGTTTAATATAAATCCTACTGCAAATGGATCTCTACGTTTTGATTCTGAAAATAACCCAGATGACATATTTTTTGAGCAGGCTTTAAATTATAGATACTATCAGGATGAGGCATTGCAGGCAACTGGTACAGGAGCTACTGTAGTATTTGTAAATGATGAAGGCATAAGTATACCTAGAGTAGCCGGTGCTTATTTTCAACAGGCAACTGTAGAAAATAGTACTTATCGAGTAATAGACTTCGGTGTAGTAGGAGGTCTTAACTATTATCTAAATAAGGGATTCTATGTAGGTGGAAGAGTAAACTACGGTTTGCTAGATGTAACACGATCTAATATGGATTTCTCATTTAGAGAATTTGACCCGATAGGAAAGACTCAGGTTACTAGAGAGGATAAGGATACTAATCTGGTTATAGAGGTTTCGCTCGGGTTTAAGTTTTAGGAGTATTAAATTTTACCCAACCTAGCTTATTCAAGGAAATTCAAATTCAAGTGTCAAGCTCAAATTCAATCAAACATTTCGTGTGCTGCACTTTTGCTTAATTTATAATTTTCACCTAAAACGTTCCCCTCAGTGTAATTATAAAATTCATGCCTGGAGCACTGACTCCTGAAGAGAAGTTGCGATAATGAGTGTTGAGAATATTCTCTACACCGATAGATAGATTTAACCAGTCGAAGTATGGATAGCTCATGTAAATATTATAAGTCTGCCAAGCTAGGCTCCCTTCTTCTGTGGCCTGCTCTGGATTGTCTGTAGAATCCTCAAAGTCCAAAATGTCCTTCTTTCCGTTAAATCTCATAATGGCAGAGACCGTAAATTTCTCATAGGACCAGTCTAGTCCAGTTCTTCCAAAAATAGGCGGAATATGTGCCAGTGGTTTAGTTCCATTCTCATCCTCTGCTCTACCGAATGTATAGTTAAATGAGCCGTTCCAGCTCAGCTTATCTATCAGTTTAAGAGAGGCACTGGTAGTAAATCCATAAATAAATCCCTTATCAGCATTTACATTGCCGACAGTAGTCAGTGTATCTATGCCATCTACTATAAAGGTACTTCCATCTGGGAGAGGTAAGGCTTCTCTTACGATTGCATCATTTAAGATGGTATAGTATCCTGCCAGCTGGAAGAAATTATTGTGTTTACCTCTCTTAGTAAAACCCAATTCCGCGTTTATAGATCTCTCTGGATTGAGCTCTAGATTAGGTACAGAAACCTCATCGTCCTTAATTCTATTCTTTGCAATGTCATCGATATTGGGTGATCTAAATGCGGTGGCTAGCTGACCATGCAGCTGCCATTTATTATCCGTGTTATAGTTTGCTCCTATTGAGCCTACCAGTGCAGAGTTAGTGTTACTTAAACCATCGGTAAAATTCTGCGGCCATGGAAATGGATCGGAGGTCTTATATCTCAGAGCGATATTGGTCGCATTGTATCTCAGTCCTATATTAGTTATCAGTCGCTCACTCTTACTTTTCCAGGTCGATGTACCGAAGACTCCATAATTAGTCAATCTACCGAAGTCACTCGGATATCTAGTCAGCACATTTGTATTTATACTTCCACTTCTTATGTCTTCCTCAAAAGCTTCAGATAATACATCGTTATGTTGAAAGTCAATTCCATACTTGAGAACGTGTCGATTATCTTCACTTATAGACTTGCTAAAATCTACAGTAAGCCCGTACACGTTTACATCTTCTTCCTGATGAGCTCTCAAATCTGACTGAAACTGTCTATCGATACGATCCTCATCTATTTTCTGATAGGAAGCAATCACTAGGGCTCTATCAAAAAGAGAATTGGCCTTTGTACAATCCAGCTTTCCAGAAAGCAGCAGTCTCTTCTGTGGTCCATAAAACCACTCTGCAAATTTTAGATTACCATCACTACTTCGCTCTGTCAGTCTATCATATCTCGGTACATCCGTACTGGTAGAATATTGCCCATTGAGTGTAATCTTAGAAATATTGCTGGGCTGGAAAACCAGCTTTTGTAATAGGTCTAGCTGATTATAGCCTGTTCCGATTTGTCTAGAAGGCTGTGGATTAGTCAGGACAGTATCTACTCCCGCTACAGTCGCTATATAATCTGGTCGCTCTCCGAACTCAGGAAACTCTGCAGTTCTTACATTACCACTTACTAGGTCCTCGTAATCAGAAAAGGTAACACTGGTAAGGCTGGCCCACTTTTTATTTCCATACTTGAGGTCATAGTGGATGCTGTTTTCTAGGTTTGCCGTAGCTCTTCTGAGATAGAAACCATGTTCTAGGTACGACCGAGAATCATCGTAGACCAGTCTGGGTTCTTGACTTTTAAAATGGATAACTCCACCGAGTGCGTCACTCCCATAGTTTAGAGATCCTGCTCCGAATATAACTTCCATCTGTTCTAGAACAGCCTGATCTATGGTTATGGCATTTTGTAAATGTCCACTTCTGTAAATCGCATTATTTAGTCTGACTCCATCTATGACTAGAAGAATTTTATTGGCTTCAAAGCCTCTAAGAACAGGAGATCCTCCTCCGAGCTGAGATTTCTGGACGTAGACATTTGCATGAGCGGCTAGAGCATCTGCGGCAGTTTGGGTATTTAATAATTGTATCTGTTTCTTGCTTATGGTCTCTACCTGATAGGGAATCTCTTCTTTTACAACTCCTGTTCTACCGACGATGGTAACACCATCGACGAGTACCTCTTGGGTAATGAGTTCTACTTCTTGGATGTCTGTAATGTTTGAGACAAAGACTTGTTTCTCTTCATATCCGAGATACCTGCAGATGATCTCCGAGATGCCTGCTGGCACATTTATCAGTCCCTCGTCATTACTTACGTCCGTAAACTTATAATCTGGACTATATACCTCTACTCCTACGAGGAATTCTCCTTGTCCGTTAGAAAAAGAAATGAGCTGCTGAGCGGTGATAGAATAAGAAAGGATAAAGAATAAAAGGGAACTACTTAGCCTTAGGAAGCTTAATGGTAAATGTAGTTTTCTCGTCTGGGACAGAACTCTTGACAAATATTTTTCCACTGTGATAATTCTCTATGATTCTTTTCGCTAATGATAAACCGAGACCCCAGCCTCTCTGTTTAGTTGAATACCCTGGTTGGAAAACCGTCTTAAATTTTGATGATAGAATCCCCTTTCCTGTGTCACTTAAATCTATACAAAAGTAATCATTTTCTTCGTAGACCTTTGTCGAGATGGTACCATTTGGACCCATTGCATCTAGTGCATTACGGATAAGATTTTCTATCACCCAGTCAAAGAGATGCTTGTTTATCATGACATATAGACCGCTCCCTTCTTCAAAATCAAATTTGATCTTTTTAGAGGCTCTTTTGGCCATATAGGACTTACATTCCTCTAGTTCCTCGTAGATATCCGTTTTTATCAACTTAGGAGCAGAGCCTATCTTAGAAAATCTGTCTGCGACCAGATCTAGTCTTTTTACATCCTTGGTCAGTTCCTCGATGATTTCTTCCTGTTCTGGACTGCCTCCGATATGTTCCTTGAGGTGTTCTATCCATGCCATAATCGCAGATATCGGCGTACCGAGCTGATGAGCAGTTTCTTTGGCCATACCGACCCAGACTCTATTCTGCTCCGACCTCCTTGCACTGCTAAATAGGTAATAACCAAATAGTCCAAAAGCACCCAGTAAAAACATCGTGACCAGCGGAAAGTATCTGATTCGATTATAAAGCGGACTGTTTTTATAATAAATGGTATTTGCATATCCTCCAGGTCCAGCTATGGGTTCGTAGCCATTTTCTTTTATCCACTCTACCTCTTTGGTCAGAAAATCTTGGTCCATTATGGTAGAATCTCCTATAAAATGCTCTCCTACCAGTTCCCCATTTTCACTTTCTAAGATTACCGGAATGTCATTTATACGATTCAGAATTTCTCCTTGTAATCGAGCATCTACCTTAGAATCTTCTCTAGAAAAAGATTTTATGGTTTCTACCCAGAGCTCTACGTTGTTTTTTTCGTTTTCTTGTAATCGATTAGCGAGATAGTTAGAATAGAGTACGGTAATAAGTAGGATTATTATTCCCACTATCATCAGTAGAACCTTCCAAGTAGACTTCTTAGAATAAATATCTTGCATAGGTGTTATAAACGCAGAATAGAACTTAAATCGTACAATTTAAAGATAGGTCTTATTTAATACCTTTGTTTCTAAGTGGATAAGAAAATAGATATACGACTTTCGTCGAAAGACGATATAAAAAACACCTTACAGGAATGGGGAGAAGCGAGCTTCCGCTCAAAACAAATCTATGAATGGCTCTGGCAGAAGAAAGCAACCCACTTCGATGCCATGACTAATCTCTCCTTACCCCTGAGAGAAAAACTTAAGGAGCATTATGTCATCAATTCTATAGGAACAGATAAGGAGCAATTTAGCTCTGATGGAACCATTAAGACCCGCTTTAAACTCCATGATGGTGCTCTGATAGAGTCTGTACTGATTCCAGTTAAAAAAGACAATCGGTTTACCGTCTGTGTTTCTTCTCAAGTAGGTTGTAGTCTCGCCTGTACCTTCTGTGCTACAGGTAAGATGAAACGTATGAGAAATCTAGACCCAGGAGAAATCTACGATCAAGTCGTTAAGGTAAACGAGCAATGTCTACAATACTTTGACCATCCACTGACCAATGTGGTCTACATGGGTATGGGAGAACCCTTGCTCAACTATAAAAATGTGATGAAAAGCATCCATCATCTAAGTAGTCCTGAAGGCCTACATATGTCTGCTAAGCGGTTTACCATAAGTACGGCTGGAATCGCCAAGATGATTAAAAAACTCGCTGACGATGAGTCCAAAGTAAACCTCGCTCTATCCCTACATGCAGCGGATGATGTAAAGCGTAATGAAATCATGCCGATAAACGAGCAGAATAATCTAGAGACACTGATGGAAGCTCTCAAGTATTATTATCAGACGACGCATAACCGACTCAGTTATGAGTACATCGCTTTTAAAGGATTCAACGATAGCTTAGAAGACGCTGAAAATCTAGCTAAGCTCTGTACTGATTTTCCGGTAAGAATAAATATTATAGAGTATAATCCCATTGCAGGATTCGATATGATAAAATCTGATGTGGATACTTTAGATCGTTTTGCTCAGCATCTAAGAAGTAGAGACATCATGATTACTGTCCGTAAAAGTAGAGGAAAAGACATCGATGCTGCCTGTGGCCAACTCGCAAACAAAGAATGAAAAAGCTACTTAGATCACTCGTGCAGTCTAGCTACTTAGATTTACTCGGTGTGGCTATTATATTAGGAGTTTGCCTCTACAAGGGTTTCCATGAGACGATTTATTATCAGGGTGAGATACATTTCGGCACTGCAATAGAAGATCTGTATTCTATGATGCGTAAGGGTGCTTTTCCACTAGGAATCGTTTCTTGCATAGGTGCCATATTCTCCGTTCTATCCACTCGACTCATCGGTAAACAAAACAATATGGGCAACTGGATAGGTGTATTTACTACAGTAAATTCAGGTGCTCTGGATTATATGTTTGGAAATGGGTCAGCAGTAATTACTTATCCACTGACCTTTCTGATTATGGTTTTTGCAGTAGATAAATGGAAATCTAAGGATAGTAAAATAAGAAACAGAGACCTCCAGTATTACCTGATTATTATAGCAGGAATAGTTACAGGATTTGGTCTGGTCTACTTAGGAGCTTACCTGTTTGGAGGGATTACGAGTCATTCTTTTTTAATCTTAGTATCTGTAGTTTTCGGTCTATCGATAGGAGCTAATGTATGTAGTGCTCTGAAATATGAAGAAACCTGGTTTAGCTGGGTGCTCTATAACATCGTCCAACTGGTCAAAAACATCATGCAACTAAACATCGCCAATGTTGCCAAATACATCTTCTACCTCTTCAATGCATTTATCACCCTCTTTGACTGGAAACTAAATCGAGATGTCGACAGCAATTGAGATTATTTATCAAGACGATAATCTACTCGTCGTAAATAAACCTCATGGCCTGCTCATGCATCGGACCAAAATGGCAAAAGATGCAAAGACCTCACTACTCAAAATCTTAAGAGAACAGACAGGTCTCCATCTACATCCGCCACATCGCCTTGACCGTAAAACAGCAGGAGTCGTTCTCCTTGCTCTAAACAAAGAGATGTCGAGCTATCTAAACCAACAGTTCAGAGATAGAAAGGTACTCAAGACCTATAATGCCATCGTAAGAGGATATACCGAGGATAGTGGAACGATAGATTATCCAATAAAGAATGAGAAAGAAGTTATTAAAGAGGCAGTAACTCATTACAAGACACTCAAAAGATATGAATGTCCATGGCCATCAGCCAAGCATAATACCTCCAGATACAGCCTAGTCAGTTTACGACCCGAAACTGGTAGATATCATCAGCTACGTATGCATATGTCACATATATTCCATCCCATAATCGGAGATAGACCTCATGGATGCAATAAACAAAATCGCATCTGGAAAGAACTGCATGAGATGACCACGATGTTATTACATGCTCAGAAAATAGAAGTATCTATGCCTGGTCTAGACAAGCCAATGGTTTTTGAAGCGGATTATGCAGAGGACTTTAAAAGGGTGTTAAGAATTCTGGAGCAAAAAAAATGGGATATTGTCCAGTAAGACTAGTTGGACAATAATCCCAGGGAAGTGATATCATGCCATGTATTTAAAAAAAGCCATGACACTATCGGATTTCTTGGAATACCTTATAAAAAGGTACTAGTTGGGCAGGAGATTTAACTTATCTAAAATGAAGGTAAATATTCCGGCAACTGCCAAAACAGCAAGAAGTATAGTTACTATAGACATAATGTTAGTGTTTGGTATCACCTTTAAAATAGAACATAATATTGTATTATGCAAATATCTCGCAATTTTTTATCTATAATATAGCAATATGACATAAATTAAGTCTACCTGTAGGGCTTTTGTCAGAATATAAAGTGGGTGTATAAAAACACCCATGATAAAAAAATAAATGTGAAATTATGATTGCACAAGCGAGTGTATAATTATAAATTTGCGGTCGCTTTAAACCAATGCTTCCTTAGCTCAGCTGGTTAGAGCATCTGACTGTTAATCAGAGGGTCCAAGGTTCAAGTCCTTGAGGGAGCGCTGTAACTAATGTCAAGTCGATTTATCGGCTTGACATTTTTTTATTTAGGACTTGCTCAAATCTATTTCTCATTCATAGAACTTAGTCTTTACAATATTGCTTAGACTCTAAAAAACAATTTAGAAAATTGTAAATTATAGTCCTAGAATAAAATAGACCATGAGTACTACTCTTACTGCTCCCACACCTCCACAGGCCAAAACATCAGAAATCCTAAGAATTTTCAACTTGCAAAAGCAAAACCAGTATAAGCTCGGTAATACAACTGCTACGCAACGAATTGCCAAATTAAAGAAGCTACTTAATGCTGTAAATAAATATCGACCGGAAATAAAAGAAGCTCTCTTTAAAGATTATCGGAAGCATCCTAGCGAAGTAGACCTCACAGAAATATATCCTGTGACTAGCGAAATCAAAGATGCTAAAAGCAATTTGCGTTCATGGATGCGAGGGGAGAAGGTAAAGACGCCACTAGCCATGATGGGTTCTAGCTCACATATTAAGTATGAGTCTAAAGGAGTAGTGCTGATAGTCTCTCCATGGAATTTTCCTATAAACCTGACCTTCGGACCACTAGTATCGGCAATAGCAGCTGGGAACGCAGTGATACTCAAGCCATCAGAAATGACTCCAAATGCATCAGCGGTCATGAAAATGATAGTCTCAGAAGTTTTTGATGAAAATGAAGTAGCTCTTGTAGAAGGTGGCATCAGTACATCTACCGAATTACTCAAACTGCCATTCAATCATATCTTCTTTACAGGTGCTCCGAGCATAGGCAAAATAGTTATGAAAGCTGCAGCTGAAAATCTCACTTCAGTAACGCTAGAGCTCGGTGGAAAATCTCCGACCATAGTAGATGAGACTGCTAATGTGTCTCTTGCTGCAAAAAGAGTTGCATGGGCAAAGTATGTAAACAATGGACAGGTATGTATTGCTCCTGATTATCTATTTGTACATGAGAGTAAGAAAGCAGAATTTATTGAAGAGTTCAAAAAGCAAATTGCTAGTTTCTATACAGAGGATGCCTCTCAAGAATCCTCTTACGCAAGAATCGTTAATAAACGACACTACAGTCGAGTTAAAGGATATATAGACGATGCCGTTTCCAAGGGTGCAAAAATGGAAGTAGGAGGAAACTTCAAAGAAGAAGAGAATTTTATAGCTCCTACATTGATGACCGATGTTTCTATGGACTCCTCTTTAATGACTGAAGAGATTTTTGGGCCTGTGCTACCAGTATTTGGATACACGGATTTAAAAGTGGTAATCGATGAAATCAATTCTCGAGAAAAGCCACTAGCACTTTATATATATAGTAAGAAGAAAAAAAACATAAACCATATCATCAGTAATACTCGAGCTGGTGGTACCTGTATAAATCATAATGCGGCTCATTTCTATAATACTAATCTTCCCTTCGGAGGAGCTAACAATAGTGGAATCGGTAGAGCTCATGGAATAGAGGGATTTAAATCTTTCTCTAATTCGAGAGGAATTTTTAATCAACATGTTCCTAATGCTCTAGATATGCTGACTCCTCCTTATAATGACTTTAAGCAGAAGCTTATAGACTTAACTATAAAGTGGTTTTAAAAACTAGGAAGTCATAGAATAAAAAAAAGCCCACTCACTTCTGAGCAGGCTTTTTTATATACTATTTAGAGAATTTAAGACTTAAGCTTTAGGCCTTAACCAGGTAGCTTTGGATTTTGTTTTCTAAGACAGATTCTGGCTGAGCTCCCGAAAGTTTCTCAACGGTTTTTCCATCTTGGATAAAAAATAAGGCAGGAATACTTCTTACCGCAAAGTCACGAGCCAGATCTTGATTCTGGTCTACATTTACTTTTGCAATGATAAAGTCATCCTGATATTTATCAGCAAGTTTTTCTACTGTAGGCATTAAGGCTCTACAAGGTCCGCACCAGTCAGCATAGAAATCTAGTAAAACTGGTTTTCCTGAATTTGCTAATTCTTTTAAGTGTGTGGCATTTTTAATGGTAATCATGGTAATAATTTTAATTTAACATTTTGTACAAGTACAAAGTTATGGGCATATCTAAGGTGGATTCTCATCCATATTTCCCGAATTGTTGTAAATATTTCCCGACCCGTGGCTTTTTATGGCATTTATAGAGAAATTAGAGTTACACAAGCTTAGTATGCAATTAAACGTTAAGGATAAATTCAATAAAGAACTTCCGGCTGATGCCAATAAAAACAACTTTACTCGGGAGGTTCTTGAGTCCTGTTTTTCTTATGTAACTCCACGAGTACCCAGTTCACCACAGCTACTTCATGTCTCTTCAGAAATGGCTAGCAACTTAGGACTCACTGAGAAAGACCTTAAATCACAAAAATTTATAGATACATTTTCTGGCAAGCAAACCCTAGAACATACGCAGCCCTACGCCATGTGTTATGGAGGTCATCAGTTCGGAAACTGGGCAGGACAACTGGGAGATGGTAGAGCAATAAATCTTACAGAGATAGAATACAATGGAAAAAACTGGGCACTACAGCTCAAAGGCTCTGGAGCAACACCATACTCCAGAAGAGGAGATGGTCTAGCAGTACTGAGGTCATCAGTAAGAGAACATTTATGTAGCGAAGCGATGTATCATCTCGGGGTGCCTACTACTCGTTCTCTGTCACTTATGCTAACCGGTGATGAGGTGCTAAGAGATGTAATGTATGATGGAAATCCAGCCATGGAAAAAGGAGCAGTAGTTTGTCGTGCTGCAGAGTCCTTCATTCGATTTGGAAATTTTGAAATTTTCGCCAGCAGGCAAGACAAGAAAACACTCAAACTACTCACAGATTTTACGATTAAGAATTTCTATCCAGAGATTACCCTAGGAGCTCCAGAAAGCTACGAGCAATTTTTTCAACTCGTCGCAGATAGAACCCTCAAAATGATAGTAGACTGGCAGCGAGTAGGTTTTGTACATGGTGTGATGAATACTGATAATCTGTCTATCCTGGGTCTCACCATAGACTACGGTCCATATGGGTGGTTAGAAGGTTTTGACCTGAACTGGACTCCCAATACGACGGATAGAAATATGAGGAGATATAGATTTGGACAACAGCCAGGAATTGGACTATGGAATCTAGCCAAACTCGGAAATGCCATATCGCTCCTTACAGAAAATCCCGAGCCACTTCAGAAGACCCTAGACAATTACCGCTCTGAATTTAGAACTGCCTATCTAAAAATGATGAATGCAAAACTAGGTCTAGAAGTCAAAGAAAAGTCCAACGAAAAACTACTCACAGAACTGGTAGCACTTCTACAATCTAGCGAAACGGACATGACTATATTTTTTAGAAACTTGGCAGACTATTCTATAGATGCAGAAGCTGGAAATTTTATGAACATCGTCGGAGAAGCCTTCTATAAACCTGCAGAAATTAATGGACCGCTTATGCAAAAATGGACCAGCTGGTTTCTAGATTATAAAAAAGCCTTAAAAGAAAATACCTTATCTGATACAGAACGAAAAAAGGAAATGAATCGGGTAAACCCAAAATACGTCTTAAGAAATTACATGGCACAGCTAGCTATCGATGCTGCAGACAAAGGAGACTATTCCATCATCAGCGAACTCCATGAGATGCTAAAAACTCCTTACGATGAAAATAAAAAGTATCAAAAATGGTTTGCCAAGCGACCAGAATGGGCAAGAAATAAGATAGGCTGCTCTATGCTTTCTTGCAGTTCATAATATTCTTTATTTTAGTCGCTACCTCAAGGCAAATGAAAACCAACTCAATAAAACTTTTACTCCTATTAGGATTAGCCGGTTCTGTAATCGTAGGCATCGGGGAGTACCTATTGCACTTCCTACCTGGAGGTCCTCTTGGTGAAATCAGTATGCTCGAGCATGTACCGATTGAGCGAGCGAGCAGAGGACACTTCTTTGCCATCGTAGGAGTACCATTTTATTTTGCAGGCTACTATGGGCTTATGGAATTTTTTAAAAAAACCTCTTCCAGCTTTTATGCTAGCCTACTTTTTATACTCGGTAATCTGGCCTTTATAATCGGAGGCATCTGGATATCTTCTAGATATTTTGCAGCAGAGGTATTACAAAGAAGCAAGGGAACTGCAGACTATGATTTCTATCTACAATCCTATGAAGACCATTATCAGGTTCTAGTCTGGGGACTGAGAATAGTAGTGGCTGCTTTATCCATCGTATACATTATTCTGATTCTCAAAAACAAAAACAATATCCCAAAGTGGCTGGCTATACCCAACCCTATCGTACTACTCATTATAATTATATCATCACTGGTATGGTTTAAACCTCTGGGAGTACACATAGCTCCTATAGCGATGAACGTTACCCATTTTATCTTTTTCGGATTGATAATATGGGTTAGTAATCGGATAAGTTTATCATAGTAAATTGGCTATAGCCAAAAAAAGAAGAATATGAAAAACCCAAGGATTGCTCTTATAGGAGCTGGAATTATGAGTGCCACATTAGGGATACTTATAAAGAAGCTGATGCCAGATGCCAACATCACCATTTTTGAGAGACTGGATAAGGTAGGTGCAGAAAGCTCCGATGCATGGAACAATGCAGGTACAGGTCATTCCGCTTTTTGCGAATTAAACTATACACCCTTCCGTGAGGACGACACAGTGGACATATCCAAGGCCTTAAAAATAAGTGAGTCTTTTGAGGTGTCTAAACAGTTTTGGGCTTACCTTCTAGAAAAAGGATTAATAGAAACTAAAAATCCTTTTATAAATGACATCGACCATATGAGTTTTGTATGGGGAGAAAAAAATAAAGACTTTCTAAAAGCCAGATACAGTTCCATGACTCGATATGGAATGTTTGAAGACATGGTCTATGCAGATGACTATGAGCAGATAAAAGAATGGGTTCCATTGATGATGGAAGGCAGGGCAACGGATGAGGTCATCGCTGCTACACGTATGGCGATAGGTACTGATGTAAATTTTGGTTCGATAACTAGAGCCATGATTAGACATATAGAATCTTGTGAAGGTGTCTCATTATTACTAGGCCATGAAGTACAAGACCTTACCAAAATAGATAACGGCTGGCTCGTAGAATTAAAAGATTTAAAAAGCGAGACAGAAAAAACATTGGCCTGCGATTTTGTATTTATCGGAGCAGGAGGTGGAGCGATTCCATTGTTAGAAAAATCTGAAATTCCTGAAGGAAAAGGTTTTGGAGGTTTTCCAGTAAGTGGTCAGTTTTTAAAATGTACAAATCCAGAAGTAGTAAAAAAACACGAGGCCAAGGTTTATGGAAAAGCAGCAACTGGTTCTCCACCGATGTCGGTTCCACATCTCGATACTAGGATGCTTGATGGAGAGCGGTCTTTATTGTTTGGGCCATACGCTGGATTTTCCACTAAGTTTTTAAAGAATGGTTCCTTTCTGGATTTACCCTTGTCGATAGAAATGCATAATGTCTGGCCGATGCTCTCTGCTGGTATGCATAATATCTCATTGACCAAGTATCTGATAAAGCAGGTGATGCAATCTCCGGAAGATAGATTTGCTTTCTTAAAAACTTTTTATCCAGAGGCTCGGATGGAAGATTGGGAATTGATTACTGCATGTCAGCGAGTACAGATTATTAAGAAGGATGAGGACGAAGGTGGAGTTTTAAAATTCGGAACTGAGATAGTTACCAATGAGGACAAGTCACTAGCCGCTCTTCTCGGTGCTTCTCCAGGAGCCTCTACCTCTGTTTCTATAATGCTAGATGTCTTGGATGTCTGCTTCCGCGAAAAAATGCAATCTAACGAATGGCAGAAAAGCCTAAAAGAAATGATTCCGAGTTATGGAGAGAAACTTATCGACAATAGAGAACTGACACTTTCTATCAGAGAGAAAACCACAGCTGTTTTAAAGCTGAACTAAAAATCAATTTCTTTTCATTAGATTTATCATATATAAATAACATTAATATCTAAGTGAGTCATACATTCTTATGTCTAA
>CAZDWO010000040.1:0-30587 GCA_964509175.1 uncultured Saprospiraceae bacterium
CTTCTGGTAGCTCTATGGTAAGCGGACCAGTAGTCGGATTAGGAAAAATGTCTAGGTCTCTTCTATAAAATACCAGCTCTCCGAAAAGAGATACGATGCTCGGATCACACTTTTCTTCCTCGTCTACTCGCCAGCGGGGAAAATTGGGCATAGTGCCGAAGCCTGCATTTATGGGCAGCTCTAGGCCGTTCTGTACAAACTCACAGGCGACACCTTTCTCATCAGGTTTATTTATAACATGATAGGTACGGTTGCCGCTGGTGCTACACATGTATATCTTGCAGTCAGGTGCTAGGGCCATGAGGAAAAAGGTATTGGGAAAAGGGTTTTCTGTTCCATCGTAGATGTCTATGAGTTCTATCCCATCCTCTAGGTTGTCTTCTTGAGTGTCTATCTGATGCAATTTAGAACGAGTAGCGGTATAGACATACCTACTATTTGCAGACCATTCTACACTACAGAAAATTCCAGCTCCTGATGTATCGAACACCATCACCTGCTGCATATCCGATAATAATCCATTTTCTCTATCGAACTCTGCCAATAGCAGACCATCATCCTCATTATAGTATGCATACTTGGTTCCATCAGGAGAAAATCTTGCGGCACCAGAGGCACTGGCATTAGAACTAAATTCTGGTCCAATCTCCTGATCTGGAAATCTATTTATACCCGTAGAATCAATATAGTACGTCAAATAGCGATTATCTTCATAAACTGGCTGCAGTACCCACCAGTCCTTTCCATTCCTATGATTTATGGCTGTAAAATAACTGGAGAGTAATCTATCACCGAAATAGAATGTAGAATCTTTTACCGTTACATCTCCTAGTCCGTTGTTTAGACTCAAGTCTACATAGGTATATCTGATCTGCTCCATGGGAGTTGCAGGATCTTCAAATTGATTAAATGAAATAGGTTTATGTAGAATATAATAGCCATTTTCATCGACAGGATCTGTAAGAATGGTAATATTTTGAGTTCCTGGATAACCAGCTAAACAGTTTGATCCACCGCCTAATTCTTGTAGATATGGGCCATCATTTATAGGGAGACCATTAGGCATTATTTGATTATTTGCATCACTTATAGCACAGCCGTTCGTGTAAAAAAGCAGCTTACCGTCTTTATCACAAATGGAAGCATTATTTCGATTAATTTCAAAAGGGTGATTTACCCTGTAAGGTTCAAAAGGTTCTGTATTAAAATCCAATCGATATGCCTGCACTAATGGTTCTGGGAATGCGTCTAAGCCAAAAGTCCAGACATAGTCTCTTTTGTTTTGGGAGTGAGTTATACTAGAAATGAAAAGAGCCAGAAATAGTAGTCCGTACTTCATTGTTTTATTTGATACATTCTAAGTTATGCTTTTTTAAAGATAGTAGATGTCGTCCTTATGTGCTTTCAGCATCACAGATTAGATGGATTTGTGGATTGCACTGATTTTAAAGCATACTATAATCTAAATAACATTAGCCCGAGCCCAGTACCACTTTGAACTTGAACTTGAACTTGAACTTGACACTTGCATTTGCATTTGCACTTGAACTTGCACATGCCTACTCCACCTCAACCACCATCTCTATCTCCACCGCTAGATTCTTGGGCAACGAACCCACTCCTACTGCTGAACGAGCATGTTTTCCTCTCTCTCCAAAAACCTCCACCATTAAATCCGAGAAACCATTAATTACTTGGGAGTGTTCTGTAAAATCTGGAGTGGCATTTACCATTCCTAGGACTTTTACTATTCTATTTACTTTATTGAGGTCTCCCAGCTCTGCTTTTAAAGAAGCTAGTAATCTGATTCCTGCAAGTCTGGCTGCTTCTTGACCTTGTTCGATGCTTAGGTCATCTCCTAGTTTTCCAGTGTATAGTTTTCCATCGGGATAGGCGGATCCTTTTCCTGCGGTGTAGACTAGATTACCGGTGCGAACTGTGTGTACGTAGTTGGCTACTGGTTTTTTTAATTCAGTTAGGGTTATGTTAAGGGCTTTTAGGTTTGCATTGGCATCTACTTTTGGTAGGTCCTTATCTGTTGATTTTGAGGCACTATTGCAACTGAGGAGGAAAAAGAGACTTGTGAGTAGAAAGGTGAATCTCATTGTATTGATTTTATCATTAAACATGCGATTGAAAATCCGTGGAATCTAGAAATCCGTTTACATCCGTGTTTCTCAATTATGTACTATTCCTTCAAACGAAATTTATCCTCATAGATATTATAGTATCCATCGCGAAAAAAATGGTACTCGCTGCAAGACGGATCTTGCAGTTCCTTCGTTATTAAAGTTGCCTTTAGCAACTTTAATTTTAGACACAGAGTGTCTAAACCGCTCAGTCACCCTTCCGCTCTATCTGAGCTCCGATCGCATTTAACCTAGTATCGATGTTCTGGTATCCTCTGTCTATCTGGTTTATGTTATGGATGGTACTCATTCCATTTGCCGATAAGGCAGCGATAAGTAGAGAAACTCCTGCTCTTATGTCTGGAGAGGTCATTGTAATTCCTCTTAATGGAGACTTTCGTTCTAGTCCTATTACTGTTGCTCTGTGTGGATCACATAAAATAATTTGTGCTCCCATATCTATGAGCTTATCTACAAAGAATAATCGACTCTCAAACATCTTCTGATGGATAAGTACAGATCCTCTTGCCTGAGTAGCTACTACTAAAAGAATACTTAATAAGTCAGGAGTAAAGCCTGGCCATGGTGCATCATAGACAGTAAGTATAGAACCATCTATAAAGGTCTGAATCTCATACAGGTCTTGCTCTGGAATGATAATGTCATCCTTCTCAAACTCCATTTTTATACCGAGCTTCTGGAAAGTCTTAGGGATACTTCCTAACTCAGAAAGCTGTACATCTTTTATACGGATATGCGACTGAGTCATCGCTGCCAGTCCGATAAAACTACCGATCTCTATCATGTCCGGTAGAATTCTATGGTCTGTTCCTTTTAGCTTAGAGACTCCTTTTATCTTGAGTAGATTAGAACCGACTCCTTTTATTTTTGCTCCCATACGGTTGAGCATTTTACAGAGCTGCTGTAGGTATGGCTCACAAGCCGCATTGTAGATGGTTGTTTCTCCTTCTGCCATTACAGCAGCCATTACTACATTGGCAGTACCGGTAACGGAGATCTCATCCATATGGATATAGGTTCCTTTTAGGCCTTTAGTCCCTAAGAAGAACTGGTCTTTCTTATCGTTGTACTGGAAATCGGAGCCGAGCATTTTTAGACCATTTAGGTGAGTGTCTAATCTACGTCGACCGATCTTATCTCCACCTGGTTTAGGTAAAAATGCTTTACCGAATCGAGCCAATAAAGGACCGATCAGCATCACGGAACCTCTTATCTTTTTAGAATCTTCAATATAGGATGGCGACTCGAAGTAATCGAGATCTAAGTCATCAGCTTTGAAGCTATACTTATTGGGATTAAACTTTTTTACTTTGACTCCTAGTCCTTTAAGTAGGTCGATAAGTTTACGGACATCTACGATATCTGGTAGATTGTCTATAACTACTTTCTTATCAGTGAGTATGACTGCACACAGTATCTGTAGAGATTCATTCTTTGCCCCTTGCGGAATTAGTGATCCTTTTAGTTTTGCGTTTCCTTGTACTTCAAAATATTGACTCATAGGGTAAAATTAATACCATTTATGTTGAAAAATACCATAATAGATAGAAAGCTAGTTTATTCAAGAAAGAGGTGCAAAATGAATAGAATAGCTATAAGTCAAAATCAGAAATTAATAAATAAATGCGACTATTAATCAGTTGCATTTAAGATAATATTATATTAACTTTCCATAATGAGTAAATTCGAGAAACTCTTAGCTAAACTTCTAAATCCCAGCTCGATTATAACTATTCAAGAATTAGAATACCTATTGAGTAAAATGGGATATCGAGAAAAGAAAACAGGAAAAACTTCAGGCTCTCGAAAAGCATATATTAACCCTAAGACCAAACATATCTTTAGACTTCATAAACCTCACCCTGGAAACGAACTTAAAAAGTATGTCAAAAACCACATTGTTAAAGAACTTAAAAGAATAGATATCATATGACAGACAAACTAAAATTTAAAGATTTCATTGGTTCCGTTCATTTCTCTGCGGCGGATGACGTCTTTTATGGAAAAATAGAAGGGATTAATGATTTGGTAACATTTGAGGCTTCGACAGTAGCACAATTAAAATCCTCTTTTAAAGAAGCGGTCCATGATTATATTGAATTATGTGAGGAAGCAGGTAAAGAAATTTTTAGATCTTTTAAAGGCAGTTTTAACGTGAGAGTAAATCCGGAACTTCATTCAAAAGCATATGAACAAGCTCTGATAGAAGGTAAATCGCTAAACCAATTTATTAAAGAGGCTATCGAATATAGAATCAAGTCAGTAAGCTAGGCACATAAAAAAAGGACCAAGTGATATATACTCACATGGTCCTTAAGTTTTTTTATATTCTTAAACAGTAGGATTATCTTCTACGTCTATTATTATTATTGTTGTTATTATTTCTTCTTCTGTTCTGTCCGCCTTTTCCTCTATTGTTATTACTTCTTCCTTTATTATTAGATCTTCCTCCTGTATTTCTTCTAGGAGTAGAGGCAGTGTGTAGCATTAATAACTCAAAGTCTTCTCCTAGGTCTATCTCTCCTTTGGTCATGGCCTTAATGTCAGACTTTATCACCTCATCATTTACATAATGCTCTCTGTTCCAGTTCTTGTAAGCAATCTTCATAAAGGAAGCAATCAGCTGAACAAAAACATCTCTCTTCTCTCCTTTTTCCATTCCTACAGCTTTTTTCAAAAGCTTCTTGACATTTGCACCATAGTGTCTATGCTTAGAATTTAGGTTAGGATACGCAATCTGCTGTGGCTTTAATCTTGCATCTTCAGGATCGATTACTAGACCATTAGGAGGTGTTACCTTGAGATCATAGTCTGCAATTCTAAAAATGTGTGCCCAGATTCTTTCCTTGTACTCAAGTACATTTTTTGACTGTGGGTTTATCTGATACATCAGCTCTGCGATACGCTCTATGTAAGTCTGACGCTCTGCATCATCTTCTATAGTCTTGGCATGCTTTACGAGTTTCTGTACGTTTCTCCCATACTCAGGGATAATCATCTTCTCTCTCAGAGAATTATATTCTAATAGATTCTGTTCCATCTAATTTTTTATTCAACAGTTACGGATTTAGCTAGATTACGAGGCTGATCGACGTTACACTCTCTCATCACGGCGATGTGATAAGATAGTAGCTGTAGCGGAATCACAGATAAAAGTGGAGACAATGGCTCCTCTGTTTCTGGTATCTCTATAGTATAATCTGCTATTTTCTTTATTTCTTTATCTCCTTCTAATACTACTGCGATAACGATTCCTTTTCGGGCTTTGACCTCCTGGATATTACTTACCACCTTCTCGTAGGCACTCTGATTAGTCGCTATGACGATTACAGGCATCGACTCATCTATAAGAGCAATCGGACCATGCTTCATCTCTGCAGCAGGATATCCTTCTGCATGGATATAGGAAATTTCTTTAAGCTTAAGAGCTCCTTCGAGAGCAATCGGGAAGTTATATCCTCTTCCTAGATACAAGGCATTCTGAGCATCTTTAATCTCTGAAGCTATGTATTTTATCTTTTCGTCCTGCTCTAGGATTTTCTGCACCTTGTCTGGAATCGCTTCCATCGCATGTAGGAGCTGACGATACTGTCCTTCTCCTATCGTTCCTCTCTCTTTTCCTAGGTTTATAGCCATCAGTGAGAGTACTACCAGTTGACTAGTAAATGCCTTAGTAGAGGCAACTCCGATTTCTGGACCTGCATGTATATAAGAACCACAATCTGTCAATCGAGCAATACTCGACCCTACATTATTTACGATTCCATAAAGCAGTGCTCCTTTCTTTTTGGCCATTTCTAGAGCTGCAAGTGTATCTGCAGTCTCTCCAGACTGAGATAAGGCAACTACTACATCATTTTCTCTGATTACTGGATTACGATATCTAAGCTCTGAGGCATATTCTACCTCCACAGGGATTCTTGCCAGATCTTCAAATAGGTACTCTCCGATAAGAGCTGCATGCCATGAAGTACCACAGGCTGCAAAGATCATACGATCTGCATTTGCCAGTCTCTTCATGTGATCCTGCATTCCTCCTACTACTACCCATCCTTCGTCTGCATTTATACGACCTCTCATACTTTCACAAATAGTCTGAGGCTGCTGGTGTATTTCTTTAAGCATGAAGTGATCGTAACCACCTTTTTCTAGCTCTTCTATTTTTAAATCTATTTCCTGGATTACAGGACTCTGTATCTCGTTATCTATAGTAACAACCTCGTAAGAACCATCTCTCTTGATGGTTACGATTTCTTCGTCGTTTAGATAGATTACCTTATTGGTAAATTTTATAATCGGAGTAGCATCAGAGGCTAGAAAAAACTCATCTTCTCCTAGTCCGAGTACCAGAGGACTAGATTTACGAGCTCCAACTAGTTTATTAGGTTCTCTTTTATCAAAAACCACAATAGCATAAGCACCTACTGCCTTATCTAGGGCTTTCTGCACAGCTTTTTCTAGTGGCAGATTATCTCTTTTCTGATATTCCTCGATAAGATGCACCAGTATCTCTGTATCTGTCTCACTCTTAAACTCATGTCCGAGATCAGCAAGTGCTTCTTTTAGCTGAGAGTAATTTTCTATAATTCCATTGTGTACTAGAGCGATATTTCCATCTCCAGACACATGAGGGTGAGCATTTAAATCATCTGGTTTACCATGAGTAGCCCATCTAGTGTGGCCGATTCCCATAGTACCATCTATATTCTTACTTGCTGCATGATCTTCTAGATCCTGTACTTTTCCTTTTTTCTTATAGGTGTGTAAATCACCATTTAATAAAGAAACACCGGCACTGTCATAGCCTCTGTATTCCAATCTGCGGAGTCCTTCAATAATTATAGGATATGCTTGCTTATTTCCAATATAAGCGACTATACCACACATACTTCTTATTTTTTTACGGGTTAGTAAATGTCAATCTTAGTTTTGACGGATAAGTACTGTGATTGGGTCCAAATATTATAGATCTATTTGGTCTTTCGGCTTGCAAATTAGCTGAAATTGTCAATTTATCACCAATTTCAACGGAATTTATTACATCCTGGAGATATCTAGTTAGCGGAAGTGTATACCTATAAAGGGTTCTTCCATTGTCTTCAAACTGCTCTACACTCGCTGGTAAGCCCAGTGAAGCAATGTCTTCTATAAGAAATAGCTGTCCCTCATCTGTGGTTCTAGATACTATGAGTAAATCTATAGGAGGAAAAAATCCTAAATCGTTATCCATAACATCAGCCACTATAAGTTCTAGCACAGCATGATTAAGTAATCTATCCTGAATGTCTGCAACATTAGAAACATCAAATTCTAGGTTTACTCCAGAAGACTCTACAAATAATAGGCTGTCACCAAAAGTAGTTCCTCCTGCAATCGCCTCTTCTACTACAGATCCAGAATAATCACGTTCGATAAAGAGATTTTTACGATTTCCTACAGAAAAGCCATACTTCCTATTTTCCAGTGTATCCTGAGAATAATAAATAGCTAATTCTGAAAGGTCATTGGAAAAAGCTACTGGAGATAAGTCTATTCCCAGCATAGCGTTTCCATCAGATGGAGTCGCTTGTATAACTAGACCATTAAATGCTTCTGTAAAAGTTTCTTCGTTTATAGATACAGAATCCATCACCTGCTGGTTTACCCATGCTACAATCTCCTCTGCAAAGGCGACGTCTATAGGTATTCTAATCGTCCCCACACGTAAGACAGAATCTTGAGATTCCTGAATAAATAGGGAATCAGAAGCATCTGGACTATATCCATCTAATGAGCCAATAGGCATCATATCTCTACTATATTCCACATTGGAAATAAAAGAATCTATATTATTTAAACTTTCGGTCAACCGAAATATTTCAAAATCAAAAGTAGACAGCGTATCTCCATAGTTTCCTAAAGTGTCTAGTCTAAGAACCAACACACAAGAATCTATATCTGACATTTCCACATCATCAAAATCCGGCAAAGTCCCATTTCCTTCTACACCCGTAGAGGCAATAATTTCTGTACGGCTTAGGCCAAAATAATTGTCTTCCAATCTTCCTAGCGGAAAAGTCTGAGTAATGATATCACCTACAGTAAATATAAGCGTAGAATCTACCTCTACTGTCTGAGCAGTGATAACTACATCGTCTATAACTTCTATCCCTAGCTCCTCATCACCCAATAAGCCAGAGCCTACTACGGTGTCATTATTACATGCGACTAGGCATAACATCATTGAAAAAAGGAAGCCGTATATTAATTTGTTCATATAGAAAAGTGGAAAGTGTAGAGCTTATTCCTCCATTAAAGATTTGTACATTTCAACGCTAGCTTTCAGCATCTCATCTTCTTCTAAAAACTCCTGACTCGGAAGCTTTAGTGTATCTATCGCTTTTTTAACGTTGTCTGCAATATTTTCGCTTCCTCTGATTACGGCATCAGAGTTTCTAACTCCACCTTCATCAAGCGTAAAATTATCTGCAGTACCGAAATCTGCCAAATCTTCTTTAGTCAGATTATTAATACATGCAATATCGAAAAATCGCTCTGTAAATAGCTTCTGATAGTCATTTACATAGGGAGAGTACACAAGCTTAGACTTCTGGAAAACAGGGTCGTCTTTATATACCTTCTTTAAATATAAGGGTACTAGACTGGTCATCCATCCATGACAGTGGATAATGTCTGGTGGCCAACCGAATTTCTTTACGGTTTCCATTACTGACTTACAGAAAAATACCATTCTGTCTTCGTTATCAGCAAATGGCTTCTCGTCTATATCGTCAAAGACAAATTTTCTCTTAAAAAACTCATCATTGTCTAAAAAGTATACTTGTAATCTAGCTCCAGGCAAGGAAGCTACTTTTATAATTAATGGGAAATCTTCGTCATCTACGATGATATTCATTCCTGATAATCTCACTACTTCGTGAAGTCTATGTCTTCTCTCGTTTATGGATCCGTATTTAGGCATCAGGATTCTGACTTCCATGCCTTTTTCGTGGGTATGTATTGGTAATTTTTTAATAAGATCTGACACTTCTGTTATCACAGTGTAAGGTTTCATCTCCTGTGTAACAAACAACACTCTTTTTTTACTCATACTAGGTTTTAAGTCTTTCCTCAAAATGGGCTGCAAAAATACGTTTTTTTCCTCGATAAAACCGTATCCGAGTCAAATAAGACTTATCTAACCATCTAAGAACCAAATAATTAAGCATTTACCAGTTGCTTATTCTACCAATCATCATGCATCTCTCTCCTTTTATCCACTAAAAGTAGATTTTAGCCACTCACAGCTTGCATCAGTGTCGCACAGATTATCGCTCCATAAGTACCCAATGCATATCCTAGAACTGCCATCAATACACCCACAGGTGCTAGACTAGGACTAAAGGCAGAGGCTACAATCGGTGCAGAGGCCGCTCCTCCTATATTGGCCTGCGAGCCAACTGCTACATAGAAAAATGGAGCTTTTATAAGATATGCAACTGTTAGTAAAACGATAACGTGGACCAGCATCCATATGATCCCTACTGCAAAAAGACCTAGATTTTGGAATACTTCTCCGAGGTTCATCTTCATACCGATAGTCGCTACGAGAATGTAGATAAATATGCTTCCCCACTTCGAGGCTCCGACACCTTCTAGTTTTCTAAACTTAGTAAAAGACAGAATCAGCCCGTAAGTAGTCGCTATAACTACTAGCCAGAAAAACTTGGACATCAATGAAGATAATCCCCATGAAGTAAGAGTCTCTTTAAAATTACTCATCCATGGAGCGATGAGATTCATCCCAAAGTGTGCCAATGCTACCCCGAAAAACGCAACCGCCATAAGTATAAACAGTTTGGTCGTACTCGGAATCTCAGCGATACTGGCTCTATAGTTTTCGATTTTAGTTTTGAGATTAGAGATGGCAGAGTTATCTGCTTTTAGTTTAGAATCGATTTTATCAGATATACCTGCTCCATAAAGTAGGAATCCCATCCAGATATTGGCTACGACCACATCTACTACGATCATGGTACCGAATAGATTATCCTTTACCTCATAGATTTCTTTCATAGCGGTCTGGTTTGCTCCTCCTCCGATCCAGCTTCCTGCAACTGTAGCAAATCCTCTCCATATATCTTCTGGATTGCCTCCGATAAGATCCGGAGCTACACTAGATACTATCAGTAAGGCAATCGGTCCACCTAGAATAATTCCTACAGTCGCAGCAAGAAACATAATCAGTGCCTTAGGCCCGAGATTGAGTAAACCTTTAAAATCTATACCTAGACAGAATAAAATCAAACTGGCAGGCAAGAGATATCTGGAAGCTACATAATATAACTGACAGTGTCCCTGATGTGCTGCATACTCAGACTTGGGTACTCCTTGGTCATTTAGCCAGGCGGTGATGCCATCGTAGGATAAGCCTTCCGGCAAAATAAGATTCTTCTGAGCCAGTAAATCAAACAATCCCTCATTATACCAGTGCGGTGCTATCAGTCCTAATGGCCAGTTCAAAAAGGCCGGAATAAAATAGCAAAGGAGCAATGAAGGAACGTAAGTGTAGAATTTTTTCCAACCTGCAGATTTAAGAGACTCTGTATAAAAAATAAGAGCCAGCGTAACCATAAGTAATCCGAGCACAACTGCGTCACTCGTAAAGACAGGTTTTATCCCTAAAAAGAAACTTAGATTCATATCAATCGTTATAGTAGTAGTTCCATCTAATATAGAGAGAATTAAATAGTTTAAATTATGAGAATAACTTTAATGATGTGTTTTGTTCTATTAGGAAGTTTTGTTTTCGCTCAAAGCGAATGGAAACTAGAAAAAGATAAGAACGATATAAAAATATGGCTAGCCGATACTCCTGGATCACCGTATAAAACTTTTAAGGCTACGACTATTATAAATGCAGATCTAGAAACTACCTACGCCTATATAAAAGACCTCAATAAGATTACCTCCTATTATCAAGGAATCTCTGACGTGAGTGATATAAAACAACTCTCAGAAAATGAGGCAACTTATTTTTTAGAACTGGAGTTTCCTTGGCCAGTAAAGACAAGAAGGGCTTATGTAAAAAGTAAAGCCTCCCCTGTAGAAGTCGGAGCTTATGAAATAGAAACCGTAGCAATTCCCACAGATTCTGAGAAGGAGGATAGAGTCAAAGTAACTAACATGAGCAGCATCTGGAAACTCGTAAATGCTGGAAATGGAAAAACCCAGGTCACAACTATCGCTCATATGGACCCAGCTGGAAGTATACCAGGCTGGGTTGCAAATGCCTTTGTGGTAGATACTCCTTTTAAGTCTTTGCAGAATCTAAGACGGATACTGGGGAAATAGTCGATTTGTTCCAATGGCTTATCTATGGTAGTTATTGCATATCACACTTTATATTATTAGAAGTTTTATATTTCACCCTTTCAGGCTTTAACTCCTTTTTTGATTTGAGGGTTATGGTTATTTCACCCCTTTGTGGTTTCATTATTTAGTCATAGATAAAATCTCTTGTAGTCTCATCAGCTACTTCTTCCTTAGATTGCATTGCTCGTATTATTTTATATTCACGTAAATAATATTCAGTTTATGAAACAACTCATCACCGATCGCTTCTCTTACTTTTCGTATTTATTGCCTTATCCGGATGTAAGGCATATCGATTAAAAAGGACTACTGCCTTTGACTTTCCATATAGATTTGCTGCTAACCCTCTATTTGGGTCACCAATAGAAAGACGAGTAACACAGATGAATGACGCTCTAAATGATTTTTATCAAACGGCGGTAAAGAATAGAATATAGTTTTGTCAACTGCTCAGGTTATTAGTTATTTAGTTATTTGTCACTGTGCCCGAGCCACCTATATCAGACCTCTGAACCTTGAAACCTAGAGACCTTTAGACCTTCCATAAATTCCCCTTCGTCTTAAAAACCCCTACTTTTATCGATAATAAGAATGTTAAAGTAACCTTAAATCCAGATGCAACGTCGTGGTGGTGTAGTGACTGACATCATTATCTAATCAAATAAATAATACAATGAAAAATTACCTATTGTCTTTCTGTCTTTTATTAATCGGTACTGCGATGACTGGTCAAAACATCATCGAAGAAAAATTCCAACATCTATATGATCATGACAAAGCGACTGTGGTCAATGTTACAGGTAAAATGTTTAGCTATGCGGTACACTTTGAGGATACCAGCGATGATGATTTAAACGAGATTGCAAGTCTAGCTTCTAGCATAGAAGACTTTACGCTAGTAGCAATGAAAGAATGGCCTAATGCTAAAGCCGAGTATAAAAAGGGAATGGCTTATATAGATTCAGATTTAGAGGAACTTATGAGGGTAAGATCTGAAGAAGGCAACTTCTCTCTATACATAGAAGAGTCTAACGATATCGTATATGAGCTGGTAGGAATCGGAGAAGGAGAAAACCATTTTGTAGTATTCTCTCTTACTGGAGAAATGGACCTAGACCAAATCGGAAAGATGGCATCAAAGGTACAGATGGGTGGACTGGATAAGGTAGGTGCTATCGAGACATATGATGTAAGTGCAGTAAAAGTATTTCCTAATCCTGCAAAGACTAATGGACAAATTACACTAGAACTACCGACTGAGTTAGAAGGTGCAAATGCAACTCTTTATAACGAGGCTGGAGCCAAAATAAAAAATTACAGTGTAAGAGCTGGATCACAAAAACTAGAATATGATAACCTCACTAGTGGTATTTATTATCTGGACATTGAGAAAGATGGTGTTAACGTCAAGAAAAAAATCGTCGTAGTAGAGTAAGCTCTATTAAGTATTATAAAAGAGAAATCCCTTCTGCCTATGGTGGAAGGGATTTTTTAGTTTTAACTTTACAATTATGAAACAACTATTTTTAATAACTGTATTTTTTTCTTGTGCGGTTAGTCTCCCTGCACAGTTAAGTTTATATCCCATATTGGGTATAGAAGCAGATACCATAAAGGGAAATGCTGTCCCGTTTGGACCACCTGTAGAGCAGTATAAAGTAATGGATAAATGGATAGATACGAAGGGATATGTATTAGGCGGTGGCCTTTCATACGAATTTATATCAGGTTTTGGAATCGGGTATGAATGGATTTATTCTGGTCAAAAAAGTTTTAAAGCCCGATACAATTGGGAAAGTGGAGCTCCGATACCAATAGAAAAAGTAGTCTATAATAAAACTCGATCCAACTTACTTCTAAACTGGAAATTTAAAAACCGTATATACATTGCATCCGGATTAAGCACTTCCAGATATAGCGACTTAGTCATCTTATATCTGGATGATTATAATAATGGCAGTGGAAGTTTTATGTGGGAATTTAAAGAGCTGGGTATTCCTATAAGAATCGGTGGAAGATTAGGACCGGTTTGGATATCACTCGAGTACAATAGAAGCAGAAAATATATTGCTGACCCTAGCCCTGAATCTTCTTTGGATCCATCGGATCATATTTTACAATGGTCCCGTCTTAAACCTATTCACACTGCTTCTGTAAATATTACTTATCCTCTTGAGTTTAAATCCACCAAAATACCTTGGGAGAAAATTAAATGGGGGAAAAGAGATAAAGAAAAATCAAGTAAAATAAATTGTCCGAAAATATAAGCACTGCTATTAGTTATATTAGTCCCTGATAAATCTTGTGTCAAAAAATGAATAATTTAAAATATACCCTTATCAAAAATCAGGAGCAATATGACAAGTACTGTAATAGACTAGAGGCAATTGTAGAAAAGGATGCCGAAAAACATATAGATGAAATCGAACTTTTGTCACTATTAATAAGTGATTACAACGATAGGATTATGAATCAGTTTCATTACAATATGAATCCTGTAGAATTATTAGAGGACTTAATACTAGACAATAAACTTACCCAAATTGCTGTTGCAAAAAAACTAGATATATCTCCTCAATTACTTAATGACGTGCTCAAATATAGAAGAGAGATAACAAAAAAACTTGCTCTTAAATTATCAACAGAGTTTAATCTAAAATATTCGGCATTTCTAAAGCCTTACAAATTGAAAAAGGCAAGTTAGTCTGAGTAAATGGTTTTATAGTTAAGCCTATTATTTACTTATCACAAAGTACTTTATCAGCACTCCGCTCTCTACAGAAAACATCGCCTGGCCTTCTTTAATGAGCATAGCAACAGCAGTCATCTGTTTTGCATCTTCGTGACTAGCTTTCCATCTTACCTTGGTCAATAATTCTATTCCATGATTGAACCCATAATTTCTAACCTCTATCATAGGTGATGATGGATCAAAATCTGCTCCATTTGTCCAGTCCCACTGCCAGATTGATTTAGTAGTTAGATATTCTCCCACAGCAAGGCAATCAAATTTATTCTTACCATGAGTAATTGTAAAAGCGACCGTAGACAATATTGAATCCTCCTTCGCTCTACTGAGATCTATTCCTTCATACTTATTAAAGAAATTATCTGATAATGTTCTAGCTTTCCTAAGAGCAGCTTTAAATTTTTGTTCCACGTCGTAGGAGATACTAGGCCTGTCTATATTCTTATCATCTGACCTTGCATTGATCCGATCTTTTTCGTTTTTGTGATTTTTGAAATTCATACTGTTCTATTTAGATGTTGAATTGTATTTAACAAATATAGATCATAGCTACATGGATATTATTCACCATGGATATCACAGATTAGCACAGATTGTTCTCTTAGATATTTATAAACATAAAGAGACTATCGGTATCTTGGTTTAGGTTTTTATAATTTGCATTTCAAGTTTTATGGTTCCTATGTATAGATCACTTATAACATCTCTCCTACTCTTGTTCTTCCTACTTACCTCTTGCGGCATAAAGGATAAACCCATAGATCCGATGCACACCATCACCAGACTTGCACCTGAACCTATTTTTGAAACGGACCATCAGATAGCAAACTATATCAGAAACATATTCCAAGACAAAAATGGAAATCTGTGGATGGGAACTAATGGAAAAGGCATTGCACATTATAATGGAGATACTATTTCCTATTACTCAAACGGAGAAGGATTTAATGGCAGACAGATTACAGGTATCACAGAAGACAGAGATAAAAACATATGGTTTTCTACGGACCAGGGCGTAGTAAAATATGATTGGTCAGTTGATGAAAAAGGTGAAAAACAATTTATCAATCACTTCGATTTGCTCTTTGTGGAAGGAAAAAGATTCTGGAGCATATATGCAGACCGTGATAATATAATCTGGGCAGGATCTGCAACTGGCATCTATAGATATGATGGTGAGTTCTGGAAACCATTCGAACTGCCTCTTCCAGAAAAAGCAAGTGGAGACTTTATCACTCCTTCCACTTCATGGTCCATAATGGAAGATAAGGCTGGCAATATGTGGTTTAGTACTAATGGATTTGGAGCTTATAAATTCGATGGGAAATCATTTAGACAATACTCAGAAAAACATGGACTCACAAATAACAGTGTAGATCAGATACTGGAAGATAGCAAAGGCAATATGTGGTTCGGGACAAGACATGGAGGTCTAAGCCGATACAACGGAAAGAGCTTCACAAACTACACTGAGAAAGATAGTATCGGCAATAACGAAGTCTGCGTAATCTACGAAGACAAGAAAGGAAACATCTGGTTTAGCTCGGAAGGCTACGGAGTTTATAAGTATGACGGAAAGTCCTTTTCTAATTATGCCGAAGAAGAAGGTCTAGGTGTTAGAGCAGTTCAGACAATTTATGAGGATCGAGAAGGACGCTTGTGGGCAGGTGGTGGTGGTGGACTTTATCGCTTAGAGGGTGACATGTTTATTAATGTTACTAAGGATGGACCTTGGGAGTGAGGTATTATAATAAACCATTTTTCATACCCATCCTTAGTCTTTCCCTTGACCAAGGGAAGGAGATGAATTCGCCCTGGCGAAGAAAAGGATGGGTATGAAAGCATACTACCTTTGAACCGCTAAACCTTGAGACCTCAATACCTAGACACCTCAAAATCCTAATAAAACCCTACTCCACAATCTCCAACTCTATCCGACTAGCCTCCACATCTGCACTTATCAATTGCACCTTAAGCGTATCTCCCATTTTAAAAGTCTTGCCTGATTTAGAAGACTTAGCCTTCAGACGATTATCGTCCATGTTGAAGTTTCCTCCTAATCTATCGAAGGTTATCAATGACTCTGCTCTCGATTCTATGAGCTGTACAAAGATTCCACGTTCTATCATACCCGACACTCTGGCTTCAAATTCATTGCCGACTTGAGACTTTAGATATTCTACTTGTTTGTACTTTATAGATTCTCTTTCTGACTCGGCAGCTTTCTTTTCTTGTAGAGAGATGTGCTTACACTTGAGCTCTAGCTTTTCTTTTTTACGTCGCTTTTCTCCATCTAGATTATCAGAAAGAATACGATGTACTAGGACATCTGCATATCTCCTTATAGGTGAGGTAAAGTGAGCATAGTGATCAAAGGCTAGTCCATAGTGTCCGATGTTATCAGTTGTATAGATGGCCTTTGCCATAGTACGTATTGCTATAGGTTGTAGCATTTTGAGCATGTCGTCTTCCTTCGCTTTTTTGGCTAGAGCGTTCATGGATTTAGAGACTTGTTTAGGAGTATCTATTTTCATATCTACACCCATCTCTTTTGCAAAAACAGCAAATTCTCTTAGCTTGTCTGGATCTGGCTCATCATGGACTCTGTATACAAAAGGAACTTCCGCTCCAGATTTTTTAGAGATAAATAGAGCAACTTCTTTATTTGCGAGAAGCATGAAATCCTCTACCAGCATATGTGCATCCTTACGAGACTTTACGTAAAGGCCGATCGGAGTTCCGTTTTCGTCGAGTTTGAATTTTACCTCATCTGACTCAAAGGCGATGGCTCCGTTTTTAAACTTATCCTTACGCAGTTTATGAGCAATGGCATTCATCTCTCTAAGTTCTTCTGCGTAGTCACCTTCTCCAGATTCTAATCTCTCCTGTGCTTCCTCATAGCTAAATCGACGGTCAGAATGGATGACTCCTTTACCGAACCATCTATCTACAACTTTAAATTTTTTATCAAACTGGAAGACCGCAGAAAAACAAAAACGATCTACATGTGGCATCAGTGAGCACAGATTGTTAGATAGCTTTTCTGGGAGCATCGGACAGACTCGATCTACTAGATATACAGAGGTCGATCTCTCGAGGGCTTCTTTATCTAGAGCGGTATTAGGCTTTACATAATGGGTAACATCTGCGATGTGTATTCCTATTTCTATGTTTCCATTATCGAGCTCCTGTATAGACAGTGCATCATCGAAGTCCTTTGCAGTATCAGGATCTATTGTGAGTGTAGTTACTTTTCTAAAGTCTCTTCTAACCGCTAGGTCATCTTCAGTAACCTCGATTTTATCTGGAACACTCTTCATCTCTTCTTCTACCTCATCTGGAAATTCCATATCGAATCCATTGCTCAGTAGAATGGTTTGCATCGCCATATCGGAAGCAGAATTTTCTGTAAGAACTTCTTTTACCTTTCCCCAGATTCCTTTGTTCTGACCGGTTCCCCAGTCTGTGATTTCTATCAGTACATGATCCTCGTCCTTAGCTCCATTTAAATGTTTAATAGGAACATGGATGTTTCCAGGATACTTGCCATCGTCATTATGAACGACTCCGTATTTTTTATAGACCTCTATTTTTCCGATGATCTTCTTGGTAGATCTCTTTACGATTTCTACGACCTTGCCGTCTTTTCTTCGACGTCTAGGATTAGGATTTACGCTTACTTTTACGGTATCGTTATGGAAGGCTCCTTTTAGATATTTAGAAGGTACGTAGATGTCTTCTTCTAGATTAGCAACGATAATATAGGCATCTCCAGATCTGGTCTGGTCTACTCTACCGACATAGGCTTTGCCCTTGCCTTTTCCTTCTCCGGATTTCTCTCCTTTTTTATGAGATCCTTTACCTGATTTAGAATTTCTTTTGGCCTCAGCCTTCATGGCATTTACCTCTTTTATCTTTTCCTTGTTTACTCTATGACGTCCATCTTTTACATGGATGACCATATTTTTTTCTACCAGGCGAGCTAGAGCATCATTTACAGAGTTATAGGAATTTCCTAGTCTCTGTTTCATAATGATCTGCTTTGCATTTAATCTTTTCTTGGGATTATTTGCGAGCACTCTGAAAATTACTTGATCGAGTTTTCCAGGTGCCAGTTGTTTATTTTTTTTCTTTTTACTTTTCATTTTGTTGTTTTTCGAGCTCTTGCCAGTAATCGGCAGCTCTTCTTGTGTGAGGAATAACGATGGAACCACCGACCACATTGGCGACAGAAAATACCTCGTATACTTCCTCTGTAGTTGTTCCCAGCTCATGTGCTGTACCTAGATGATATTTTATACAATCATCACATCTCAGAACCATAGAGGCTACTAGACCGAGCAGCTCCTTAGTCTTTACATCTAAGGCTCCATCAGTATAGGTCTGATTGTCTAGGCTAAAAAATCTTTTCATCACCTTGTTGTCTTGGGCAAGGATTACCTCATTCATTTTTACACGGTAGTCGTTAAATTCTTTTATTTGACTCATATGTTTTATTTTTTGTCTGTTATTATTTTGTGTTATACCCATCTTACTTAACGGAAGGAAGGCTCTTTTTTTTCGCTACAGCGAAATCATTTCTACCCATCCCTTTCTTCGCTTTCGCGAATTCATTCCCTTCCCTTAGTCAATGGAAGGGCAAGGTTTTATTATTACATCATCGACATTTTTCTGTATCCTTGTCGATAGTAAATCCTCCTTAAATTCTCGTAGTTCGGTTTTATTTGTGCCAGCTATAAACCAGTAGAAAAACAAAGAAAAAGCACAGAACACTTTAAGTAATATAGTTACAAAGGTAATACACTTAAAGGTTTTTATTCATAAAATCTCATCACTGCCAACTACTCAGTTCTATTCACTAATATTCATTTCTAAAATAGATGTGTACTTTAAGACCCTTCGACTACGCTCAGGGTCAATTCGGCTAATGATTTTGAATTCAAAATCAAAGTCTCATTGATTAATATCTCTCCAGGTAGAAATTATCAGCCTTATCGGCAAAACTATAGTCGCCACCAGACTAGCTACTCCGAAGAAAATAAACTCACTACGAGTATAGGCACCGAGGCTTTTCTGCTTGTTAAACGTAAGATGCTCATAAAAGATTCCTGCTCCATTATCATCTAGAAATGACTGAAACTCAAAAACTCCATCCATTAAAAAGAGGAAGATTGGAATACAGAGAAAAAACAAAATTCCCTTGGGCCATTTATTACGATACAAAAAGGTGTGTCGCAGTAAGAAGATGTAACGAGTAAAGGTTACAAAGAGGAATATAGAGGCTATATTGGCCTTAAAGAAATCAAAGTTCTGTGCATTCTGGTAAACGGGAAGCATAATCATTATAATCAAAACCAGTGTCGCAACTAGCCATAACAACTCTACAAGCAATCTCTTAGTCATATCTTCTATAAAGGTACATGTTAAGAAAGGTATTTTTATTTTGAATATCACAGAATGATATAAAATAATTACGCTCATATAATGAAATAACAGATATTTGCAGCTTACACATAAATAGCTGATGAAAGCCCACAATTTTTACGCAGGACCTGCGATTTTACCTCAAGAAGTACTTATAGAAGCCAGTAGTTCGGCACTTAGATATCATGATGGATTATCTGTGATGGAAATGTCTCATAGATCTAAGCCTCTAGCGGCGATTTTTGAAGAAGCAGAGCGTCTCGTGGGTGAATTACTCGGTGTGCCAGATGATTATAAGGTCTTATTTCTGACGGGTGGAGCGAGTAGCCAGTTCTACATGGTACCTATGAATATCCTAGGAAAAGATGACACTGTCGGTTTTATAGATACTGGAACCTGGTCGACTAAGGCGATAAAAGAGGCTAAGGTATTTGGAAACGTAAATGTACTGGCCAGCTCTAAGGAAAAGAACTTCAACTATATCCCTAAGGATTACACAACTCCTGATGGACTCAAGTATCTACACGTAACTAGTAACAATACCATTTATGGTACGCAAATGCAGCGTTTTAATAACGATGGAGCTCCTCTAGTCTGTGATATGTCTTCTGATATTTTTAGTAGAAAGTTGGATGTGTCCAAATTTGATGTAATCTACGCAGGAGCACAGAAAAATCTAGGTCCATCCGGTGTTACCCTTTGTATCATCAAAAAAGATATCGTAGGTAAGGTAGAGAGACAGATTCCTACTATGCTCAACTATCAAACCCACATCGATAAAAACTCGATGTTTAATACTCCTCCTACTTTCCCAGTTTATGTATGTCTACTTACACTAAGATGGTTGGTAAAAAATGGTGGTATCGCTGGAGCTGAAAAAAGAAATCAAGCCAAAGCAGATTTGCTGTACGGAGAGATAGATCGTAATCCTTTATTTAAAGGAACTGCTGCTGTAGAAGACCGTTCTAAAATGAATGTATGTTTCTTACTCAATGATGATTCTAAAAACGAAGCATTTTTGGCGGAAGCCGCAAAAGCAAATTGCATAGGACTCAAGGGTCATAGATCAGTGGGTGGCTTCAGAGCATCAACTTATAATGCTATGGATATCGATAGTGTACAAGTACTGGTCGATCTGATGCAAAATTTTGAAAAAACACATGGCTAGTAAGGCTCGGATTCTTTATGAGTTTGAGGGATTCAGCATTCCACTACAGATAATAAAAGAGTGGAGATCCTCAGTACGCATCTCGATTGCAAAGACAGGTGCTTTTCTGAGATTGCCTAGGGTCATGCCTGCCATCATGGTAAGTACGGAAATCGATAAGGCCAAAAAATGGTTGCAAGAAACCATAAAAAAAGACCCTAAGGCCTTTGTCAGATTTTCTAGTCAGGGATATGCCGACGACTTTACCAAGGAGGTCTATGATGAGACCTTTACCATCCAAGTAACTAGAGAGTCTCGAAAGTCCAATACTGGAAAAATAAAACCTGGACTCCTGTCTCTCAAGATAGCGGATGACCTCACTCCATATCAAGAAAAGGATGTGATTAAAAAATTACAGAGTAGACTCTTTGCTAAGTATTTCCAGGGTCCATTTTCTCAGCGAGTGCAGGACATAAATAATCAGACTTACAAAAAAGATTTTAAATCTGTAAATCTAAAGTACAATCGGAGCAACTGGGGTTCTTGCTCGTCTAAAAGCAATCTTAATTTTTCTACTCGTTTACTCTTGACTCCTGCTCATGTAAGAGACTATGTAATCGTCCATGAGCTCGCTCATCTTACTGAGATGAACCACTCAGACCGTTTCTGGAATCTAGTAGAAAAAGCCATGCCTGGTTATAAGGATCAGGAAAAATGGCTGAAAGATTATGGAAGTTCTTGTGACTTTTAAAACAGCTTCGTTACAGATTATATCTTAGTCTCAACCCTATTCCTAAAAAATCTCTATCGTAAAATAAAGGACCCCCTTCGAGAAAAGTATCTATATCAAAGAAAGTGCTTCCTGGAAAATCTTCTACCATCTGTCTTACTGCAGGATCTATCTCCTTTACGACTATTTCCCTATTCTCACTAAAGTCTTGTTTATACTTTACTACTATTGCCAGACTACCATCTACCGAACTCAGTATATCATAGGCTAGTTTCATCTCTCCAGTAAAAAATGAAATATTCTCATAATCTATGTCAAAAAATTCCTCCGCTACAATATTTGTAGATGTTGTGAATTCTCTAGCAGTTATTACCTCGTCTTTAAAAACTCCTAGAGCATAACCTAAATTAGCTTCCATTCTAAATCTAGTCCATCCTATACTCAGACCTGAAAACAAAGAATGGCTTAGTATCTCGGGAGAGTGAATAAGCGTCAAATTCTGAAAAACTGGAATACTCCCGGGAATAAAAAAATCTGAGAAAAAAGGATTACTACTCACATCTCTTCTATCTAGCCTAGAATATCCAATATTTAAAGTAACATGATTCATAACATCAAAACTTGTTCCCAGATTCAAATCTTTAAGAACGGTCTGTTGCTCAGCTTGTACTTGATCATCTCTTGTGTGTTTGAATGGATCTAGGGAAAACTCTGCAAAGTAAGATTGCTGTGCTAGTCCAGAAAAAGGAAGGATAAGCAGGAGTAGAATAAGATTTTTCATGATGGTAAAATTTTAATGATGGTTAGTTTAAAGATAAGTTCTTTTATATTCTATTTTAAGATTGGCTAGTTTACAGATTATATCTCAATCTGAGACCTACTCCTAGAAACTCTCGATTATAATTTAGTGAACCACCTTGTAGAAACTCATCGATGTCAAAGAACGTTGTTCCAGGAAAATTTTCAACCATCTCCCTCACTTCTGGGTCATAACTCTTTACTTCTATTCCTATATCATCGCTAAACTCTTTTTTGTATTTAACAACTAAGGCTAAGCTTCCATCTTCAGAACTAAGTAAGTCATAAGCCAGCTTAATCTCTCCTGTAAAAAATGTAATGTTCTTATAATCAATAGGAAAATATTCAAACCGTTCTAAACCTGTAAACGTATCACTCTCTCGTGCTCTTATAAACTCATCTTTAAAAACACCTAGTGCATATCCTACATTTAACTCCACATGGAATCTAGAAAAATTTACTCCTACTCCCGTAAAAATTGAGTGACTAGTTATTTCAGGGGAATGACTCAGGGTCAAATTTTGAAAAGAAGGATTAAACCCATCTATAAAATTATCCTGGTAAAACTTTACACTGGTAACGTTTCTAGGTTCTAACCTAGAGTACCCTAGATTAATAGTTAAATAATTACCTAGGTCATAACTAGTTCCTAGACTTAAATCTTTAATTATCGTTTGTGGTTCTGGAAGGGCAGGATTATCACTTGCAGATATCTGAAATGGATCCAAGGAAAACTCAGCAAAAAAGGAATGCTGGGCAGAACCCATAAAAGGCAGAAGAACCAGAAGTAATAATAGATTTTTCATAATGATAGATTTTGATAGAAGTTAGGTACTACTAAGATATCGCAGGAAATACATCAAGGGTTGGGTGCAGTCCAATATTATAAATTATACCTCAGCCTCAGTCCTATACCCAGAAACTCACGAGTATAATTTAATGGACCACCTTTGTAAAAACTCATCGATGTCAAAAAAAGTAGATCCAGGAAAATTTTCTACCATCTCTCTCACTTCAGAATCATAACTCTTTACCTCTATGCCGAGGTCATCACTAAACTCTTTTTTATACTTTACGACTATCGCTAGGCTACCGTCTACAGAACTCAATACATCATAGGCCAGTTTAATCTCTCCCGTAAAAAAAGTAATGTTCTTATAATCTATAGGAAAATATCCAAACCGTTCTAAACCCGTAAATGTATCACTCTCTCGTGCTTTTATAAGTTCATCTCCAAAAACCCCGAGTGCATATCCTACATTTACTTCCATATGAAATCTAGAAAAGTTAGCACTTGCACCTGTAAAAATGGAGTGGCTAGTAATTTCTGGAGAATGGCTGAGACTCAATCCCTGTAAAAAAGAAGGGTCTCCATCTACAAAATTGTCCTGAAAAAACTGACTGCTAGTGACATTTCTAGGATCTAATCTGGAGTATCCTAGATTAAGAGTTAGATAATCTCTTAAATCATAACACGTTCCTAGACTTAAATCTTTAACCACCGTTTGAGGTTCGGGAAGAGCTGAATTATCACTGGCAGATAACTGAAAGGGATCCAAAGAAAACTCGGCAAAAAAGGAATGCTGGGCAGTGCCAAAGAATGGAATAAAAAGCAGTAGTGTTAATAGATGGTTTTTCATATTTATATAACGAAGCTAAGTTATAATTTATCCACCTCTACGATCACCGATGGGTTTTTCTACCTCTACATTGAAAAAATAACTGATGTTTATTCCTACCGAAAAGTAATTCTGGTCATAATTTAATGGACCACTATTTATGAACCGAGAAAAGCTACTACTGCTAGTGTTCTGGCCGAGAGGTATATCATCTACCAATTGTCTAATCATATCATCAAACTCAGTAGCTCTTAAAATTTCGTTTTGACTTAAGTCTCTAGAATAATTCAAAAACACAGTCACCTTTCCTCTTGGCTTTTGATAAACCGCATATCCTAATCGTAGACTGAGTTTAGTAAAGCTTAAATCCTCATACTTTGTAGGAAAATTGTAATCTCGAGTACCAAATGTAGTTGCACTACTAAAGCTATAGTTGGCAAGAATTTCTCCATTGCCTACCATCGATTGCTGATAATGTAAATCTACTCCTAATAATAATCTATTGGGATTCGTTTCAATTCCTCCAAAGACTGAATAGCCCGATATAACGGCACTATGAGAAAGAAAAAGGCTCTCACTTCTAAACATTGTAGGATCAGAACTATCAAAAAAGTCCTTAAAAAAATTCTCCCCTCTTATACTTTTTCTAGATCGCTTAGAAACACCAGCTCTTAGATTAATGCTGTTCAAAAATCTATACTGTACTCCGATATTTGTATCCATAAGATTACCTCGTAGACGAGTAACTTCATTCGAAGATTCTATGGTAAACTCTGTAAACACTCCTAGCTGTGCTGAGCTTATATGCGTAGCACCTAAAAATAAGACAAGTAATATAAGCTTGATAAAAAATTTCATTCTACGATTAAGAATCCAGTTTATAAGTTAGAAAGCTAGATTACTTCTCAGACCGCTCTATCCTTTTAAAATAATATTTAACGTTCATTCCGATTGCAAAATAATTTCGTTCGTAATAGAAATCACCATTTGTAAAGCTAGAAAAATCTCCAGTGCTGGTATTAGGACCGTCAGGAATTACATCCAATAACGCATCTACCATAGAATCGTAACTGAGCGTTTCTAGGGTAATGTTATCACTGATATCTCTAGAATAGTTTAAAATTAAATTGATGTTTCCCTTAGGCTTATTATATACACTATAGCCCAGTCTTAAACTAAGTTTAGCAAAGCTTAAAGTTCCATACTCTGTGGCAAAACCATAATTTGTACTATTAAAATTATTATTTGTACTTATATCATATCTAGCAAATACTCCTCCATTGACCTTTGCTCTATGATAATGCCCATCTAGTCCTATCATAAAATTATTGAGCAAAAATTCTACCCCTCCGAAAATCGTATTTCCCGATAGATTACCAACGTGAGATAGCGTTAAATCTTGACTTGTAAAAAATAGATCATCCGAAAATTCGGAAGCATTCTTCCAATAAAAACCTCCTGTAAGGCTTCTTTGACCTTGCTTAGAAATTCCTGCTCTTAGGCTGACTTTATTAGAGATACCATACTGTAAGCCTATACTCGGTGCCATTATAATTGCATCTACATTAGAGGCTCCAGTAGTTAAATCTACTGTAAACTCGGTAAATACTCCAAGCTGAGCTGAACACATAGAAGAGTTGCCTAGTAATAAACCAAGAGCTGCAACGATGATACTATATCTCATAATGACGAAAATTACTATTCTCTAACGATTAATACCACTTAGGCCTGAGATTGCCGCATATATTTCAATATAATTTGGACAATCACTGCGTTGGAAATACTCGCCATAGCTAGCTATGCCTCCGTTTTCCGCCTTAATCTTGACAAATTATTATCAAAATCTTTTGCGACACCTTCAATCCTAAATGGTATAACAACAAAAAAAAAGAGGCTTGTAGCTAAACAAACCTCTTTTATAACGTATTAAATTTTCTTTAATTACTCCTGGATAAGCTCAAAATCTATCGTCCCTTTTACATCATCGTGGAAATTTACATTTGCAGTAAATGTCCCGATTTCCTTAGGCCACTCTTCCATATCGATTTTCTTTCTATGTACTTCCATGCTTAACTGCTCCTTTAGAGCCTGAGCAATCTGGATATTATTTACACTTCCAAAAATCTTACCTGAAGTACCAGCTTTAACACCGATTTTTATAGATTTCCCTTCTAGGTTAGCAGCCATTTCCTTGTACTCATCTATTCTCGCTGCCTCTTTCTTAGCTTCTTCTTCCTTAAGTCCGTCTAGCTTCTTTCTGTTAGTTGCATTGGCGATAACTCCTACTCCTTGTGGGATGAGGAAGTTTCTACCATAACCGTTTTTTACTTCAACGATATCGTGCTTATACCCTACCTTATCTAGGTCTTTTAATAGTATTATTTCCATGTCGTTAAATTATTTTAGTAAGTCAGTCACATATGGTAGCATCGCAAGATGTCTTGCTCTTTTTATTGCTATCGCAACCTTCTTTTGGTACTTTAATGAATTTCCAGTGATTCTTCTAGGAAGAATCTTACCCTGCTCATTTACAAACTGTAGTAAAAAGTCTGGGTCTTTATAATCGATATGTCTAATCCCAAATTTTCTAAATCTACAGTACTTTTTTGAAGCACCACCGATATTTGGGTTACTTAGAAATTTTATATCTTCTCTATTTGCCATTTTTCAATTTTTAAAAAAGTAAATAATTACTCTTCCGAAGAAGATTCTTTTCCACCCACTAGTTCATCCTGCCACTTCTTTAATGCATCCCACTCACCATTAGCTGCATACTCCGCTTGCTTAGCCCAGGTCGTAGGATCTAGACTACTTAGTGTACTACTAGCCGAACTTAAGATAGACTTAATGTCATCTGCAGACTTTAGTTTAAGATGAGTATAACTTACAACTCCAGCTGCCAATAAGGCTTCTGCAGCTTTAGGTCCGATACCTTCGATTTTTGTTAAATCTACTGCATCACCTGTTGCCTTTACTGTAATCTTTTCCGTAGTGGTACTTGTAGTGGTAGGAGCTGCAGTTGGTGCTGCACTGGCTGCTACTTTTTCTGCAACTGCTGGAGCCGTTTCTTCAGCTTTTACCTCTGCAGGTTTCGTTTCTGCTACTGGAGCTGCTGCTGCAGGTGCTTCTACTTTTACTTCTTCCTTTGCAGGAGCAGGTGCTGACTCCGCTACCTTAGCGGCAGCTGCTGCTTTGGCGTCTGCCTTAGCTGCTGCATCAGCCATTCCTGGAGGTAATTTGATCGGTTTGTCAGCATTCTTTGGAACTTGAGTTTCCTTCATTTGTTCCTTCTTCTTCTCCTCTTCTCTCTCTACCGTCTTCCTACTCTTGCCGATTTTACCGGCTCTTTTGTCCTCGTTATATTTTAAACCGTGCTTATCGAGTTTTACTGTTAGGAATCTCATGATTCTTTCGTCTCTTCTGAAAGCCAGTTCCATCTGCGGAACGATCTTTCCAGACTCAGTCTGAAATTCTATAGTATGATAGATACCGGATTGTTTCTTGTTAATCGGGTATGCGAGCTGTTTCAAACCTAGTGCATCAGAATGAGTTATTTTACATCCTTCGCTAGCGAGTAAGTCGCTGTAGCTTTGAACTGTCTTTTTAATTTCATCACCTGACAGCACGGGATCGGCGATAAAAGTCACTTCGTAATTTAGCATTTAAGCAATTAAAAGTTTAGTTAATTAATAGGTTCCTTTTCTTCAAAAGGACTGCAAAGATAGCTTTTTTATCTCGAATAAGGTAGTGATTTTTTGGCTCTAAAGACCAATGTTTCTATCCGATTACCAATCACTTTATTTACATACATACTCTACATAAAATGAGAGCATTACATATGCAGATTTTTAATATCGGTTCTTTTTAAAAGGGATAATTTTTTTGGGCTACAGCCAAATGTAAAAAACATATGCCCAATAGTTAATTACTACTGGGCACATGTCCATGGAAGAAGTGCTTATATATTATTTTAAAGACGGCTATTGTTTATTGCCTGACCATAGCTATCGGCATATTTGGGTCAAAATTTCCGATGAGGTCTGGGTGCTGTTTATTGGCTGTATAGGATTCTACGTTGTCAGAGATGTAATTGTAGAGCTCTTTAACTGATACGATTTGATCATTGTTATGATTTGCTTCTCCTTTAAGACCTCGGATTAGAAAATGACTAAAAACACCTTGGCGTAAGCCAGAATACTCTAATGATACCTCCTCAGTTTTAGACGAGAGCAGTAAGGCTGTACCGGACTTAGTCTTTTCAAAACTCTGGTAATAATTATTAAGGTCCTGGCTCATCCCTCGAGAAGCATATAGACTTCCTGAGTAGCATGCATCTGCGATACAAATCTTATGCTTTGCTTGACTGTTGTCAAAAATCGTCATGATGTCCTTATGAGCGATCGTATTATTATATCCATCATAATCGTGTGGCACAAACGAGCCATCTAAACCATGACCTGAGTAATACATGAGGACTACATCGTTCTCATCCGCCTGTCTGAAGAGTGATTGCATTTTAGAAAGAATATTCTTTTTAGATGCCGCATCATCTATGAGTAGTGCAATCTGATCATCAGGCACTGCTCCTCCTTCTGGGCTCTTGAGAAATGCATAGAACTGGTAGGCATCATCATCCGTGTATTTTAAAGACTGCATATGATTATAATCAGATACTCCGACCACTACCGCAAATATTTTAACCTCCTTGGAGTTTTGGACTGGAATGTAGTTTTCTTTTTCTATGGTTTCTAAGGTATTATTCTCTGCCTTTCCTGGAGCCCCATTTACCCACTGAGTGGCATACTTGTAGCCATTTTTAAAATGCATGACTCCATAGCCATGAGGCATGTGATTTCTCCATCCTCCTACGTACAAATCACCGCTGGCATAATATACTGTCCCGTTTCCTTGTGGTTTTCCATTTTGGATTTCTCCAACATACCTAGTACCGTCGTAATAGGAGTACTGAGCCTGCTTTACTGTATTGTTAGATACACTTACTACATGTTCTGGACCAGAAGGACGACGTTTCTTTCTCAGCTTGCTCCTATTTACATCGGCTTTACTGGCTGAGCTGTCAGATTTATTTCTTTTTCCTTCTACCCAGGTTGCTTCTATAGACTTGCCAGAAGCCCACTGGAACATTCCGTCTCCATGCTTTTTATTTGATTTCCATCCACCTACATAGAGATCTCCGTTTTTATATTCCATGCGACCCTCTCCATCCATCTTGCTGTTTACCACGTCTCCGATGTAGAGGTTGCCATTTTTGTAATAGATTTTTCCTTTTCCGTTAGGGACGCTTTCTACAAAGGTTCCTACATATCTATCTTCTGAAGCGTAGATGAGTCTACCCTTTCCATTGAGCTTATTATCGACAAACTTGCCCTCGTAAACATTTCCGTTTTTACGAGTAAACTTCCCACCACCTTGTTTTTTATTATCTATCCAGTTACCAGTGTATTTATCACCAGATGAGTACTGCATGGTTCCTTTACCATTTAGCTGACCGGCTTTAAAATTGCCGTAGTAGATAGATCCGTTTTCGAATTTATACTGTCCTACTCCGTTAGAGCAGTCTCCTTTTAAACACTGAGCGGAAGCCAGTAATGGAGTAAGGAAGAATGCTATGATAATTACATTTCTCATAATTCAAGTTTAATGTTTGTAATAAATATGAACTCAAAATGTAATTTTTCACCATAGTCATGTTTTAATAAGTTGAGATATAAACAGTATATTTCTCTTAATTATTATGTGATTTCAAATTAAATAAAACTTAAATACATGTTTACCTCTTTAAGATTAACGTTTTTACTGGCTTTGGGACTCTTTATAATCAGTTGTAAAAACAGTACTCCGACTAAGGTTACGGATAATGGCTATGCCTATTATGGTGCTGAGATTACTGATGCTGGTGCCATCAGCTTCGATCAGATGTTATTAAAAATGGCTGATGCTGATACCATCGCTGTTAAAGTAAAAGGAAAAATAGAAGGTGTATGTCAGGCAAAAGGCTGCTGGATGAACATCACTTCTAGCAATACTGATAAATCCATGTTTGTAAAATTTAAGGATTATGGATTCTTTATGCCGCTAGATGCTTCTGGCCAGACGGCGATAATGAATGGTAAGGCTTATAGAGAGATTACTAGTGTAGAGGAGTTAAAACATTATGCAGAAGATGAGGGTCAGTCGGCAGAGGAGATTGCTGCTATTACAGAACCGATAGAGGAACTTAAGTTTATGGCGGATGGTGTGATACTCTTGCCTAGGACTTAGGAAAATCAAGAGTCAAGTTCAAGTTCAAATGCAAGAGTCAAGCTCAAGTTCAAGTTCAAGTTCAAAAAAGTTCAGATTTGGGACTTCACTTAATGCTAAAACCATCACATTTCCATTCCGGATGACTGGAAGGAGCAGGAATCTTCAGTCTATAAATTATATGTTCTCAAAGAAGTAGAAAAATAATGAGAAAGCAAAATACCTCAAATTAAAGCCACAAGTCGAACTAATTCTCGGCCGAAGACCTTTCCTATCGTCAAGGTGAAAAAAGAGCGGGTTACAATTTAAATGAGGACTAAGAGAATAGAAAGATTAGCACTATGTAAAATTACAA
>CAZDWO010000040.1:30687-33993 GCA_964509175.1 uncultured Saprospiraceae bacterium
ACAATTTAAATGAGGACTAAGAGAATAGAAAGATTAGCACTATGTAAAATTACAACTTACTTCCTTTGAACTTGAACTTGATTCTTGAATTTGAGTTTCCTTCGGGTAGGGGCAAAAAAAAAGCTAGCGTTTAGTTTGCACCGCCCGCTAGCCCATCATTATAGAACAACTTCCACAAATATAGACTATATTTTGAGATCATGTCACATTTTTAAATGTTAAATTTTAAACTGGAAGTAAATTTATTCAAAACTATCGTATCAACGACAAATCGATGTTCTCCTCTATTAGCTGAATTGCCCTTCTCACCTTCCATGGAGTGTTCCTATTTATCTTCACTTCTATCCTTGATATTTTAAGCACACTCCCGTAAGTATCTAGGTCTGTTCGGATAAGCGGAGTCTTATGTTTCTGTACATATTCTATGACCTGCTCATCGAGATCTCCTACTCCTGTAACTACGATTCCAGCCAGCGGAGATTTTTCCTTATCTACAGTATCTGAGATTATATTTATTTTAGAAATGGCATCTGTAAGGCCTCTATTACTTACTACCAGTAGCAGATCTTCTTTGTTTCTTACTTTTTCGTAATCGATTACTGATCCGGCGATGATGTTTGCTACCCTATTGTCTAGGCTTTCTATGTTATGAGTAATTTTGCCACCGATGGCCTTAGAGACAGATAATATCAGCGGATATGCAAGACTAGGATCATAAGGAACTACTCCTAGCAGAGGTAGACCTTGCTGATCTAACCATTTTCTAATGTATTTCTCGACCTTTTCTAGTTTATCTAACCGTACCTTATTTACGATTACACCCAGTATCTCTACCCCTTCTTCTCTAAAAAGAGAGGTAGTCATATTAAGCATATCTATGGTAGATCCGATTCCTCCTTCTACGACCATGATTACTCCTGCATCCATCAGCTTAGCTACTCTGGCATTAGATAAGCCAGCTATACTTCCTACACCTGGATGTCCAGTTCCCTCGTAGATGACCATGTCGTGGGTTTCCTCGAGCACCTTCTTTGCATGCAGCAGTACATCATTCATGTCATATTCTATCTCTCCATCTAGAATCGATTCTGTAGCTCCTTTACCCAGAATAATAGGACTATGGACCTCTGGTACTACCTCAAAATCCAATAAATCAGCAAATAAGATGGTATCCTTATCTACCCTGAGATTATTTATATCTAAGAACTTCTGACCGACAGGCTTACAGTAACCGACATTCTTACCTAAACCTCGCATAGCGGACACTATTCCTAGCGTAGAAGTCGTCTTTCCTATGTGCTGACTTGTTGCAGCTACGTATACACTTTTTCTATCCATGGTAGAAAAATAAAGAATCGAATTGAATAAGGAATTAACTTTGTGCCGTGAAATTAAAAATCTTTCTCTCCAGCTTTTTTCTAATCAGTGTTTTATCCATTGGCTTAAGCCAAAAAAAGATGGTCGCCAAGGGACTTACCAGCGTCGCACCACCTAGAGCATTTAAAGGAGATCCGTTCAAAGAACTCAACACTTTAGGAGCAGACTGGACCTGTCTAGTACCGTATGGATTCTGCGGAGATGGAGATACTGAGCTCAGATATAATATGAAGCGTCAGTGGTGGGGAGAAAAAGCAGAAGGCATCAGAGAATGTATAAAGCTCGCTCATAATAACGAGCTATCTGTTATGCTAAAACCACAGATTTATATGCATGGATCTTGGGTCGGTCACTACGACCTATCCTCTGAGGCAGAATGGAAAAAATGGGAAAAGAGCTATCGAGACTTTCTCATGTTCTACGTGGATATAGCGGTAGAACTCGATGTAGAAATGATTTGCATCGGTACAGAATACAGAATTGCCGTTATCGAACGAGAAAAATTTTGGCGTAAGCTGATAGAGGACATCAGAGAAAAATATTGCGGTAAACTCACCTACTCTGCAAACTGGGATGATTACGACAATGTAAAAATCTGGGATGCTCTAGATTACATCGGTGTCAGTGCTTATTTTCCACTAAGTGAAAAAGATACTCCGACTAAAGAAAGCCTAGTAAAAGCATGGCAACCCATCGTAAAAACCCTTTCTAAGTTCTCTAAAAAATACGACCGTCCGCTGCTATTTACAGAGTATGGATATCTATCTGTAGATGGAAGTGCTGGAAAAACCTGGCTGCTAGAAAAGAAGGTAAAAAGCTTACCGATAAACGAAAAAACGCAAGCCATCGCTTTAGATGCTTTATACACTTCATTTTGGAATCAAGACTTCTGGGTAGGTGGATTTCTATGGAAATGGTTTCCTGAAGGCATGGGTCACGAAGGCTATGTAGAAAGAGATTATACTCCTCAAGATAAGCAGGCTGAAAAGGTCCTAAAAACCTGGTTTACCCAATAAAAAAACAAGGCTAGTGAAAATCATCAAAACCGTATCCCAACTACAAAAAGAAGTACAAAAACTAAGAAAACAAGGTAAATCCATCGGTTTTACTCCTACCCTAGGTGCATTACATGCAGGACATATTACTCTCGTAGATCGCATGCTCAAGGAAAATGACATAGGAATCGTAAGTATATATGTAAATCCCACTCAGTTTAATGTAAAATCAGATCTCGCAAAGTATCCTAGAACTTTAGAGGCTGACGCCAAAAAACTAAAGAAAGCCAAACTAGATATCCTCTTTGCTCCTAACAATACAGAAGTCTACCCCAAAGGTCTCCGGACAAAGGTCAAAATCGATTTTAAAGGTCTAGACAAACGGATGGAAGGCAAGTTTAGAGATGGACACTTTGAGGGAGTTTGTCAGGTGGTAAAGAGATTACTAGACATCGTTACTCCTGATAGTCTGTACATGGGCCAGAAAGATTTTCAGCAGTTTACCATCATCCAGCATATGATAAATGTGCTCAAAATGCCCGTAAAACTAGTCGTCTGTGACATCGTAAGAGAAAAACACGGTCTGGCCATGAGCTCTCGTAACGAACGATTGTCTAAAAAAGCAAGAGAAGAAGCTGCTCTCATCCATAAAACTCTAAAATGGATAAAACGCAATCGCAATAAATACTCCATCGCAGAGCTCAAGGCAAAAGCCATGGATAAGCTATCTCCAGATGGTTTTAAACCTGAGTATGTTTCTATCGTAAATGGTCATACACTCAGAGGTGTTCGTAAGATGGATGCTCATGATTATGTAGTGGTTTGTACTGCTGTGTGGACGGAGGATGTGAGGTTGATAGATAATGTGGTGGTTAAGAAGTAGGTGAGCTAATGGGTGGACTTAGATAGACCAGTTCCACTGTTCCACATGTTA
>CAZDWO010000041.1:0-33815 GCA_964509175.1 uncultured Saprospiraceae bacterium
TAAAATCACTCCTTTTTTTATTTCTACCTTGGGTTACACAAGTATGTCAGTGCCTAAAATAATCTTCCATCCCTCACACCATTTTCTAGTTTCCCTGCATCTTATATCTGATATCAATGGATATCACCCATAGTTTGAATAATTAGAGATAAATCTGGGCAGTTTAGGACTTATTAGTGAAAATGCCCTAAAAATCAGTTTCTATTAGTTTTTTACAAATATGTCTTCTAAAGTATATCGGTAGAATGACTTTTAAGCGGCTTTTTTCCGAAGCCATACTTTGATAATCTCTATATTATGGCTAATATTATGTTCTCCCTTAACAAGGAGATTTTTACTAAGAAATTAAAAATTAACAAGCATGTTTAGTGATATAACAGTATCGAGTAACGCCTTGCTTATATTTTTAGCTGTTTTGGTGATTTTAACTGTAGGAATTATAATTTTCTTTAGAAACAGATACGGGAATTTATCTCCGGATTCTCTTAAAGAAAAATATCAAGACCATGCATGGAAGTCTCCATTACAAGGAAGAAGTAAGTACCCAGAGGCAGATGCTTTTGGACTGAGGCAATCAGTATTTCGTTATGGATTGGCCTCTGCTCTTGCGTTGGTTTTATTTGCTTTTAGCTGGACGACCGTCGATGAGCCGGTATTTATTCCAGATGGAGCATTAGAACTAGATGAAGAGATAGAGATGGAGCCACCGAGAACGGCTGAGCCTCCACCTCCACCACCTCCACCTCCGCCTCCAGTAATCGAAGAGGTACCAGAAGAGGAAATCATCGAGGAAGAGGAGCCTGAGTTTGAGGATATGTCTGTAGAAGAAGAGACAGTAATCGAGGAGGCACCAGTAGCAGAAGTGGAAGAGGAAGCTCCGCCGCCACCGCCACCGCCACCACCGCCACCACCAGAGTCTGATGAGATATTCAAGGTAGTGGAGCAGATGCCACGTTTTCCAGGTTGTGAAAATGAGGCGACTGATGCAGAGAAGAAAAAGTGTGCAGATGGTAAACTCTTACAGTACATCTATAAAAACCTAAAGTATCCAGCTATCGCTAGAGAAAATGGGGTAGAAGGAACTGCAGTTATCCGATTTGTAGTAGAAAAGGATGGATCAGTTGCTGATGTAGAACTGGTAAGAGATCCAGGTGCTGGAACTGGTACAGCAGCTCAGAAAGTGGTAGAAGCCATGAATAACATGGGACAGAAATGGACTCCTGGAAAACAGAGAGGACGTGCGGTAAAAGTACTCTATACACTACCTGTAAGATTTAAACTAGAAGGTTAGGAAACAAGAACCTAGCTTTTATAAAATACTAAAAGGTCATCTTTGAAATATCAGAGATGGCCTTTTTTTGTTCCACCCCTTAATTCCCTCAAGGGGAACATCATTTGTTACGGAAACGGCAATCTGTGAAATCTAAAAATCCGCCTTATCCGTGTTTCAAATCTCATTTATTTTCTTTGCACCCACCATACTACTAATATTCTTACATCTACATAGTATCTAAGAAAGCTTAGATCATCGCAGTAATTATTAAATTAAAACGATACAACTATGTTTAACGATGTAACAATAACAGGCAATGACTTCCTTGCCTTAGTGGCTCTTCTAGTGGTTATCACACTAGGTATTATATTCTATTTTAGATATCGATACAAAAAATTGTCTGCTGACAGGCTAACAGAAAAATATCAAGATCACAACTGGAATTCTCCACTGGCGGGTAGAAGTAAGTACCCAGAAGCCGATGCTTTTAAGATGCGAAAATCTATATTCAGATATGGACTGGCTTCTTCTCTGGCATTGGTATTTTTTGCGATCAGCTGGACGACTGTGGATGATGCGGTTTATATTCCTACTGGTACATTAGAAATTGAAAACTTGGAAATAATTCCTCCTAGAACTCCACCTCCATCTCCACCGCCTCCGCCTCCTCCACCACCACCTCCGATAGATCCTATTCCGACTGAGGAAATTGTGGATGAGCAGCCAGATTTTGTGGATACTTCTGTGGAAGTGGACGAGGCAGTAGAAGATGCACCTGTTGCAGAAATTGTAGATGAAGTTGCTCCACCGCCACCTCCACCGCCTCCACTTCCTATAATTGAGGAAGCAGAAAAGGTCTTTAAAGTAGTGGAGCAGATGCCTCGTTTTCCAGGGTGCGAATCTTTGGGAACCAAGGAAGAGAAGAAGCAGTGTGCAGATGGTAAACTCTTGCAGTACATCTATAAAAATCTAAGATATCCTTCTATAGCTATTGAAAATGGGGTAGAGGGAACTGCTGTTATCAAATTTGTAGTAGATAAGGATGGTTCGGTGACCAATGTAGAACTGGTAAGAGATCCTGGAGCAGGAACAGGAGCCGCTGCCCAGAAAGTCGTAGTAAAGATGAATGACTTACCTCAGAAATGGACTCCTGGAAAACAGAGAGGAAGAGCAGTAAGTGTGTGGTATACGCTTCCGGTTAAATTTAAGTTAGAAGGCTAAAAGTTCAAGTTCAAGTTGCCTTTGCTACATGAATTGGCCCTTTGAGTCTGCACTTGTACTTGAGTTTGATATTTGAGTTTGCACTTGAATAAAGCTTATCTTTGTAAATCAGTGATGGCCTTTGTGCATAGGAGATACTATCCTTGATTTTTGCCGTCTTTAATTAAAGGATTTTATATGATGAGATCTATTCTGGTGTTTAGCTTATTCCTCTTTTCAGTTGCTCTTATGGGACAGACTAAGGGCAATAAAACTCAGCTGGCATATCAGTACTATAATACAGGAGAGTACGAGAAAGCAGGAGACATATATCTGGATCTCTATAATAAAACGCCTAGGAACTATAGTTACTTTAATCGATACATTGATTGTCTACTGGCATTGGAAGATTTTTCTACTGCGGAAGGAGCAATAAAGAAAAAGATAAAAAGTAATCCTAATGAGATACAACTCTACACCACACTGGGTAATCTTCTAGAGCGACAAGAAAAAGAAGAGGAGGCCAATAAAATCTACACAGACGCCATACAGTCTGTTGCCAATAATCAATCGGGTACCATCAGACTAGGTCAGGCATTTGTAAATCTTAAAAAATATGACCTAGCGATACAGGTATATGAGAGAGGCATGGAGATTACTGCTCCTAAAGATTACTTCTCTACTAATCTAGCAAATACCTACCGTAGAAAAGGAGACTATAAAAATGCAGTCAAGTATTATCTAGTCAGTTTACGTCGACCTAATAGTAATGCAAACAGCCTTAAGTCTACACTAGGGAGAATCTTAGATGAGGATGGTATGGAAGAGTTGAAGGTGAGATTATATGAGGAGATTCAGAAGTATCCGGACGAACCTAAATATCCAGATTTTCTACAATGGGTTTTTGAGCAACAGCGAGATTATGGCAAGGCACTGAGACAGGCTAGAGCCTTAGACAGAAGATTTGAGGAAACTGGAAAGAGAATTTTTGATCTATCTAATAGTGCAAATAAGGACGAGGATTTCGCAACAGCGATAAAAGGGTATCAGTACATTGTCGATAATAAAGGAAGTAATTCTAGTTTCTATTTTGAATCTAAGCAGAACTTGCTTGTCGCCAAAATGAATGAAATAATAAGCGATTTTGATTTTGAGCAATCGGAATTTGTTCCTCTGAGTGCAGAGTATGATACCTTCTTACTGGAGTTTGGGAAAAATGCACAGACGGCTCTAGTGATGATGGATCAGGCAGAGCTAAAAGCAACGTATATGGACGATACTCCTGGAGCCATCTCTTTGCTAGAGGAGATTATAGATGTACGAGGCATAAATAAAAGTATAAGAGCCATAGGAAAACTCAGGCTAGCTGATTACTATCTGATAGAAGGAGAGATATGGGAAGCGACCTTATTATACTCTCAGGTAGATAAAGACTTTAAGGAAGAGCAGCTAGGAGAAAAGGCTAGGTTTAAAAATGCCATGTTCTCTTATTTTAATGGAGAGTTTGAGTGGGCACAGGAGCAGTTTGATATTTTAAAAGCAGCGACTTCACGACTGATCTCTAATGATGCCATCGACATGTCTGTCTTTATCACTGATAATATGGGACTGGATACTACTGATGTTCCGCTGAGAATGTTTGCAGATGCTGATCTTTTAATATTTCAGAATAAATACGATCAGGCATTTACTAAGCTAGATTCTATAACTACGGTGTTTCCAGAGCATACCTTACTAGATGACATACTATACAAGAAAGCTCAGATCTACGTAAAGCAGAAGAATTACAATAAGGCGATTGCCGCTTATAATAAGATTATAGAAACCCACAATGAGGAGATCAGATGTGACAATGCAATCTATGAGCTGGCTGCTCTTTATGAGCTACATCTTGACGATCCGGCCAAGGCAGAAGAATTGTACAAAACGCTGTTTATAGATTTTTCTAATAGTACACTGGCCGTAGATGCTCGGAAGAAGTATCGATTACTCAGAGGAGATAATATTCAATAGGATGGAGCCTAAGATTCTCTACAATGTTACTGTTAAGATTTTAAAAGACCACTCTGAGGAATGGCTAAAGTGGATGACTGAGATCCATATACCGGATGTAATGGCCACTGGTAAGTTTACGGAATATAAGATCTCAGAAATCATCGAAGAGGAAAATGAGGGTCGCACCTTTGCGATACAGTACGTAAGTTCGAGTATGGCAACTTTCCAGTCGTACCAGAAAGAAGATGCTAAGGCTTTGCAAAAAGATCATACTGATAGATATAAAGACAAGTATGTAGCTTTTAGAACTCTAATGTCTATTATCAAAGAAGGGTAATAATGGGTCGACGATTACACCTAGGCACCTACGCTGGCATTCCGGTTTATGTACACTGGACCTTTGGTTTTGTATTTCTGATGATTATCTATGTTGCAGTAACGGAGGGTTTATCCATCAGTTCGTCCCTATGGCTTTTGGCATCTATGCTGAGTCTATTTCTATTTGTCATATTGCATGAATATGGACATGCCCTAGCTGCTCGACGATATAAAGTAATTACTAGAGACATAATTATATCTCCGATCGGAGGAGTCGCTCGCATGGAAGAGATGCCAGATAAGCCTTGGAAGGAATTGGTCATCGCCATAGCTGGTCCTTTAGTAAATGTAGTAGTAGCTGTAATACTAGGGTTTGTTTTTTACGGCTTGTATAGCCAAAGTTTTATAGCGACAGATTTAGAAAATTTTGCATTGACTCCAGAAAATCTGCAAAGCTTTATTCGATTTATGATCGTAGTAAACATTACTCTCTTTCTTTTTAATCTGATTCCCGCGTTTCCGATGGATGGAGGAAGGATTCTTAGAGCACTCCTTTCTATGGTTACCACTAGAGTAAGAGCGACTTTTATTGCAAGTGTAATCGGACGGATATTGGCAGTAGCTTTTATAGCTCTAGCAGTATGGTTGCCACATGTTACAATAGGATTTATAGGGGTATTTATCTTCTTCATGGCTACAAATGAAAACAAACAAGCTGTTCTTAAAGACAAACTCTCAAATACTAGCTTATCTGAAATAATGGAAAAAGACTATCCTTTGATATTCCATCATGAGACCATGCAGAAGGTTTTAAACTTCTATAATCAAGGAGTAGCTCGTAATTTTTTGGTCTTTGATGACAATCAGAATCCTATCGGATCTATACCAGAGGTTTATATAAGAGACTTTATAAAACGAGAACTATCTAGTGATCAGCTGATTAGTAAGTTGATGTCTTCTGCCTTTGGGTACTTTACTCCTGAGGATCGTCTAGAAGAGGTATTTGAAACGATGAATCAGAATGGCTGGTCGATAGCTGGAATAAAAAATGGCGACCGACTAGTTGCAGTAGTCGATCGCCATATCATTAATTCTTTTATTAATCGGAAAGCTTAGAGCTTCGCCTTAATTTTTGAGGTAAGATCTTCGTTAGAATCTGCATGTAATAAAGCTCCTGTACTCGTATCGAATATCATAGTATATCCTCCATCAGCTCCTACTGCATCTATAGCTGCTTGTACCTTTGCAAGGATAGGCTTATATAGTTCTTCTCTCTTAGTAAGAATCTTCTGCTGTACTTCTAGCTCGTACTGCTGTATTTTCTGCTGCTCAGTAGCTAGAGCACCTTCTTCTTTTTGCATCTCTATCTTAGAGAGTGTTCCAGCGTTTGCTTTGTCTATGTAAGCCTTATATTTTGCTTCAAAGCTCTTTACCATAGTCTCTCCTTTAGAAACAAGTTGCTTCTGATAAGTTTCTAACTGTGAGTCAGCACTCTTAACATCTGGCATATCTACTAATAACTGAGTAGAGTTTACGTAACCAAATTTCTGAGCATTTAATCCTACAGAGAGGAATAAAACCAAACTCAGGGCTGTTATAATCGATTTAAGTGTTTTCATTTGTGTAATGTAATTTTCTTTAAGGACGGCAAATATATCTATACGATAATAAAATGGCCATATTTTAACGAAAGATTAAGTATTGTTTGAGTCAAAACCTTAATTTAAACCCAAGTTATAAATCCACTTGCAACCGATTTTTGAGTTTGCACTTGAATTTGAACTTGATTCTTGCCCTTGAATTTCCTTTGAACGTCCAAGTCCCTTATGTTTTGAGTTTGTGTTTGATTCTTGTATTTGAATTTCCTTCCTTAGTCTGGCTCAAATCCGAGTACGATACTAAACTTACCGTAGTTTCCTAGAGGTGATCCATTAGGAATATCTTTATCGAGTCCTAATCCATAATCAAATCCTAAGAGACCGAACATCGGTAAAAATACTCTCATACCAAATCCTGCTGATCTATTAAGCTCAAATGGATTAAAGTCCTTTATGTCTCCCCAAGCGTTACCACCCTGGAAGAAGGTATGGAAGTATATCGTCGAACTAGGATTAAGTGATAATGGATATCTCAGCTCTACAGTATATTTATTAAATACGGTCGCACCACCTCTGCCATTCTGTTCTATGTCTGTAACCTCATAACCTCTCAGAGCGAGAATGTCTTTTCCAGTAATCCCTGCTGTCTGATTAGATAATCCATCTCCACCTAGCTCAAAACGCTCAAAAGGAGAGAATCCGATATCTCCATTGTATGATCCTAAGATTCCTATTTTGGCATTAGCCGCAATAACCAGTTTATCTACTATATTATAATACCACTCTGCATCTACTCTCCACTTATGGTATTCTAGCCACTCGTGTTTAGCTGCGAGTTCTCTACGGACTACCTCCTCATTTACCGACGCCTCATCTAATACTTGTCTCGGTCCTCTCGTCAGTGTTAAATCTCTTCTTACACCGTCTACACAATCTTCATCACAAGCCCAGAAATCATCTGATCTAAATAATGAATATGGCGGAGTAAATTGCATGGTCAGTGAGATTCTAGATCCACGTCTTGGATATATAGGCTCACTTACAGAGCTACGAGTAAAGACCTGCTTGATAGAGAAGTTTTTAAAATTACCCGTCAAAACACTAATCGGATTTCCCTGGTCTGATTCTACAAAGAAATTTCCCTGGGCGTAATTGTCCATGTTTAGAAATTCTAAAGTAGCAGTAGTGTTTGAAGAAAAGAAATCATCAGGCCACTTCAGTTGTGATCCTAAACCTGCAAAGACTCTGTAAATATTAAGTGAACCCTGAGCAAAATCAGAAAAATCAAAGGTAGAGAAAAGTCCACCTACTGTAAACGATTGTCTCTTTTTGCCTCCGAGCCATGGCTCTGTAAAGGATACATTTCCTGACCGGAAGAATCTACTGTTAGACTGTAATCTTACAGATAGCTTCTGTCCATCTCCCTGAGGAAGGGGACTCCAGGTTTCTCTCTTTTTTATGTTTGCTACTGAGAAGTTATTAAAGGTAACCCCTAGTGTTCCTAATAGACCACTCGCTCCTCCATATCCTGCAGATAATTCTAGCTGATCGGATGGTCTCTCTTCTACTGTATATTTTATATCCACTGTTCCTCTTTGAGGATTTACTGGGGTTTCTATATTTAGATTTTCTGGATTAAAGTATCCAAGGTTTATAATCTCTCTCTGAGACCTGATTATCTGAGATCTACTAAACTTCTCACCCGGTCTAGTTCTTAGTTCTCTTCTGATTACGTGCTCATTAGTTCTATCATTTCCTTCTATGGTAACATTGGCGATGGTCGCCTGTGGTCCCTCATAGATACGCATTTCTAGATCGATAGAATCGTTTTCTACGGCTGTTTCTACGGCATTTACCTCAAAGAATAGGTATCCATCATCCAGATATAGAGAAGAGATATCACGACCATCTTGGCTAAATCGTAGTCGGCTCTCCAGTAGCTCAGGATTGTAAATATCTCCATCAGCTATTCCCATTACTCTACTGAGCTGGTCTTTACTATACTTAGAATTTCCCTTCCAGTCTATGTCTCTGAAGAAATACTGATTTCCCTCATCCATAGTAATCATTACCATTACCTCACCCATCGCATTTCTCCAGACAGAGTCTTTTACAATCTTTGCATCTCTGAATCCATTCTGATTATAATAGTTGATAACGCTTTCCTTATCAGCCTCATAGTCTCCTTGCACAAATTTTGTTTTCTTAAATAGGGTACCTTTTTGCTTTGTGTTAGACATTGCCTTACGCAACTTACGAGGAGAAACATTTTCTGCTCCTACAAAATATATCCCTTGGACTTTTACACGTTCTTTCTTATCTATATCGAAAACCAGTCTTATCGCATTGGGCTTATCGGTATCTTTTATCTCTTCGATTTTTACCTCAGTGTCTAGATTACCCTTTCCGGCAAAAAAGTCCTTGATCTTTACCTTACAGAGTTCTTTCTGATCCTCTGTTACGATACTTCCTTTAGAGACGATATTTGCTACGATGTCATTTAGATCATCGTGTGCTGTCTTTTTTACTCCTTTATATGAGTATCTAGACAGTGTATTTCTTTCTTTAAGTCTGATTTCTAGGAACACAACATCTCCTGCTCTTTCTTTCTGTACAATCTGTACATCTTCAAACAACTGTAGTCTCAGAAGTGATTTTACTGCTAGAGGTATATCTGTACCTGGTATTTCTATAGTTCTCCCTACAGTTAATCCTGTAATAGATTTTATAGCATTTCTATCTCTAGTTTCCGCACCGATTACTTCTACACCACCGATTTCGAATTTACCTTTTTCGGTATAGTCATAAACAGCTAGTGAGTCCTGAGAAGTAGCTAGTGTAGCGACCATAAGGATCATCAGTGAAGAGAATAGTTTTATGTAATTTTTCATACTCGTAGAATTGAAAACAAGATTATCATTTATGCTGACCACGTTCTCGTATTTAATGTTCTTTAACTATTTTTTAAGTTAACTGTTCGCTTGTTTTACCGAAGCGACGTTCTCTGTTTTGGAAGTCGATAATCGACTCATACAGGTGTTTTTTTCTAAAATCTGGCCAAAAAAGGTCCAAAAAGTGCAATTCCGTATAAGCAAGCTGCCATAATAGGTAATTACTTATCCTCTTTTCCCCACTTGTCCGTATAAGCAACTCTGGGTCTGGCATATTGGCTGTAGCCAAAAAAGAACTAAATGTGTCCACCGTGATATCTTCGACATCTATCTTTCCAGACTTTACTGCTTCTGCCAGTCGCTTAGTTGAATTTACGATTTCCCATCTTGAGCTATAGTTGAGTGCAAGACATAAGGTCATTCTTTTATTGGACTTAGTGTCGTCCATGGCCTTTTTTAGAGCTTCATAGCTCTTTTTTGGGAGTTTGCTTATATCGCCGATGGCTACTAAGCGGATATCGTTTTTGTTCAGGGTCTTTACCTCTGCCTCGATAGTCTTAACGAGTAGATGCATCAGAGCGTCTACTTCTAGGGTAGGTCTATTCCAGTTTTCGGTGGAGAAGGCATATAATGTCAGAAACTGGACACCTATCTCAGCTGCTGCCTCGGTAATCTCTCTTACAGCCTTTACTCCGCTACGATGCCCGAATACTCGAGGCATTCCTTTGCTTTTTGCCCAGCGTCCATTGCCATCCATTATTACGGCTATATGCTCGGGCAATTTATGATGATCTATCTTTTCTTTTAAAGTATCGGACATAACAAAAAATCAAAAAATTAAGGCTATTTAAAGGTGGTCAAAGGTACGAAAATAGGTGGTTGGATGGGCTTTATTTGTTTATGCAGCTTTAGAGGTCAAAATAGGGACTAGTATTGAGTAAAAACTAGTATTCTTGTACTCGATATGTATGATATAATACTTGCATTTCTTACCTCATTTGTACTGACCTTTTTGGCCATACCTTCTATTATCAGTGTGGCTATTAAAAAACGGCTGATGGATGAGCCTGGAGAAAGGAGATCTCATACTGTCAGTACACCTTCTCTCGGTGGAATCGGAATCTTTGCGGGGACTATTTTCTCTATAATACTTTGGACTCCTTTTAAGTATTTCGGAGATCTACAATATATCCTTTGTTCCTTTATAATCATCTTTCTTATCGGAGCCAAGGATGATATCGATCCTATGTCGCCAGGCAAAAAATTTGCGGGACAAATCTTTGCTGCACTTATTTTGATCTTTAAAGCAAAGGTAGTTTTGACTAGTTTTCAGGGCATATTCGGCATTTATGAGATTCCATATTTTGTCAGCGTAGCTCTTACCTTACTTACAATACTGGTAATTATAAATGCCTTTAATCTTATCGATGGGATAAATGGACTGTCGGGTAGTCTCGGAATCCTTATTTCTGTAGTGCTGGGTGTATGGTTTTATCAGATAGATCGTATCGAGATAGCGATAGTGGCCTTTGCATTATCAGGATCTATTCTGGCATTCTTAAAATACAATGTTACGCCTGCTAAGATATTTATGGGAGATACTGGCTCACTTTTACTAGGATTAGTCTGCTCTATACTAGCGATAAAGTTTATCGAACTACATAACGAACTGCAAGGCTCGCCATATGAGGAGTTTGCTTTTAATGCTGCTCCAGCTGTTGCCTTTGGGATATTGATTTTGCCATTATTCGATACACTCAGAGTCTTTACGATGAGGGTTTTAAAAGGCAGTTCTCCTTTTGAGCCAGATCGTAATCATATCCACCACCTTCTGATAGACTCTGGTCTTACACATATGCAGGCGACGAGTACACTGGTCGTAGTAAACATGCTCTTCATTTTTATAGTTGTAAAGATGCAGAACATCGGAAGTCTCAATCTACTGATACTCATTATGGGACTCGCTATCCTGCTATCCTCTCTGCTTTACCTCATCGCTCGGAATCGTCGAAAAGAAAGAAGCTAATCATGACTTGGCTCTACGTATTTATAGGTGGAGGAGCTGGAAGTATGGCTCGATATGGAGTGAGTAGATTATTTCCATATACTGATGGTTTTCCCTGGGCGACCTTTATCGCTAATCTTATGGCCTGTTTATTACTAGGATATATGCTTTCTAGTTCTGCAGAAAAAGAATGGTCTGCTGATCTTAAGTTATTGATGATGACAGGTTTTTGTGGTGGATTCAGTACATTTTCTACTTTCTCTGCGGAGACTTTTAAGCTGATAGAAGCTGGTGGAATCGGCATGGCTCTTGTATATGTTCTGAGTAGTATCATCGTCTGTTTAATAGGTGTTTTTATTGGATTTCAATTAGGAAAATATGTCTAGGTATCTACTTTTATTGTTTGTAATTATAAGCTGGAATGCTACCGCTCAGGGCATTGAATTTTTTGAAGGTAGTTGGGAAGAGGTTTTGGCTGTGGCCAAAGAAGAAAAGAAAGAAGTCTTTGTAGACATCTATACGACCTGGTGTGGTCCATGTAAAAAACTAGACCAGACTACTTTTAAAGATCCCAAATTATCGAATTACATAAACGAAAACTTTATTCCCTTTAAGGTAGAAGCAGAGCATGGTCCTGATAGGGATATAGCTTATGCATTCGGAATCGGAGGATATCCAGTGATGATATTTTTTGATGCATATGGTATACAGAAAATACAAGCGAGAGGATTTAAAAAACCAGAAGCTCTGTTGGCTCTAGCCAAATATGCTCAAAACACAATCTCCTCTGACGATAAGCTTATCGGTCTTTTTAATAAGGATAAGGCGGATCTCAGTAAGGAGGAATTGAGTTGGATATTTGAACAGTTCAACCTATTCCATAATCCAGACAAGCAGTCTTACATGATAAAGCTGCATGCTTTACTCAGTGATGCTGAACGAGAAAAGCACCAATACGATTTTATAGAGCAGTATCCATTGCTATCAGAAGACCTGAAGGATTTCTATGTTGAACAATATGCAAGACCGTCACTCTATGACCCTAATAGAATGAGCTTGCTAACCATGGAATATGATGTAGGAAAGCAGATCGAGCAAGAATACAAAATTGCTTTCTCAGCTAAGGATGAGCAAGCATTTAGAAGAATCCTAAAACGACGTATGGATTTTGCAATAAAGGCTCGTCAGATAGGTGAAGAAGAGAGGCAATTTCTAGAAGACGGATACCTAGAGCAGTATACTTTTAAACAAGCAAATCGAGAGAAGGGGTATTAGGAGTAGTATTCTAGTCTTTTTCTTTCGCTAGGCATTTCATTTTTATGTCATAAATATCTTCTCCATATAATCGATGGAGACAAGGTGATAATTATAAAATCTTTCAGAGACCTTTGTTTATAGATTTGTTTATAGTCAAAAATGAATAACTATGTCTGTAAACTTAAAGTATTACCTGCCATCCGGTTTAAAAACAGTTCTCAAAAAACTTCCCGTCCGATTTACAAAAAACCAACAGTACGATTATCAAACTAAAAAGATAATTAATGAAGTTCTCAATGATACTAGTAATACCATCGATGTAGGATGCTTCAGAGGAGAAATTCTGGATCTGTTTATAGATCGTGCTCCTAATGGAAATCATTTTGCCATCGAACCTATCCCTGATAACTTTAAAAATTTACTGGAAAAATATAGGTCTCATAACAGAGTTAAGTTGTTCAATATGGCCGCAAGTGATACTGAAGGAAAATCATCATTTAATCATGTAATATCTAATCCATCATACTCAGGATTAAAAAAACGTGACTACGATTTACCTAATGAGGTGGACCAACAGATTACGGTGGATACAAATTTATTAGATAACGTCATTCCTAAAGATCTGAAAATAGACTTAATAAAAATAGATGTAGAAGGTGCAGAATATCTTGTCATGCAAGGAGCTCAAAAACTCATCAGGCAATGGAAGCCGATTATTATTTTCGAACATGGATTAGGAGGTAGTAATCACTATGGTAATGGACCTAATAAGGTTTTTGAGTTTTTAAAAGGGTGTGATTTGCAAATCTCAAATCTTAATGCTTACATACAAAAAAAGTCCCCTATAAGTAAAGAGGACTTTGGAAACCAATATTTTAAAAAGCTGAATTACTATTTTATTGCTCATCCTTAAATGAACATTTACAGCTTACACCTTACTTACTTCGATATTTACGACTACTTCATTATATAAATCAAATTCCTCACCACCATTATCTACAATATCTAACTGATCTGCTAGGACTTCGTTTTTAATATAATCACCGTACTGATCTATAGCATCAGAAACTTTATCGTGAGCAGATACGCTTACACGTATGCGGTCTGTAACATTATAGTCACTGTTTTTACGGATGTTCTGTACTCTGTTTACAATCTCTCTTGCTGTTCCTTCTGCTTGTAGCTCAGGAGTCAGTGTGATGTCCATTGCTACTGTGATGTCTCTATCATTTGCGACCTGCCATCCTGGAATCTCATCAGAAGATATTTCAAAATCTTCTAAGTCGAGCTCATAATTCTGACCTTCGATATCTAAAGTGTACTTTCCCTCCTTTTCTAGTTTAGCAATATCATCGGTATTCATTTGACCGATAAGTCCTGCAGCAGCCTTCATGTTTTTACCTAGTTTCCTTCCTAGAGTCTTAAAGTTGGCTTTGATTTTCTTTTTTATAAATCCATCGTCTGCAGAGAGGTATTCTATCTCTTTTATATTTACCTCTGCTAGGATGAGGTCTTTTACAGCGTCTACCTGAGACTGGAAACCATCATTGAGCACTGGTAGAAGTATTTTCTGTAAAGGCTGTCTTACTCGTAGATTTTCCTTCTTACGTAAGGATAAAACTAGAGAAGATATTCTCTGAGCATAATCCATCCTTTCTTCTAATGATTTATCAATATTGGATATATCCGATACTGCAAAATCCGCCAAGTGAACAGAGTTATGTTCCTCTTTACGGGTTATGTCATTTAAGTTTTTATACAACCAGTCCGCAAAAAACGGAGCTACTGGAGCCATCATCTTACTTACAGCAACTAAGCACTCATATAAGGTTTGATAAGCAGCTATTTTATCATTATTATATTCTCCTCTCCAAAATCTTCTACGACAAAGTCGTACATACCAGTTGCTCAGATGTGATTCTACAAAACTCTGCACCTTACGGGTAGCACTCGTCGGCTCATAATTATTACAATCTTCATCTACTTCTGCAATTAATGAATTGAGTTTAGAGATAATCCATCGATCTATTTCTTGTCTATCCGCTAGAGGTACTGCATCTTCCGCATACGTGAAGCCGTCGATGTTCCCGTATACTGCTATGAATCCATTATACGTATTATACAAAGTACTGAAAAACTTACGTCTCACCTCATCCACACCATCTAAATCAAATTTTAGATTGTCCCAAGGTGGTGCATTAGAAATCATATACCATCTGGTCGCATCAGCACCATACTTATCTAGAGTTTCAAAAGGGTCAATGGCGTTACCTAGACGCTTAGACATTTTGACTCCGTTTTTATCGAGTACGAGTCCATTAGAAACTACGTTTTTATAGGCCACACTATCATAAACCATCGATGCGATCGCATGTAAGGTATAGAACCATCCACGAGTCTGGTCTACTCCTTCTGCGATAAAATCAGCAGGGAAGTTTTGTTTAAATTTTTCTTCGTTCTCAAACGGAGCATGCCACTGAGCATAAGGCATCGATCCACTATCAAACCATACGTCGATAAGATCTAGCTCTCTGACCATCTTCTGACCATCATCACTAACCAGTGTAATGTCATCGATATATGGTCTGTGTAAATCTTCGGGTAGACTTTGGCTTAAGCCCAATTTATCGTTTGCCTTATCGATCTCTGCAGAGAGTTGCTCTAGAGAACCGATGCATATTTCTTGCTCTCCATCTGGAGTACGCCAGATCGGAAGTGGAATTCCCCAGTATCTAGATCTGGATAGATTCCAGTCTTGTAGATTTTCTAACCAATTACCGAATCGCTTCTCACCCGTATGCGACGGTTTCCAGTTTATAGTGTTGTTGAGCTCTTTCATCCTTCCTTTTACAGAAGAAGCTCTTACAAACCAGCTGTCTAGTGGATAGTAAAGAATCGGTTTATCTGTACGCCAGCAGTGAGGATAATTATGGGCATATTTCTGTACGTTGAATGCTTTGTTTTCTGTCTTTAGTTTTATCGAGATATCGATATCGACATTTTTATAATCAGCACCCTCGTCTTTATAATCTTTTACATATCGTCCTGCAAAGTCTGTTACGGCATCTACAAATTTCCCTTGCTTATCTACCAGCGTAAGTGCTCCGATTCCATAATTACGAGCAACTCTCATATCATCTGCACCAAAAGATGGAGCCAGATGTACGATTCCTGTACCATCCTCTGTAGAGACAAAATCTCCAAGTAGCACCTTAAAGGCATCTCCTTCTTCTGGCTGTGCATATGGCAATAATTGCTCATACTCTATCAGCTCAAAATCTGCTCCTTTCCACTCTCCAGTAATCGCATAAGGAATCAGTTTGTTCTCTGGCTTGTAGGCTGCATAATCTAGCTCGGCTTGTTCTGGTTTAAACCATTTTCCGAGTAAGGCTTTCGCCAAAATGATATTTACCGGAAGCTTAGTGTAAGGATTATAGGTTTTTATTCTTACATAATCGATCTTCTTACCCATCGCTAGAGCAGTATTAGAAGGAAGCGTCCATGGGGTAGTAGTCCATGCAATTATGTATACATCTCCTTCTGACTTTCCTTCAAAAAGGAAGGCCGACTTATCTGTGTTTTTAATTTTAAACTGAGCGACTGCTGAGGTGTCTTTGACATCCTGATAACACCCTGGTTGATTTAATTCATGCGAACTCAAACCTGTTCCTGCAGCAGGAGAGTAAGGTTGGATCGTATATCCTTTATAGATAAGATCTTTATCGTAGAGTTTTTTGAGCAAGTGCCAGACTGACTCGATATAGTTATTTTCAAAGGTGATGTACGGATCATCTAGATCTACCCAGTAACCCATCTTACGAGTAATGTCATCCCAGAGATCTTTGTATCTCATCACTGTTGTACGACACTGTTTATTATAGTCTTCTATAGAGATGGTTTTACCGATGTCTTCTTTGGTAATGCCGAGTTCTTTTTCTACGCTCAGCTCGATAGGTAGACCGTGAGTATCCCAGCCTCCTTTACGTTCTACTCGATAACCCTTCATGGTTCTGTATCGGCAGAAGAGGTCTTTTACAGTACGACCCATTACGTGATGGATTCCTGGTTTTCCATTGGCTGATGGAGGTCCCTCATAAAATACAAAGGGCTTAGACTCAGGTTTCTGGTCTACCGACTTTTCAAATATTTTATGCTCTTCCCAGAATTGCAGCAATTCCTTATCGATGCTAGGGAGATCCAGTTTTTTATACTCTTTATACTTACTCATATACTCACTTCAATAAAAAAAGCCCTGACAATCGTCAGAGCTTTTTAAATATGTTATTTACTCTTCCGATTACGGACGATTCTTTCTAATTATAATAATATCTATAATAGTGATTCTCATTGGACGTAAAAATAAGGTTTTTTGTGATTTTGAAAGTAGTTGCTAGTTTTTTAAGAAAGGAGATTGTATTCTCAAAGGAATACAATCTCCTTATTATTTAATATTACTCTACTACTTCAAAACCTCTAAAGCCATCTAGCTCAACAGGTGTAGCACCTCTATCTAAATGATCCTTTAGATTTTCATCAAAAAGAGAAGTAAGCCGATCTCTGTAAATTACAGTATCTAGGAAACGAATTTCTTCTTTAAATTCTTGAAGATATGCGTCTCCTTCCATCAGATAGGCAAGAGTTAGTGGTAGTTCACATCTTCCTTCCCATCGATTGGCATCTGCTTCAGCATTTTGTACGTCCGCATGACTTCCTTGATTTTCTTCATATTCATCTACTATTATAAAGACGTATCTACCCGGAGTGTTTAAAACCAATTCAAACTCAAAGTTGTATCTATTTTCTGCATAGAAATGTTTAGAATGATAAGAATTAGAGAATTGACTTCCTGTTAGGTATACAGGTTGATAAATCGAATCAATTATGACCTCGTTATATTCTAATCCTTCTGTCCATACTGAAATGTCTTCAATCTTGTACAATTGAAATGCTGGTTTGAACGGAAAATCTATGATTGTAAAAGTATCTTGAGCACTAAAATCATAAATTTTATCATCAAAGCTCACATTTACATGTACAGTGTCTCCTACAGAATAAGTCATTTGATTTGGCTCAAATTGGACAGGTAGTTCGAGATAATGCCATGAATAGATAAAATCAAATGGACACTCTTCTTTAAACTTATCCATGTCAAAGCCACATGAGGTTGTGATAAATAAAAGACTAAGTATTAAGTTTCTCATAGAATTATTTTTAAAGTCATTACCATCTCCTCTTTTTTCATGTTGAGCTTGTCGAAACATCTTTTTCCTTTTTGAAAATTAGTCTCTTATTATTATCGAGTTAATCTCACTCAAGCTTAAGAATCCAAGGATTCTCTCCGTATTTATTAAACACTTCTCGCGACACATCCACATTAGGACTAATGGCACGTTTTGCTTCTTGACCATTAAAGGATACTAGAAGGTCTATAGATATTCCGAAATTTGGATTTATGCCATCTTGCTCCTCTACAAGTTTCCGCATATTTTCTGCAAATCTTGGCATCATATGTGGCATGGCAGTGAGCCTTTGTATTCTGTAATTATCTAAGCCGTGATTTATTTTAAAGGTTCTCGCTTTTTTAGTTTTATCAAAACCATAGACGGTTAGTTTTGAATCCTTACTAAAGCTTTTCATTCTCCATGCAAAATAATGTCCCTGTCCAGTCCAGTCGACATGTCCTGGAATAAAATGATGTCTAAATGGATAAAGAAACTGAAAAGCAAAAAAAGCAATTAAGCTGATTTTAATCAACTTGTTCATTTTAAATGACTCAGCATCCTCTTTGTTATTATTACCAAAGAACTTAGAAATGAAATTAGGCATATGTCCTTCTGCCATAAAAAGCACTAAAGCAGCAATAACCAGAAAAGGGAAACTACCTATATCATCAAAGAGAAAATGATTCGATAGATTAAAAAACACGATCAACAAAATGGCAAACCATCGAGTCCTTTTAAAAATAAGAGCAAAAGGAATAATTAAATCAAATAAACAGCCGCCGTAAATCAAAACATTATTTACAAAAGCAGAAGATGTAATGTCACCAAGTACATTACCACTAAACCAGTCATAACTAACCTTAGAAAGTCCGCCATAGAAAAAGACGATGGCAAGCTGGAGTTGGAAAATTCCGTATTGCCAGAATGGAACGAGTTGGGTTTTTGATTTCTTTTTGAATAGACTTAGGGAAAAGGAACGGTCTGCATTGGTAAAAGCTAAAAGGAGGCAGATGAGAAAGATTAAATAATAATGGTTGTTATAATAAAGAGCATCTAGCGAGAAAAAGTATCCATATACAAGAGCTAGGAGTATAGAACTTATTCTAAATCCTATCCCTAGGATAACAAGAAAGCTGGTTATCAATCCGATTGCCCAGATTATAAGCATAGCTTCTGCAGAAACTGCTGGTATCCAATCCAGTTCGGGAAAAGGAAAAAATAAGTAGTCCGGATCCTTAAAACTATCGATTCTGAGTTTGAACTTATAGAATTGATATAATATAAGAATACCGAAAAGTACTCTAAATAGGCCGAGGGCTTTTGAACTAATGGGTCTATTTAGAAAGGACATCATCTTACTATATAATGCTAAAAAGTAATAAATCTAGACGTGCATTATCATATTTCATCGATGAGCTAAGGTACTAGTTAGTGCTATTATTTTTTAGATTAAATTTGGAGTATGCAAGAATTAATATTTGTTGTAAAAGAAAGTGAAGAAGGAGGCTACCTTGCTTCTGGAGTAAATGATTCTATATTTACTGATGGTGCGACTTTGAAAGAACTTAAAGAAAACATCAAAGAGGCGGTGCGATGCCATTTTGACGATCAAGAAACAAAATTAATTCGCCTACATGTAGTGAAGGAAGAAATATTTTCAGTTTGAAAATTCCGAGAGATATTTCGGGGAAAATACTTGCTAAAAAACTTAAATCTCTTGGCTATTCAGTTACACGTCAAGTAGGGAGCCATATGAGGTTAACCACTTCAGAAATGGGTGTTCATCACATTACGGTTCCTAATCATAAACCCATTAAAGTAGGAACACTTTCTTCCATATTATCTAGAATTGCTGACCATCATGATATTTCTAAAGCACAACTTGTGGACAAACTATTTAGCTAAATAGTTTCTAGTCCTACATATTACTAGTAAGCAATAAATCCAAACTAGTATACTTCATGTTAAACCGCTTGCTGAGATATTGATTAGTGAGGCATCCTTTGTATACGTATACGCCATTCCGTATACCTTTGCTTTTGTAGAGGAGTGATTCTATATTTAGAGCTGCACCAGCACGTAGAAGGAGTGGAGTCATGATATTACTTACGGCTATAGAGCCAGTTCGAGACACCTTAGAAGCTATATTAGGCACACAGTAATGAATAACTCCGTGTTTCTTAAAGGTCGGATCTTCAAGGGTTCTCATTTCTGAGGTTTCAAAGATTCCTCCCTGATCTATACTGATGTCTACGATTACCGAGCCTTCCTTCATCTTGCTGACCATATCCTCAGTTACGATAACAGGAGTTCTGCCCGTTCTAGAATGCATAGCTCCGATGACCACATCTGCACTTACCAGCTGATAACCCAGGTAAACAGGGTTTATTACGGATGTGTGTAACTGCCGCCCGACCTGTGATTGCAATCTCATCAATTTAGAGATGTCATTATCGAAAACTCTTACCGAGGCTCCTAAACCTAGGGCAGTCTTAGTTGCAAACTCTCCTACGACTCCAGCACCTAGAATTACAACTTTGGCAGGAGGTATTCCAGATATGCCGCCTAGTAGTGTTCCTCTTCCACCATTGGACTTACTGAGAATTTCTGCTGCGGTGAGAATAGATTCCATTCCAGCGATCTCACTCATAATCCTTACAATCGGAAAATATCCATCATCAGATTGGAGGTACTCCATCGCTAGAGCTATGACTTTCTTTTGTTTGAGTTTCTGTAAGTACTCTTCTGATAATATCGGAAACTGTAAAGGAGAGATCAGAATCTGGTCTGTTTGGAAAAGGTCGATTTCTTCGATTGTCGGTGGTGCAATTTTAAGGATGACATTGCACTTAAATATTTGTTCCTTACTATGTACGACTTTGGCTCCAGCCTCACTATAATCATGGTCTGAAAAGTAGGCATTGTTTCCAGCACCGGATTCGATATGGACTTCGTGGCCATAGCCTATGAGTGTACGTATGGAGTTAGGGACTAGAGGTACTCTGTTTTCACTCAGAGTGGTCTCCGCAGGAATTCCTATTGTTATGGATTCTTTACGTTGGCTCACAGCCAATGTCTCTACCTGAGTTTCAAACTGACCCTCAGAGAAAAAATCTGTAAAAGATATCTTTTTCCCAAAATCACTCATAACGGAAATAATTATTTATAGCTTATAGTACGCTTGTCTCCTTCCAATATATGAAATTCTAAGACGTGATGCTCATCTGGCACAATATCCTTTATAAGTCCAGGCCATTCTATAAAACAGTAATGACCGCTGTAGAGGTATTCTTCGATTCCGATATCCATGGCTTCTTCTAGCGTTTCTAGTCGATATAGATCGATGTGATAGAATTTGTTATCAGTATATAGATACTCATTTATTATAGAAAATGTCGGACTGCTGGCTTGATCTTCTGCATTTAGTAGCGATAAAAAGTACTTTGTAAAGGTGGTTTTCCCTGCTCCTAGATCTCCGACGAGGAGGAAGATTTTGTGCTGAGCCTGCTCATGTATTTCTTTGGCTATAGCCAAAAGATCTGATTCTGCTTCTAATAAATATTCTTTCAAAATTCTAAATAATTTATTCTTAGACTTCCTAAAAGTAGGACAATATTCCTTCTCCATCTAGGCAATGATGTATGAGTAAATTAGAAGCTATTTAGCTCTCACAAAGAGCTATTCTGAAGATATATGCAGAAACATACAAAATAGACCAAAAATCCCTCATTTTAAGGCAGTTATACAGGCCTGTATCCTCGCTTTTGCAGGGCTTTTTACGTACCTTTGCACCACCAAATCGGAAAAGAATTTATGAGCGATAAAAAGGGCAATAAGAAGGGAAATTATAGTGCTAGTAATATTACCGCACTTGAGGGTTTAGAAGCCGTAAGAAAACGACCCGGAATGTATATCGGCTCGACCGATACAAAAGGACTCCACCATCTCGTCTGGGAGGTAATCGATAACTCCATCGATGAGCACCTCGCAGGACACTGTTCTAAGATCGATGTAATCATCGAGGAGGATAATTCTATAACTGTTAAGGATAATGGTAGAGGTATTCCGACTGGTATGCATGAGAAGTTGCAGAAGTCAGCACTAGAGGTTGTACTTACTGTACTGCATGCAGGAGGTAAATTCGATAAGGATACATATAAAGTATCTGGTGGTCTCCACGGGGTAGGAGTCTCTTGTGTAAATGCATTATCAGGATATCTCAAAGCAGAGATTCACCGAGAGGGAGAGATTTTTGTTCAGGAGTTTTCTATCGGTAAGCCAAAAGAAGATGTAAAAGTTATCGGCAAGACGGACATTACCGGAACGTTTATAACTTTCAAGCCCGATGCAGACATCTTCGAGACATTAGAGTATAAGTGGGATGTGCTCGCTAATCGTATAAGAGAAATGTCTTTTCTTAACTCTGGTCTGACGCTTACGCTAACGGATATGAGAGAGATGGTAGATGGAGCTCCTAAAAATGAGACCTTCTACTCAGAAGGAGGATTGCAAGAATTTGTAAAGTTTCTAGACGCAGGACGTACTCCGATTATCGAAGAACCGATAGTAGTTAAAGGGAAAGAAGAAAATGTAGAGGTAGAGGTTGCTCTACAATACAATACCAGCTATAGCGAAAACATCTACTCGTTTGTAAATAATATAAATACCCGAGAAGGAGGAACACACGTTAGCGGTTTTAGAAGAGCCGTAAATCGTGAGTTTTCTAAATATGGACAAGAAGGTGGTCACTTTAGTAAACTGAAGTTTAGCATCTCTGGAGAAGATTTCAGAGAAGGGTTAACGGCTATCGTATCTGTCAAGGTGCCCGAGCCACAGTTCAAGGGACAAACAAAAGGAGAGCTCGGAAACTCAGAAGTAACTGGTATCGTATCTCGAGCCGTAGGAGATGCTCTTAAAAATTTCCTAGAGGAAAATCCTAAACTATCTAAACGTATCATCGATAAGGTGATCCTTGCTGCGACAGCAAGACATGCTGCTCGTAAGGCGAGAGAGATGGTCCAGCGTAAAAACGTACTGACCGGAAGTGGACTTCCTGGAAAACTATCAGACTGTAGTTCTAAAGATCCTGTAGAGAGTGAGATATTCCTAGTGGAGGGAGATTCTGCAGGTGGAACTGCAAAGCAGGGTAGAGATCGTAAATTCCAGGCCATCTTGCCCCTGAGAGGTAAGATTCTCAATGTAGAAAAAGCCATGGAACATCGTATCTACGAGAACGAAGAGATAAAAAACATGTTTACGGCTCTCGGAGTAAGTATAGAGGAAAAAGAAGGAGAGCGACATCTTAACATGGATAAACTAAGATATCATAAGGTAGTCATCATGTGTGATGCCGACGTAGATGGTAGTCATATCTGTACACTGATTCTGACCTTTATGTTTAGATATATGAAACCACTAGTCTCTAATGGCTATGTATATATTGCTACTCCACCATTATATATGGTTAAGAAAGGAAAGCAATTTAGATACTGCTGGGATGATGAGGAGAGACAAGAAGCTATCGACCTATACACAGGAGGAAAAGAAGACGTAAAAATAAAGACACAAAGATATAAGGGTCTGGGTGAGATGAATGCTGAGCAACTGTGGGAAACCACTATGAACCCAGACGAGCGTATCCTCAGACAGGTAACCATCGATGATGCAGTAAGTGCAGACCTAACTTTTTCTAAGCTGATGGGTGACGAAGTTCCACCTCGACGTCAATTTATAGAGGAGAATGCGAAGTACGCAAATATCGACGTCTAATAAAATAGACATTGCTATTCATACAATAACAAACTAATTTTGCAAAAATTTCTAAACAACATATTTTAATGCAAGCAACAGAAACTAAATTAAACTACAAAGTAAAAGACATCAACCTCGCAGAATGGGGAAGAAAAGAAATGGACCTAGCAGAAGCAGAAATGCCAGGACTTATGTCATTAAGAGAAGAATTCGGAGCTACTAAACCTCTAAAGGGTGCTAGAATCGCTGGATGTCTTCACATGACTATTCAGACAGCTGTACTAATCGAGACACTAGTAGAACTAGGTGCCGATGTAACATGGTCATCATGTAATATATTCTCTACTCAAGATCACGCTGCTGCTGCAATCGCTGCTGCGGGTGTACCTGTGTTTGCATGGAAAGGAATGAATGAGGAAGAGTTTGACTGGTGTATAGAGCAGACACTTACTGCATTCCCTGATGGTAAGCCACTTAACATGATCCTAGATGATGGAGGTGACCTTACTAATATGGTTCTAGATCGTTTCCCAGAAATGGTAGATGCTATAAAAGGAATCTCTGAGGAAACGACTACAGGAGTACACAGATTATATGAGAGAGAGATAAATGGAACACTTGCCTTACCTGCAATAAACATAAATGACTCTGTAACTAAGTCTAAGTTTGATAACAAATACGGATGTAAAGAATCATGTGTAGATGCTATCAGAAGAGCGACTGATGTAATGATGGCTGGTAAAGTAGCTGTAGTTGCAGGATATGGAGATGTAGGAAAAGGATCTGCAGCCTCTCTAGCAGGAGCAGGATGTAGAGTAATCGTTACTGAGATAGATCCTATCTGTGCTCTACAAGCAGCGATGGACGGATTTGCAGTAAAGAAAATGACTACTGCTCTAGAAGATGCTAATATCGTAGTTACAGCTACAGGTAATAAAGACATCATCAGACCAGAACACTTTAAAGCGATGAACGATAAGACCATCGTATGTAATATCGGACACTTCGATAATGAGATCGATATGAACTGGTTGAACAATGAGTCTGGTGCAGAGAAAGTAGAAATCAAGCCTCAGGTAGATAAGTATAACCTTAACGGTAAGGACATATTGGTTCTTGCAGAAGGAAGATTAGTAAATCTAGGATGTGCAACTGGTCACCCATCATTTGTAATGTCTAACTCATTTACAAATCAGGTACTGGCTCAGTTAGAACTATGGCAGAATACTGATAAGTACGAAAACAAAGTATACATGCTTCCTAAGCACTTAGATGAGAAAGTTGCAAGACTACACTTAGCTAAGATCGGAGTAGAACTGGAAGAAATGTCTAAGGATCAGGCTGACTATATCAGCGTTCCTGTAGAAGGACCATACAAGCCAGAATACTACAGATATTAATATTTCTTTTTGGCTTAAAGCCAAAATCTAATTATACAGAATCCTACATTCTTCATTGAGTGTAGGATTTTTTTGTAGGGTGACGCAACGTTTATTGCAAATAGTGAATATAAGAGGTATATGCATATTTAAAATATTATTTCGTAACCACCACAATTTTTAAATTATGAAAAGCATAATAATAATCACCATAAGTTTTATATCACTTAGTTTTTTAATGAGCTCTTGTACTACTGAAGCCGAGAGTAGAGAAGGAGAATACTTAGACTTTGACACAGACTGGAATTATGAACAAGAATTAGAACCAATAGGAATCTTCGATGAGAAGATTACTATACAAGTAGCCTCTCAGAGTGGAGACTCACTTTATTTAGAAATGGTTCTAGATTTAAATACAACAGAGGTGCAAAAACCATCTTTCGCTTTGATTAATACTAAAATTAAAAGGCCAGATGACGATGGACTATATTGGACCAAAGGAGCCTGTTCATCATGTGAGCATCTAGAAGTAAGACTGGAAAGTATAGCTGTAAAAGACAGTGAATTAAAAGGTACATTTTCAGGACTAGTTCCTAGTGCGTATACCTATGATCCAGAATTCTATGTAGAAGGAGAATTTAATGTACTTCTAGATGACTGATAAAAATGATTGATTTGTATAAGGTTTGAATATTTTTTCACACCTGACGCAACGTTTCTTGCAATAACTGGATACTACTAGTATATGCATATATAAAATCATTATTTCGTAACCACCACAACTATTAAAAAATGAAATCTAATTATAAATTTTTGCTGTTCCTTATAAGTTTTGCTCTTGTAATTACTTCTTGTAGAGAGGATGAAGATATTTTAGGAACACCTACTGAAGTAGAAATCGATGTGCCTCGGATAGATGTAGACGCCTCGGTGTTAGGACTTGTAACTAATGAAAATGGTAATCCTGTAATAAATGCATCCGTTATTATAGATGACGACTTAATAAGTACTACCGATATAAACGGTGTTTTTGTAACACAACAAATGGTTCTGAATCAAAATGGCTCTCACATAAAAATTCTGAAAGATGGATATTTTATAGGATCTACTTTCGTAATGCCACGAGATGGATCTGATGTTTATACAGAGATAGAACTAATAGAAAAAAATCTTATCGAGTCCTTCTCATCACAAGAAGGTATCGATATAATAATCAATGATGAAGCTGCAATAAATATTCCGGCAGATGCTATTCGTACAGAAGAAGGAACGAGTTATTCTGGAGATGTAAATGTTTACGCCCATTGGTACGATCCTACAGATCCATTACTGAATCAAAGAATGCCAGGAGACCTGAGAGGATTTTCTAGTTCTAGAGAATTTAGACAACTAGAAACATATGGGATGATTTCTATCGAGCTAGAAGACAGTAATGGGAATGTGCTAAATATAAAAAGCGAAAGTACTGCAGAATTGTCTTTTCCAGTTCCAGCTGATATACTTAACTCTGCTCCTTCTTCTATTCCTCTATGGCATTTTGATGAGATATCTGGCTACTGGATTGAAGATGGTTCTGCCACACTTGTAGATGGAAAATATGTAGGAGAGGTATCTCATTTTTCTACATGGAATTGTGATGTTCCATGGACGTCATCTACAGTAACTGGAAGATTAGTAAATGAAAGTGGAGAAGGTATCGTCAATACGCAGTTGATTTTTTGGGCATCTTCTAATGCTGGCGGTAGAATCGCTTGGTCGGATGCTGATGGATATTTTCAAGTAGATTTAATAAATGACTTTTCGTATACCATAGAAGTTAGAAATGGTTGCAAAGATGTTATTTATTCTGATCCAAGTGTAGGCATCATAACAACAGATATTACCTTAGATGATATAGTTATACCTGATTTATTAGAAAACAGAATTCGGGTAATAGGTACATTGTCAAAGTGTTCTGGGGAACCATTAGATTGGGGATATTTTAGAGTGTTAATAAATAATCAACATTCAAATTTCAGGAGTCAACCAAATGGATCAACCGAAATTAATTATGAAATATTTACCTGTGAGGAAGTTACTAGTGTTCAAATTCAAGCCTTGGATAAGGAGAATGGATTAGTATCAGAACTAATGGAGTTTCCAGTCGGTCCTTCCAATGAGGTCTTATTTGGAAATTTGATAGCTTGTGATCAAGCGAATGAATTTATACAAATTTCATTATTGGATGAGGAATTTTTATTCGTAAATGTTTCAGTCACTCCCTGGGAAAATGGTTTATTTATTAGAGGCTCACATCCTGTAGCAACTTCTTCAGATTCATCTTTTATATCTATTCTATTAGCTGAAGTAGTTTTAGACGAACCGATAGAACCTGCAAGTTTTACGGCTGCATTCTCAATGTTTGATTGGTTTACTTCTTGTGAGCCTGAAGAATGTCAGGATATGGAAGTTGTTATTAGCGAAAATGGAGATATTGGAGAATTTGTAAAAGGATCATTTGACGTCTTGATAGATTTTAATGATGATGGAATAGAAGATGAATGCGTAGGAGAGTTTAATATCATTAGAAGAAATTAGAATATCTTAATACTTATAGAGAATATTTATTCTTAACTATATGACCATAGCACAAATCATACATGCCTGTATAAAGGGCGATGCTCAGGGGCAAAGGCAGCTGGTAAATCAGTTTGCTCCTTTGCTCTTGACCATAGCTCGGAGGTATGCCTCTCAGCGTTATGGAGCTCAGGATATATTGCAGGACTCGTTTATAAAAATATTTAAAGCGATCGATCAGTATGATGATTCACGTGGAAGTTTTGAGGGATGGATGCGTAAGATTACAGTAAACACGGCACTGGCCGAGATCAGAAAACACAAATTAAAATTCAGTGATACAGATGAGAATCATAAAAATCTTCTATCTATAGACCCTGATGTGTATGGAAAGTTAGGAGCAGAGGAGCTGATGGAAGTCATCGCTCTGTTGCCAGAAAAGTATCGAATCGTTTTTAATCTGAGTTGTATAGAGGGATATAGTCATAAAGAAATAGCAGCCATTTTAGAGATAGAAGAAGCCAGTTCTAGATCTAATCTATCAAGAGCAAAATCCATTTTGAGGAAAAAATTATTAGCAAATCAAAATACAATGTCATGGGTAAGGACCGCCTAGAGGAACATATTAAAGATCAAGTGTACAACCATAATTCTATGGTAGATACTGATGCTCTCTGGAATAATATCCAGCAAAAGAGAAAGCCTAAGAAGCCTTTGTGGATTTACTTTACTGCTGGTTCCCTGGTATTAGGCATAGTGATTTTTGCATTGATTTTTGGAATTTCAGATTCTCCTAGCTCTGGTCCAGCTATAGGATTATCAGAAACTGTAAATACAAGTAAGGAAAACACAACTGTCCATAATCTATCTGTAAAGAATGCATCTAATCACAAAGATGAGTTCCAATTGGGTAACACAGTGGAAAGAAAAAAAGAGAATAGTGAAGAAGACATCCATGACAATCCTCATCAGGTTAAAAACCAGACAGCTCAGAAACCAGCATCTACAGGTTCACAATTTGTAGAGCCAAATTCCGCAAAAAGTACTCTTCAAAACAATCAAGACTTAAAATCTTATAATCCTCAAAACTTTACGGTTAGGAGTTTTACAGAAAGTCTGATTACTCAGAAAAAAGAAACTATAGAAAGTGGAATAAATTCGATAATTAAGAATAGTGATAAATCGGTTACACAGAGTAGCACTGCGAGCCAATTGAATAATGTTGATGTTTTCAATAGTAGAAGTAATTTAGAGTCTATCGGTCAGCTGTCTTTATCTGATCTTTTTTACAGTCGATCTATTCAACCTACTTCTATGAAGCCATTAGTAATAGATGTGGAAAAACCTGAACTTGTTAAAGGACATTGGTTCGCAGGTTTGGGAGTGAATTTTAACAAAGGAGACCGAACACTGAGTGCTATAGATACCTTAGGGGAGATAGGAGATACCCTCTTAAGATTCAGAGATGCTAACGAGGAGTTTATGGAATCATGGGGTGCAGATTTAAGAATAGGCTATCAGCATAAGTCTGGATTGTTTGTTAACACTGGTCTAGCATATCAGCAGATAAATGATAGAGCCATTTTAAACTTTAATAATACGCAGACCATAACTACGAGTAATGATACCACTCAATCTTTTATCCAGACGATTACACCGATACAATCCATCAGGCATAATAAAATAAGGATGATAGATATTCCTATAGCTATCGGATATTATAGAAGCTTAGGAAAATTTGGTTTATCTACAGAGCTCGGTATAAACGTAAATATCAGAACTCAGGCTCGAGGAAATATTATACTAGATAAATCCACTTTTATAAGTACAGATGGATCTCAAGGAGATATTTTCAAAACCAATGTTTCTCATAGTTATCAGCTCAGTTTAGGAATCCATCGAGCGATAGGAGATACTTGGAATATTTCTCTACATCCATCTTTTAGATATTATCCAGAGTCATTTACAGTAGAAACTTTTAATGTAGAACAACGATATCAGTTTCTAGGTGCTAGACTAGCACTTACGAGATCATTTTAGAACAACCCGTTTTCATTATTATAGAACAACTCCTTTATTTTTCTAGCTGACTGAGAAACCATTTCTTCTCAGTCAGAATCTGCTCAGAGCTAATTTTAGAAACGAGCCGTTCTCTCTTATTTAAATCATAGGGTTTCAGTCGATTAAGCTTACGGAGGTTAGAGATGAAGTTTTTATAGTTCTGTTTATGATTTCCTATAATCTTCCTGCGTATGATATACATCTCCATACTATCTAGATGAGATTCTAAGAGCATGTTTTCATGGAGTTGATGATAGATTTTTGCTAGGAGCGTCTTAGTAGCTAGGTTTATCAGAGGGTCTTTAAAATCTGCTTCTATTATATTATCTCTAGCAGCTTCAAGCTCTTCTTTATAATAATGTATCAGAGCTTTATTGAGATGGTAAGATGGAAGTAGCTCTCCTTTTTTAAGGTATTCCTTATAAGTCTCCGTAAAGTAATCAGCCCACTGGAAGTCATCAGACCTGATGGCCATCATCGCAATATTACGATAGGTATATCTAGAGAGCTTTCCGTTTATAAGTAAGTGCTTTGCTTTTAGGGCTTCCTCATACATTTCTAGGCCTATCTTACCGAACTGCTTTTCTCCTTTGTTTAATCGACGGATACACATATTGATTCCTAAGAGATAAAGGTTTCTGATTTCTGTCTTATCAAATATCTTTTGATAAGCACTCAGCTTATTTCGATAAAAATCAAACTGCTCTAGATTCTCTGGATGCAACAACATCTGATAGCAGGTATAGTAGAGGTCTAAGGCAGGATTATTTCGTAGCAGTCCAGTAGATTCTATTTCTGATTCTATCAGATCTAACAGTCCAAAATCATATTCAATATTATAAACCGACCGATGTGCTAGAGCTGAGCAAGCAAATTTCAACTTCTTTATCAGGTAAGACACATCTGTCTGGTCCAGTGTACTCTGAATGTTTAAATCCTGGTTTCTAGTCTGACCTAATAGGTGACTCGAGATCTCATCTTCTAGATATACTCGCTGATCATGGAAATTACTATCCTGCTTATCAGAGTTTTCAAAATACTTAATGGTCCTTTTGAGCTGTGACTCGTAATGAGATTTTAGTTCTTGTTCTCTATAGTATTGTAATAAACTCAGGTGATACTCAGGGCTGTCCACTGAGGTACGTTGACTGACTATATAGGCTTCGATTCTTTTGAGCAATTGGCTGCAGAGTAGTCTCCATTTTTGATCGTTGTAGGTAGATTTTGGATATATACTTTGGTATACTTTAACTTTAGAAAGTTTACTTTTGGCTGTAGCCAAATTACCTTGAAGCTGCTCATAAAGTAGAGAGAGGTCTTTGTTTTTTGGGTTAGTAGTATTCTTTAGGTATATGGATAGGTCTGAGGATATTTTTGGCGAAAGCTGCTCTACTAATTGATATAATCTAGAATCGTACATTGTACACTAAATTACATAAATAATTGATTATCAATATAGTATAATTGTATAGGTGTAATAAAAATTGTACAATTATTAAATAATGTTGTTTTTATTAGTGGTTTTGTGGCTCATATTTGTAGTAGCGTTTAAAAAACCATGAACAAAAAAATAAACGATATGAAAAAATTCCACCATTTCCTTTTTATTATCGGCCTTAGTATTCTGATTCTTCCTGCTGCTCATGCACAACTTGTATGTAATGCAGATGTACTAGTGTCTACTCTCCCAGATGGGTCTGTTACGATTACTTCAGATATGCTGACAGAGGGCCAAGCGTTACCCGGTTTAGAAATAGAGCTAGTAAATGCAACAGATTCTTCTGAGGTATTTAATGGAGTAGAAGAGGTCTTTTTACAAGTCTTCGGGACTACCGAGTTTTTCTTTACAGTTACTGATCCAGTAACGGGCAATTCCTGCTGGGGGATAGTTACTATTTTCTCTGCTGCTTGCAGTGATACGATGTATGTTTCCTTTACTAATGATGTAGGCATCGATGAGATTATTATCGATGTAGTCCTCGAGGAGTCACAGACACTTGCTTCTATACAATGGAGTAATATATACGATGGTAATATAATGCAGTTTGATGAAGTCATACCAGCTGCCCTAAACGTCAGTAATATAAGCTTCAATGAAATCGAGCCAGGTCTTCTAAACATGGCATGGTTTGCTCCTGCTGATATTTTGGTTAACGGAGACCAGGTATTGTTTAGTTTAAAATTTAGTGTGCTAGATAATGGCGATACAGATTTTGGAATTGCTCCTTCCGGTGTAGGCATACCCACTGAGATTACTAGTCTTGTAGATGGGTTTATCTGTCTAGAATATGAGTCAGGGCAGATTACCTCTAATGGTGCAAAGGTCCAAGGAACCATAGAAAGAAACGATGACCTAGGATGTACGTCTAATAATCCATCACCTCTACAAGACTGGGTAGTTAGAATATCTAATGCTTCAGAAACATACTTTACCACAACTGATGAAGATGGCTCTTATAAAAGAGTAGTACTTCCAGGTGATTATACTGTAACTGCTTTTCCTTATAGCAATATGTGGGGATTTTGTGAAAATGATATAGCTATAAGTCTACCAGCCATCGGTGATGAGGCAACGGCAGACTTTACAGGTGTAGCGACATCCTCTTGTCCATTTATGGAAGTAAATATTTCTACTCCATTTTTAAGAAGATGTTTTAGTAATACCTATCATATAGAATACTGTAATTACGGAACCCTCGAGGCTACTGATGCTTATATAGAAGTAGAGCTAGATGACTTTCTGACGATTACAGATGCTTCAGTGCCTTTTACACAAGATGGACAGCTTATTACTTTTGAGCTAGGCACTGTCGGATTAGAATGTGGAAACATCTCTTTTGAGGTAATCGTAGACTGTGATGCAGAACTGGGACAAACCCATTGTGTTGTGGCAACTATTTTTCCTCAGGACCCTTGCGGAGAGGCATTACTCGGATGGACTGGTCCAGTCATAGAGGTTGAAGCGATATGTGAAAATGATGAGGTAACATTTATAGTAGAGAATACCGGCATAGAAAATATGATTACTACTGCTGATTTTATAGTAGTAGAAGATGATGTGATGACGCAGGCTGGAGATTTTATTTTAGATGCTCTAGAAGCTACAGAGTTTAAGTTTCCTTCTAACGGTGCTACATATAGACTAAATGCAGACCAGCCGTCTGGTTTTCCTTTTAATGAATTTGCTACTGCCTTTGTAGAAGGCTGTGGCACTGATGAGAATGGAGAATTTTCTACTGGCTTTGCAAACAATTTTGGAAGTAGTGATTATCAGCCATATATGGATTATGACTGTCAGGAAAACATCGGTTCTTATGACCCTAATGATAAGGCTAGTTTTCCAGAAGGATATGGAGAGGAGCACTATGTAAAAAACAACCAGCCCATCGATTATAAAATAAGATTTCAGAATACTGGAACAGATACAGCTTTCAGAGTAGTGATTATAGATACACTTTCTTCTTTACTGGATCTATCCACTTTTAGAAGAACGACCTATAGCCATCGTAATGATGTCACTCTAGTAGATAATGTAGTAACATTTACCTTTAATAACATACTACTAGTAGACAGTACTGCAAACGAGCCAGCCTCTCATGGATATGTAAGTTTCCAGATAGATATGCTTCCAGACCTTGCAGATGGAAATCTAATCGAGAATAATGCAGACATCTATTTTGATTTTAATGATCCTATCAGGACTAACACTACCTTCCTAGAAATAGGAACTGACTTTATCGAAGACGCTTCAGTATCCACCATAGATAATCCTTTCGATATTAATATTAATATCTACCCTAATCCGGCTAGAGCCAATAGTACTATTTCTTTTGAGGGACATGATTTCTCAGATCTCAGACTAGAGGTAAGTAATATCGTAGGGAAGCGAGTAGCAAATAAGAACTTAAAAAGCAACCAAGTTGATTTATCAGAAATGGCCTTGGTAAAAGGAACCTATCTGATGCGATTAGTGCACGATAGTAAGCTGGTGTATACCGGTAAGTTGATTGTACATTAATCCCATCATCATTAGCTTGAGGTCTGTAGCAGTGCTGCAGGCCTCTTTTTTTGGAGCTTGAATAAGATTACTTGTTATGCAAATCTTGAATTACTTCGAGGATTCCTAATTGCGAGTCAGCAAGAAAATCTATAATAGTTTCTTGTTTTAGAATTAATAATTGAGCAAGATTACTTGTTAGGAGGTTGCCAGTTCTAATCCATATTATTTTTGGCGGATAAGCTTTTATCAAACTAAAGTCAATGCTGTCCTAAATAAAAATAATGAAAGGAGAGATATTAATGATATGGT
>CAZDWO010000042.1:0-5031 GCA_964509175.1 uncultured Saprospiraceae bacterium
AAAAACAAAAAAGCCAGACAAACAAATGTTTATCTGGCTTAAAAACTTATTCTTTCCATCCCTTAATCCCCTCAAGGGAAAATAGAAGCTTCTTATCTCGCTACCGCTGTCGCTCTCTTCTCTCTTATAACGGTTACGTTTACCTGACCTGGGTATTGCATCTCGTCTTGTATCTTCTGAGAAATCATGAATGCTAGGTCGTCTGCATACTGATCAGTAACCTTATCGCTTTCTACGATTACTCGGAGCTCTCTACCTGCTTGCATAGCGTAGGCTTTCTGTACTCCGTCGTAACTCATGGCCAGGTCTTCTAGCTCTCCGATACGTTTTAGATAGGATTCTAGAATTTCTCTTCTGGCTCCTGGACGTGCTCCTGAGATGGCATCACAAGCTTGTACGATCGGAGAGATGATGTTATTCATTTCTATCTCGTCGTGGTGAGCTCCTACTGCATTCTGGACGATCTGGTTCTCATTATGTTTTTTACATATCTCCATACCTAGCAGTGCATGTGGCAGTTCTGATTCCTCTTCTGTTACTTTTCCTATATCGTGTAGGAGTCCTGCTCTTTTGGCAACTTTTATTTGTTTAGGGCTGAGTCCTATTTCTGCGGCCATAGCGGCACAAAGGTTTGCCGTTTCTATAGAGTGCTTAAGAAGGTTCTGTCCGTAGGAAGATCTAAATCTCATACGTCCTACCATCTTTACTAGATAGGCATTAAGACCGTGTATGTCTAGGTCGATAACAGTACGCTCTCCTATTTCTACGATCTGCTCATGGAGTTGTTTTCTTACTTTGACCACAGTCTCCTCGATCTTAGCTGGATGGATACGTCCATCTGCTACCAGTCTCTTAAGTGATAATCTACACACCTCTCTTCTGATCGGGTCGAAACTAGATATGATAATAGCTTCTGGCGTATCGTCTACTACAATTTCTGCTCCGGTTGCCGCTTCCAATGCTCTAATGTTTCTACCCTCTCTACCTATAATCTGACCTTTGATATCATCAGACTCTAGATTAAATACAGAAACTGTATTCTCGATGGTAAATTCTGCACACATCCTTTGGATGGTGTTTATCACTATTTTCTTAGCTTCCTTGTTTGCTCCTTGTCTAGCTTCCATGATTGCCTCTTTCTGGATAGAAAGTGCTTCAGTTTCAGATTTAGCTTTTACGGCTTCTAGGATTTGTTCTTTGGCCTCAGCCTCAGAAAGCTTTGCAATGTTTTGCAGTTCTTTAATCCTTTCTTCGTTTGCCTGATCTAGTTGCTCTTTCTTTTTTGAGACTAGCTGTAGTTGTTTTTCTAGGTTTCCTTTTATAGTGTTTACCTGAGCTTCTCGCTCTTCTATCTCATCTATTCTAGCTTTAAAAGAAGACTTCTTTTGTTGAAGATCTTTCTCTTCTGCCTTTACAGTCATCTCTCTTTCCTTCATCGTTACCTTATGCTCCGACTTGAAGTTTTGAAACTCTTCTTTGTACTTGCTGAATTTTTCTTTTGCCTCCTGAATCTTTCTCTGCTTTATCTGCTCGTTTTTCTGTTCTGACTTAGAGACTAGTTTGTCTGCTTTACTCGCAGCCTCGTCTTCTATTCTTTTGGCAGTCAGCCTAGCTTCCTTAATGGTAAGGTCAGCTTTTTTGTTGATCTCTTCGATTTTGCCCTGGTTGTTTTTCTTTAGAAACATATTTACCAGTACATATCCGAGAATCGCTCCTAGTACTAAACCTCCTATGAGACCTGCACCTATACTTATTCCCATTTTATATTTATTATAAAAATTAAATAAAAGGACTACACACATATTGTGCATCCACATTATAAAAAGAAACTGAATGAAAAGGAGTTACTGCAAGGCTTTATCTAGCATTGCATCGAGGGAGGAAAGTTTATCACCTAAAGTTTTTACGCTGCTATTTTTTTTGGAGGCAAAGGCATAACTCAGTAGAGCCATGGACAAACAGTCTTTCTGATTTAAGTCAGAGTAGGTCTGTTGATATTCGTTTATTTTATCATTGACCTCTTTTTCCAAATTTTGAACTAGAAGTTTTTCATCAGTTTGGACTTTTACTGGATAGCTTTTCCCAGCTATTCTTACTTCCAAACTTAAATATTCTTCTGCCATTTTTAGCTTTAGCTTACTTTAAGCAATTCTATTGTTTGATCTATCTCGTCGATATAGTGATCTAATTCTTTCTTTATCTCCTCGTATTTTCCATCTGCAGATGAGTCTATAACCAGTGGGCTTATTTGCTCACTTTTTGTGTTTTTTAACTCATCTAATTCATTCAATAACCTGTTGTTCTTTGTTTTTAAAACATCATTTTCTGCACTTAGTTCTTCCATCTTCTGAAGAACTGCTTTGACCTTATTTTCTATGTTTAGAAGCTGTTCTGCCAAATTTTGCATACATAAATATACCTATTATAAGTTATATGTGTGGAAGGGTTATCCTAATTATAGATGTTCTGGTACGCCCATATTGATATATCGGTTCACTCACTTTGGTTTGACATTTAGTCAATCCAATTCGCCAAAAGCGAAACAATCGATCATTTTCTTATAACCGCATTTAATTCTCTTTCAAAAGAGGACTGCATCTTATTCATAATCTTATCTACTTCCTTATCACTGAGGGTTTTTGCGAGATTTTCAAATAGGAAGCTTACTGCATAGGATTTCTTCCCCTCTCCTAGTTTTTCTTTGCTCTTAAATATATCAAAAAGGCCTACTTCTTTAAGTATCTTTTTGTCAGTCTTCTTTGCAATTTTTAGAACCTCGTCAAATTTTACAGACTCATCGAGAACCAGTGCTAAATCTCTTCTCATTGAAGGAAATTTACTTATCTCTTGTACAAAATTGCTTTTGCCTATGGCTTTTATGAGTGTAGCTATGTCGAGCTCTGCAAAATATACTTCTTGCTTAACCCCTACTCTACTCGCTACTGCATCACTTAGAACACCCATATGTGCGATGACCTGAGGTCCTCGATGTAATTGCAGTCCATAATCGAGTCGATCATCCTCGCTTTCTGAGGTCTGGTAACCGCTGACATTTACCAGCTCTAGAGCGTTTTCTACTGATTCCTTGAGTAGATAGAAATCAGCACTGGAAGCACTAGTCTTCCATGATTCTCTGGCTTCCATTCCCGTAAGGAAAATGGTCAGCTTTTCTGTTTCTATAAATTCCTCTCCTTCCTTCTTGTAGGACTTGCCGAACTCGTATAACTTCAGATCTGTCTGCTGACGATTTATGTTATGTGCTACCGATTGCAATCCACTGAGTGCCATCTCTGGTCTCATGATATCGAGATGGATGTTAGACGTATTATTAATGTATACAAAGTTATCTGTGGATAAGGAATCCCAGCCTTCATAGAGTTTAGACTCGATAAGGGATAGATTCATCATCTCGTTAAATCCTCTAGAGGATAGATAATTTGTTAGTCTATCCTTTATTGTTTTTTTATTGGGATAGTTAGAATAGGTCAATGTGCTATGGATCTTACTCGGAGTAACTATCTTATTAAAACCATAGATTCTAAGAATCTCTTCTATTAGGTCTACTTCTCTAGTAACGTCCGACTTATTTGTTGGGACACCTACTCTAATGCTATTATCATCTACGGGATTGATAGACATATTCATAGCTCGCAGGATTGCATGTATCTCGTCTACGGATATGTCATTTCCTATAAGCTCATTTACTCTATCGTATCTAAGTTGTATTTCTTCAGGTTGTATTTTTTCTGGGTAGACATCTACTATCTCAGATGTGATGGTTCCTCCAGCGAGTTCTTTTATTAAGATACTCGCTCTTTTTAGAGCATCGATACTTACATTTGGATCTGACCCTTTTTCAAATACCTTAGCAGCATCGGTTCTCAGCAAGTGTCTTGTACTGGTTTTACGGATACTACTTGCGTTAAAGTGTGCAGATTCTAGAAATATGTTTTTTGTACCATCAGTTACTCCAGATTCTATTCCTCCGAAGACTCCAGCGATACACATTCCCTTATTTTCTCCATCACAGATCATAAGGTCTTCATGATGCAACTTTCGTTCCTGCTCATCTAGCGAATTAAAAGTAGTGCCGTTTGCAAGGGTTTTTACCTTGATAGAATTATTAGAAATCTTATCTGCATCGAAGGCATGAAGTGGCTGTCCGTACTCATGTAAGATGTAGTTAGTAATATCTACGATGTTAGATATCGGTCTGACTCCTATGGCATTTAGATTATTCTTAAGCCAGTCGGGACTTTCCTTTATGGTTACATCAGAGATGCTTATCCCAGAATATCTAGGACATCTCATGGAGTCTTCTATGCTTACTTCTACAACCTTGGTATTATTATCTACAGTAAAAGAACTGAGGTCAGGTAGTTTTACCGATCCATCTCCTCCATGATGGATAGATAGATAGGCTGCTACATCCTGTGCTACTCCTATGTGTGAGGTGGCATCTGATCTATTAGGCGTAAGTCCTATGTCATATACATAGTCGTTTTCTATCTTAAAATAATCACTGGCTAGTGTTCCGACTTTCACTTCTTCTGGAAGAATCATTATGCCATCGTGGCTAGCTCCTAATCCCAGTTCATCCTCTGCACAGATCATACCGTGAGATTCCTCTCCTCTTATCTTTCCTTTTTTGATTTTCCATGGTTCGCCTTCTGGCGAATAAAGGGTTGTACCGATAGTAGCCACAAGTACTTTTTGGCCTTGAGCCACATTAGGAGCACCACAGACTATCTGGACATCCTCTTCTCCTCCTATATTTACTTTGGTCAGAGAAAGTTTATCTGCATTGGGGTGTTTCCCACACTCGGTTACGTGTCCGACAACTACACCTCTGAGGCCTCCTTTTACAGATTCTATTTCCTTCATCCCTTCTACCTCTAGTCCGATAGTGGTCAATATCTCACTTATCTTATCTGGATCTAGGTCTAGATCGATGTACTTCTTAAGCCAGTTTAACGAAACGTTCATCTACTTGATTCTGAATTTTTGTAAGTGCAAAGGTAAAAGTTATTT
>CAZDWO010000042.1:5131-33454 GCA_964509175.1 uncultured Saprospiraceae bacterium
GTACAGAGTGTACATGGTAGCACAAAGGAAGTTGTGGATATCCAGGTAACTGATATGGATGGTACTGTTACTGCTCTTTCTGATTTTTTGCAAGACGATAAAAATTACGTTATCAGTATTATGGCTAGCTGGTGTGGACCATGTCGTATAGAACTCGATGTATTTAATATGGTCGTAGACAAATGGAGAGAAGAATATGATACTGAGATCATTGCCCTCTCTGTAGACAAACCTAATGATGCTCAAAAACTCGCTGCTCTAGTCAAAAAACAAGGATGGAATATGAATGTTCTCCATGATAAAATGGGATACAGTGCAAGAGAACTAGAAGTATTCTCCATACCTCAAACCTTTCTAGTCAATAAGAAAAGAGAAATCACTTATGAGACCAAGGGTTATAAATCTAATCTAGTCAGTAAGTATGAGAAGAGGCTTAGGAAGTTGCAGTATTAGCTGTTTAGCTGTTTAGCTGTTTAGCTGTTTAGCTGTTTAGCTGTAAAATAAAACTGCCTGAGCCATGCTGCAAATGTTTTGCATTTGAATTTGACACTTGAGTTTGCATTTGATTCTATTCGACTACATGTTCCTCAAAGGCTTGTATAACTTCCTTATTACTGCCATCGGTTCTATGCACAAAGACGACTACTTCCATATGGTTTACATCGAGATCACACCCTCCTATCTGAGCTGGAATAACACCAGAAAATGAGCCATTTATAATATTTCCTTCTGTAGGACTGGTTGCAAAACTAGATCCATCAAAAGGCGTAAGCATCGCTCTTAAAACATGCTCATGGATATAGTCCTCTATGATTACACCCTGATCTTCTTGTGCATCTAGGATTTCTCCTTCTGTAAGCATAATGGAAACATTATAACTGCCTTCTAAGTCTGTTCTCGGCAGAGCTGCAACGTCTACTGTTATTTCTCTAGAAACCACATCATAGCTTACATCAGCTGTAAGATCTAAAACATGAGGTTTATTAAGCTCATCCTCCACAAAACTTGCCCATAGACTAGGTAGGGATGGAGAAAACTCAGTCTGTCCTTCTATCTGTGTTCTATTTATAGTAGCTGCTGGCTTACCGAAATAAGGCTCTAAAAACTGCTCTAAATCCTTTGCCTCATCCAATCTAAAATCACAGGCACTTTCTGACAAAGGCTCAGTAAGGAGATCTCCATGCTGAGCGACTACGATTACCTGACCAGGAAAATTAGCTAAGATATCTGCTGCCGCAGCTGCACCCGTAGGACAGTTGGGGCATTTTACACCTGTTAGCTCTTCTAGTAGTACTACCCTCTCAGTTTCTATTATAGGAATCTCTGGAATAGGAATTTCTTGTTCTACACAAGAGATAATCATAAATAAGGATGCAATAAAGAGGTATATATTCTTTTTCATATTGATATATTAATTTAAAAGGTGGAGCTCATAGACATTCTGACTCCACTAAATGCAGGTTCTAATCTACAAACTCCTCCACTACAAACGACTCCTTCGACCTGTTTTACATATCTAGCACTAAAACGATTTGATTTTTGTATAAAAGTAACTCCTAATGTCGGATAGAGGAGTTTTAAAGAATCTCCTGTTTCTACATCTATCGGAGAGCTCTTACCTGGTGATATATTATACATCCCAGATACCTCAAAAATCCAATGCGGAGCCAATCCTACCTCTGCAAGTCCAAATACCCATGACCCAAAATCCTGCTCGGTAGACATGTACTGTGCTTCTACACGTATGGACTTTTTTCGAGTAAAGCGATAGAGAAAATCTACGTAGGGTGTAAGGGTTTCTACTATTGGAGCTTCTGGCTTTACTTCATATATCTCCTGATTATATTGTTGCAACTGTACACCTGCTATTATCTGCCAGAGTCTCTTTTTCTTATAGCTTATTTCCGTAAAAATCTCCCGATAGAGTAAATTACCGGCCAGATCATCTATGTAAGATCCATTTACATTAAACCCTAGCTTACGATTAGGAGAGTATCTTATATCCAACTGATAAGCCTGTTCACTTAATAGCTGTGTTGCTGGGCTATATCTGCTGGTCAGTCTATAAGTGTTGAACCTGTTCATCGGTGGTATAAAGTTTATAAGTCCAAAGTTCTGTGCCAAGGTGGGGTCTGTCCTAAAATCAAAAAACTCAGTATGCTTAGCTTCTAATGTAATTCCTAGTCCCTTGTCTGCATAGGATAAACTTCCATAAAGTACAGAGCCCATTTCTTTAATGACTCTTCCAAATGAAGTGCCACCTGTAACTGAGGTTCTAATCGCCGTCGGATCACTAAATACCTCTGAAGACTTAACGGCAATCTCTGTATACAGTGATATTTTATTATAAGTAAGGGTATTATAGACACTCCCAGCATATGTATTAAACTGTGGCGATACCTGCTCTGCTGGAATATAACTCTTTACGATGTCTACTAGCTTATCGATAGTCGAATCATCATGAGACCTATTTACAAACCCAAAACCCGGAGCTAGCGTAAAGGTCTTAGTACTGGTCGAGTCCATCATATTTTTAAAGCCTTCTATGGCTACTCCTTTTATCTCTCCTGGGTTACGCCCGAAAAGGAATCTCTGTCTTCCGGTAAATGCTCTTGCTGTCCAGTTATCATTAAAATCATAAGAAATCTGTGCTCCCACTAGAGCATTATCTATCAGCTGCGGTCTTTGCTCATAGGCTCTATATATAATACCACTACCTATCTGATCATAAATATGTCCTACTGCTATTCCGAGCTTATCCATCTGCTTACCGATGTACCAGTAGCCGATTCCCTCGTCAGTATATGTTCCATTTGGGTTGAAGAGATTAGAGTTATTAAAAGCATCAAAACGGATTCTTAAATCATAACCAGATCTTCTATAATTAAGGTTAAACCATATTTCTGAACCGAAGAGCTCATTATCATACTGTGGTATGTCCGCTGCACCGATGAGTGAGTCTCTTATAAATACATTTCCATTGGCTGTAAATCCACCTGTAAATGATCCTTTATCTTGGCTGTAGCCAAATGAAAAACTCAATACAAAAACCAGAGTAAAAAAGAAACAAACCGCCTTCAAACTTCGTCTACTAGTCATAATGGTTAATTAAAGGTTAATGCATTTAGAAAAAAAAGATTCAAACTTTTTATCATTGTACATTGAATCTGAAAATTGACTAAAATTAAACAAAATGAATCTTAAATCATCAACTATACTCGGTATTATAAGCCTATTCTTAATGTCATTTGCCTTTATAGAAGGTGTTTTTCCTTCTTTAGATTTAAAGTCTCTGGATGGTAAGACAGTAAGTACAGACGAGTTTGTAAAGGATGGCAAAGTAACCGTAATAAGCTTCTGGGCTACATGGTGCTCACCTTGTAAGAGAGAACTGGATGCAATAGCAGACCTATATCCGGACTGGCAGGAAGAATATGATGTAGAACTGGTGGCTGTAACTATCGATAATAGTAGACAACTTACTAAGGTGCCTGGAATCGTATCTTCTAAGAACTGGGACTATACTGTACTGGCTGATAGTAAGCAGAAATTACAGAGAGCCCTCAACTTTGAGACTATACCACAGACCTTTGTGCTAGATAAAGAAGGTAATATTGTGTACTCTCATAATGGATATAATCCTGGTGACGAGGACGATCTAGAGGATGTAATCGCTAAGTATGCTAAATAAATAGCCTACTTTATAAAATATAAAAGCCTTGCAGCAGAAATGTTGCAAGGCTTTTTTGATTCTCTAGGGTACTATTTGTAAACTTTATACGTTCTGACTTTATTAAACAATTCAGAAATTAATGAAAATTAGAAATTTAAGCTTTTTGTTCTTAGCAGTATCATTTTTAATGGTATCCTGTGGAGAAGACACTTGTGATGTACTCGCTGATACTGTACCTGGAACATGGACTGTAGAGGCTGCAGGTTCAGGATCTGTAACTTTTAATGCCGATGGTACAATGACTCAAACAGAGAATCTGATATTCGATTCTACGTTTGATGGACAACCACAAACTTGGGCAATCTCAGGAAGTACTATCGTATTTGCATCTATGGATAACAACGGTACGACTAGTATAGATTTTGCCGTAACTACTTTTGAGTGCGATGTAATCAATGCCACTAATGATGGCAATGAATTTATATTTAGAAGAAGCTAGATAAAACAACCGTTTCTAAAGAATTAAAGAGGCGGACTTCTTGTAAGTTGGTCTCTTTTTTATTTTTCCATCAATTCTAGAAATAATACTTCTATGTTAAGCAACGTATCTGACCTGCTTAGCGATTTAACTAATGGATTTATTAATAACTAAATATTTTAAAATTGAAAAATTTAAGCTTTTTATTTTTGGCAGTAGCCTTTTTGATGGTTTCTTGTGGAGAAGATGAACCTATGGTATGTGACGTTCTTGCTGACAGTGTAACTGGAACATGGAACCTTACTAATCTAGGAGGTGAGTCTGGACAAATCACTTTAGAAGAAGATGGAACCTTAATCGATGATGACAACTTAATTATCGAGTTTGAAAACAACGGAAATGTAGGTGATGTTAAAACGTGGTCTCTAGACGGTGATGACCTTAGTTTTATGGCTGCAGTGGATCCAGCTATAGGTTCTGGAAGTGCATCTACTACTGGTACAGTTACTTCTTTTGATTGCGATATGCTATCAATTGATTTTGGTGGATTTTTTACTTTGACATTGACAAGATAGATTACATATCTTTAAAAATAAAGTTCGAGCCACAGCTTATATTAGCTGTGGCTTTTTTATGCACAGAATTAAAACACCCAGTTTATTCCCTTTACTTTACAAGTATATCTACTCTTCTATTTTTTGACTTATTGATTTCTGTATCATTAGGCGAGATGGGAACGGAAGAGCCTTTTCCGATAGATCGATAGATGATTCCTGGACGTCTCATATGCCTCAGTAGATAATCTCTTATAGCATCTGCTCTATTTTGAGATAGCTCTAGATTATATGCTGGTGTTCCATCTGTACAGCTATGGCCGATTACGGTTATTTCACTTAGCTCTGATTCTCGAAGTTGTACAACAATTGTATCTAATGATAGTTTGGCCTTAGAAATTAAGTCATAGGAATCGTGATTAAACAAGATCTTACTAGATATACTAATCTTTTCTGGGACTGGTTCTTCTAGAATGGTTGCTGTCTCTGGACAATCTTTACCTATATATATCCCATCGAAGGTCAATCCATATTTATTTGGGAAGCCCTGATAATACCATATTCTAATGGGGTACTTACCTTTATCTATAGAAACCGTATCGGTCCTGCGGCGATACTTATGCGTACCGTCATTGTTTACAATTAGCTGCTTATTTATCCAGAAGACCGAGCCGTCATCTGAGAAAAGATCAAAGACATAACATCCTTTCTGTTTTATAATCATCTCAGATTTTAAAACCATTCCATATCTATCTTTTTTATTTACTCCAGGAAACGGGACATCGGTTAGCGTATTAGGGATTTTTAATTCTTTGAATGAGGCTTCTGCTATTTGTTCGTAGTCTTGAATTTTATCCTTATACGTAGAATATGCAAACTTTGCATCTCTCATATGCTTAGTGGGAATGTCTACTATCGGGCCTTCAAAGGGCATAAAGAAAGGGTCTTGCTGAGCGGTGAGACCGAGTGTCGCAAGTAGTAAAATTAGAGTCAGTGTTGTTTTCATCCTATAAAAGATTGGGAGTGCTCTTTTATAACTAGTTTTTTAGTTGTGGTAGTATGTGGGGTAGAAGATTTTGTGTGAAGTCAAGTGATTATGAAGGCTTTAAAAGCCATAAAGTAGAAATTTAAAAAGCCTCCTAAACTACAACTCTGATGGCATTCTTCTAGCTCCGTGATGAATCAGAATTATATGAATAAGATTTGGATTCACTACTCGATAAATAATTCTATAATGACTAATGACAATTTCTCTAATAGAATCATCACCATATTCTTCAACCATTTTACCTGCCCGAGCATGGGTTTTTAAAATATCAGTACGTTTTCTAATTTGTGAAATTTGATGTTTGGCGAATTTCTTAGAATCTGCTCCAATAAATTCGTAGATATCTTTTAAATCATCTTTTGCAGATTGTAGCCAGCGAAGCGTTACCATGATTTAATTTCGGCATCGAGCTGTTCCTCAGAAATAGTATCATTCTTATCAGACTCAGCAATGCGTTTTTCGATTTTATCTATCAAAAGCAATTTCTCAATTAATTCTTCGATATGCATCTGGTCTGGGAAACTATCTATATGTTTAAATAACTTTTGTTTAGAAATCATATTTGTAGTTTCTATAAATATAAACACTTTTCAGTTTCAAAAATTGCTTTTAGTACAACCCTTAATAGAACTGTAACATTTGATTGCATTTTTATCATCAAGATGATATAACTCAGGTTAATCCTGAGTAGTTCTCTCATTTATTAGCACTATTTACTTGCTAACACTTGCCTAGGGCAAGACATTCTTTCACCCTTCTATCTCCGATAACTCTAGCCACCTATTCTCAGCAGCCTCGATGTTATTCTGTATGTCTCCTAGTTCTAGAGAGAGTTCTTTTATCTTTTCTGGACTGAGAGAAGCATTGTTAAACTGCTCGGCGATGTCTGTTTTCTTTTTTTCTAGTTTTTCCATCTTAGCTTCTAGAGAACGGATTTCTTTTTTCTCGTTGTAGGAGAGTTTTCGGACTTCTGCTTTGGGAGCTTCCACTGGTGTAGATTCCTTTATTTTTTCTTTTGGAGCTTCTGCTTTTTCTGCTCTTTTTAGAGCTCGATATTCTGAGTAGTTTCCATTGAAGTCTTTTATTTTTCCTTCTCCCTCAAAGACAAACATATGATTGACCAACTTGTCCATGAAGTATCTGTCGTGAGAAACGATTATAAGACAGCCTGGAAACTGTAGTAGATAATCTTCTAGAATATTTAGGGTTACGATGTCTAAGTCATTGGTTGGCTCATCAAGGATTAGGAAATTGGGATTGGACATGAGGATGGTAAGTAGGTGGAGACGTCGTTTTTCTCCTCCTGAGAGCTGGGATACATATACTCGTTGCTGTGATCTGGGGAATAGAAACTTCTCTAGTAAGGACTCAGCGGTCAATTTAAATCCTTTCTCTAATGGTATATATTCCGCAATGTCTCGGACCACTTCTATAATCCGTTTGTCCTGTTCTAGATGTAGGCCTTCTTGTTTAAAATGTCCAAAGACAACCGTGTCTCCTTTTACGATACGACCACTAGAAGCCCGCATCTCTTCTGTAAGGATTTTCAGGAAGGTAGATTTTCCAGTTCCGTTCTGTCCTACTATTCCGACTCTTTCTTTTTTCTTAAACTTATAGGAGAAGTCATCGATAATAAGCTTTTCATCAAAGGACTTACAGATTCTATGCAACTCCAGAATCTTACTACCTAGCCTAGACGATTTTACAAATAGTTCTACCTTATCCTCATCAAGTCTCTTACTAGCTGCCGCCTTTATATCATCAAATTTATCTACTCTAGATTTAGCCTTAGTTCCTCTAGCCTTGGGCTGTCGTCTAATCCAGTCTAGTTCTTTTTTAAATAGCTTTTTAGTTTTGGCGAGTACCACGGATTCGTTTTCTAATCTAGCAGCTCTCTTTTCTAAGAAGATAGAGTAGTTGCCCTTATAAGTATAAATCTGTCCTCTGTCCAGTTCTAGGATGGTATTACAGATACGTTCTAGGAAGTAACGATCGTGAGTAACCATGAACAACGTAATGTTGGCTCGCTGAAGGAAATTTTCCAACCACTCTATCATTTCTATATCTAGATGGTTGGTCGGCTCATCGAGGATAATAAAATCTGGTTCGTCGAGGATTAATTTGGCTAGAGCCAATCTCTTCTGCTGACCTCCTGATAGTGAACCGACTTCTTGATTGAAATCATCGACCTTAAGTTTATAGAGTGTTTCCTTTACCTTGGACTCCATGTTCCAGGCATTGAGCTCGTCCATTTTGCCTAGAGCAGTAGAGAGTAAATCTGTATCGTTTGTGAGCTGAGCGAGCTGATATTCTTTTACTGCATTTACATGTGGGTGATCGAGATCTAGGACTGCTTCCAGTACTGTATGTTTAGGATTTAAATCTGGCTCTTGCCAAAGAAATCCAACTTTTACATCTCTAGTCAGATGGACATTTACGGTTTCTCCTTCTGGTGCTTCTTGACCTGCTATGATTCTCAAAAAGGTAGATTTTCCAGATCCGTTTTTTGCAACTAGTCCTATTTTTTCTCCTTTGGATATGGTAAGGGAGATATTATCCAGTAGTATTTTCTCTCCGAAGGATTTAGAGAGTCGTTCGATCTTCAACAGTTGCATTTAGAATCCGGTTTTAAGGTCTAAAGGTACGAAGGTTTTAAGGTCTGGCTAGGGGTTTTAAGGGGTCAAGATTTTGAGGAATTAAGATTCTAAGCTCTTTTAGGTACAAAGGAGAAACTCACCACAGATATCGCAGATTAACACAGATTTTTACATATCATTAAACAAAAAAATGTGGAAACAATTCTCTCGAATCCATTTCCACATTTATTTATTTTAAAAAAGCACCTGCCATACTTGGAAATTTACACATTTACATATTCTCGTATTTTCACATTACTATCCTACTTATCCTTTCTTCATAAATTTATTGGAAGAAATAGTTCCTGATTTAGCATTACCCATATCAGCCATAATGTGTAGCACCTCTTCTAGATAGATGTCTTTTTTTACACCTTCTATCCAGTCGTCTTGCTTTTCCTTAGCCGCTTCGTCGCTATTGATTTTATCTCTATCTAGAGCTGGAGTAGAAACATTTAGATTTTCTACATCCTTATCTAGTCCTTCTTCAAACTTATCAGCAGAAGCTAGTCTGTCCATCATTAGATTTTCAAAATCTGTAAGCTTAAGCGAATAAGAAGACTTTTCTCTTACCTCTTTTAGACGCTTTGCATTTTCGTTTATCAGAGTAAATTCTGGGTCTGCACTTACTCTAGCTTTAGACTTAGCTGCAAGAGATTCCATATTGTTTATACTGTATACCTTCTGGTCGTAACCTGGTACTGCATCTATCTTAGTCCATTCTAGAGGTCCATCATAATCTTTCTCTCCTATTTCTATGTAAGTATAGTTATCAGGAAGTATAATGTCAGGAATTACTCCTTTTAGCTGAGTAGATCCTCCATCGATTCTGAAGAACTTCTGCATTGTCATTTTTACCTGGCCTAGCGGCTTAAGTTCTTTAGCTCCTTTTATCGCATCATCTAAGTCAAAAAATCTCTGTACCGTTCCCTTTCCAAAGGTAGAGTTACTTCCCACGATTACCGCTCTATTATAATCTTGTAAGGCAGCAGCTAGAATCTCAGAAGCCGACGCACTGAAGTTATTTACCATTACGACTACTGGTCCATCATATCTTACCTCATGGTCTTTATCAGAATATACATATGGAGCTTTCTCTCTAGGCTTTACTTGTACAATCGGACCCGACTCTATAAATAGACCAGTCATATCTACTACATCTCTTAGCGAACCTCCTCCATTAAATCTGAGGTCTAGGATAATTCCATTTACATTTTCTGACTTTAGTTTTTCTATTTCGTTAGCAACATCTACTGCACAGCTGTTTCCATCTTTCTTTTCAAAAGAAGAATAGAACTTAGGCAGTTTTATGTATCCGATTTTTTCTGCAACATCAGGTATGTCTAAGATTAGAGATTTTGCAAAGGTCTCCTCTATGTTTACGATATCTCTAGTAATCTCTATATCCGCCATCTCTCCATTTTCTTTCTTCACTGTGAGGATAACTACCGTTCCTTTTTTACCTCTTATTTTCTGGATTACATCATCGGTACGCATACCGGTAATGTCCATCGGCTCTCCACCTTTTTGAGTAACCTTATGGATAAGGTCGTTTACTTCTAGCTCTTTACCTTTCCATGCTGGACCACCAGGGATGATATCTGTTACTTGGATATAGTCTCCTTCTGCTCTGAGTCTAGCTCCGATACCTTCGAGCTTTCCACCCATATTTATATCGAAATCTTGCTTTTCCTTAGGGCTGAAATAATCAGAGTGCGGATCATAACCATGTGTAATGGAATTTAGATAATTCTCAAATCTGTCTGATCTCCTTAGTTTATTTATGTTTTTAAACTGACGCTCATACATTTTCTTAGCTTCTGACGTAGCCTTAGTAACTATATCAGATTCTGTCATTTTTTCTTCTCCTTCTTCTAGGTCTTCTTGCTCTACATTTAGGTCATAAATACGAGACATAATCTCATACTTTACGATTTTACGCCAGTGGTCTTTAAGTTCCGTATCATTTTTGGCGTAAGCCTTCTTCTCTCCATCAAACTCTATAAATTCCTCAGAAGTAAAATCAATTTTTTCATCAATCAGCTCTTCATAAAATCCTTCTGCTTTTTCTATTCCGTTGTCTATAAGCACGAGCGACTGCTCAAAAAATTCAAAGGTTCTAGCCTCTGCCTGATCATCTATCTTATTCTTGTGTGGAGCCAGAACAGCAATATCCTCAGCGGTTAAGTATCGCTTACCTCTATCGATATACTCTAGATAGTTATGATATACAGTTTCTGAGAACTCGTCATTGATATCCTTAGGGGTAAAGTGAGCCTGATCTAGAAAGTTCAATACGGCATGAAGGATAAGACCTTCTCTTTCTTTAAAATTTACATTAGGGTAAAATGCTCCGAAAACTAAAACTCCCAAGAGCAATCCTAAGATTAGGGATTTTTTAAACTTCATTATTTCCATATTGCTATGTTTAAAGATACTGTAATTAAGACAGTTGAATCACGAGAAGGTTATGACCTGTTGGATATTTTAACGCTTTTTTAAGTATCGCTTATTGTATGGTCCGATGTATTGCAAAAAGAAAGCCACGGATCGTCGTCTACGATCTGTGGCTTTCTCACATTAAGGAAATTTGAAGTTGTTAACTAATGAAAGGGGCAATTACCAGTGCTACCACTGACATTAATTTTAAAAGTATATTTAAAGAAGGTCCAGAAGTGTCCTTAAATGGATCCCCTACTGTATCTCCTACTACTGTTGCTTTATGTGCATCTGAGCCTTTGTAGTGCATTTTACCCTCGATATCTACACCCTCTTCAAACATTTTCTTTGCATTATCCCAGGCACCTCCAGCATTTGACTGGAAGATGGCCATAAGTACTCCACATACTGTTACTCCTGCTAGTAATCCACCGAGCATCTCTGCTCCTCCGATGAATCCCATCAATACTGGAGAAAGTACCGCGATTACTCCTGGTAATACCATTTCTCTAATAGATGCTGTAGTAGATATTTCTACACACTTATTATAATCTGCAGTTCCATCTGCTGCTTCGAAGGTCTTACGATCTGCATCTGACCACTCACTCATTTCCTTACCATCGTTTTTCTTCATCACCGCTAGTGCAGCTTTAAGAGCAGGAATTTCTTTGAACTGTCTTCTTACTTCTTTTATCATATCCATTGCTGCTCTACCTACTGCATTCATACTCAGTGCAGAGAATAGGAAAGGCAACATACCACCTATAAATAAGGCAGCCATTACTTTAGGATTCATGATGTCTATACCTGTAAGTTTAGTTGTAGGATTAGCTAGGTTATAGGCAGTTATAAAGGCTGCAAATAGAGCCAGTGTAGTCAGTGCTGCACTACCGATTGCAAATCCTTTACCGATTGCCGCAGTTGTATTACCTACTGCATCGAGTTTATCTGTTCTTTGTCTTACTTCTTTAGGAAGTTCTGCCATCTCGGCGATACCTCCTGCATTATCAGAAATCGGTCCGTAAGCATCTACTGCCAGTTGGATACCTGTATTAGATAACATACCGACTGCTGCGATAGCGATACCGTATAATCCTGCAAAGTGATAAGCTCCTATGATGGCTGCCGCCAAAATTATAATAGGAATAGCTGTAGAAATCATTCCTACTCCTAGACCTGCGATAATGTTAGTAGCTGCACCAGTAACTGATTGCTTTACGATAGATAATACTGGCTTAGTTCCAGTACCTGTGTAGTGCTCAGTAACCATTCCGATAAGTAATCCCGAAGCTAGTCCGATTAATACTGCTGCAAATACTCCCCAAGACTGGTAAGTAAAATCTGCAGTACCTGCTAGATTAGAAATAGTCCATTCTGCAGGAAGCATCCACGTTACGATAAACCATGTAGCTATCAGCATGATACCAGCAGAAATAAATTCTCCCATGTTCAATGCTTTTTGAGGATCTCCTCCTTCTTTTACCTTAACAAAGAAAGTACCGATTATAGAAGTTAATATTCCTACTGATGCAAGAACTAGTGGCAATAGAATCGCAGAAATACCTCCGAAACCATCAGCCCATCCGTTAGTTACCATTAAAGCAGCTCCGAGTACCATAGTTCCGATTATAGAACCTACATATGACTCAAACAAGTCAGCTCCCATACCTGCAACGTCTCCTACATTATCTCCTACATTATCCGCAATCGTTGCTGGATTAAGTGGATGATCTTCTGGAATACCTGCTTCTACTTTTCCCACTAAGTCAGCTCCTACATCGGCCGCTTTAGTATATATACCACCACCTACTCTTGCAAATAATGCGATAGATGATGCACCGAATGAAAATCCAGTGATTACTGTTATTACTTTAGAAACTTCAGCTGGAGTAGAAAAACCCCAAATAGAAGAATAAATAAGAAGTAGTGCTCCTAGACCCAATACCCCTAATCCTACAACACCCATACCCATTACAGATCCTCCTGCAAAGGCAACTTCTAGAGCACTTTCTAGACTGTTTCTAGCGGCATTGGTAGTTCTTACGTTTGCTTTAGTAGCTACTTTCATACCGATATAGCCAGCTAATCCTGAACATACAGCACCTAAAATAAATGATACTGCTACTAGCCAAGAAGATTCTGGCTTCATTCCACTCCATGCCATAAGTATTGCTACTACAGCCACAAAAATTGCGAGTACTTTATACTCTGCTTTTAAGAATGCCATCGCACCATCTGAGATGTTATCGGCTATTCTTCCCATCTTTTCAGATCCGACATCTTGCTTAGCTACCCAAGATGATTTTATATACGTATAGGCTAATGCAATTAGACCAAATACGGGAATTGCATAAATGAGGTTTTGTCCCATGTTTTTATTGTTTTCGTTTAAATCAGCCGCAAAATTACTGTTTTATTGGACATTACTGCATCTATTTATTCATATTTAGAAGGTCGTAATGAGGATAGTTAGAAGGATGTTTCCTTTAATTTTTCAAGTTTTTAGCTACCTTAAGGAGATAATTCATTGTCATGAAAAAAACTATAGTTCTACTCGCCCTTGTTTTCGGTGTTTTTTCTTTTGGCTTAAGCCAAAATGCCGAATATCGTAAAACAGTGTGGCCCTCAGTATCTAAAATAAAAACTGTCAATTTTGGGCAGCTAGAAGATGACTTTTTACCCTCTCTAGTACATGTCGAAGCTCCTAGTCCTTCAGGACATCTATACAGACAATATTTACATGATTTAAAACAAGAGATAGCTACAAAATATCCCAAAGACTATAGCCCGATGGTAAACACTAGAGGAGATGTAGATCCGCCAGTACTCGGTGATAATTTCATAGTAGGTGGTATACAGCCTGGAATACCACTAGACAATCATCTGGCAATGAATAATGATACCCTAGTATCAGGAGTAAACTCTTTTGTTTCTGTACAGACTACAGAAGGGAGCTTTGTTAAAAACTTTAGTTTACTAAATCTTGCCATGGAATTAAATGTAGCACTGGATAGACTCTTCGATCCGAGATTACTTTTTGATCCCGTGGCCAATAGGTATGTAGCTGTTTTTTTAGGTGGTTTTAATAGTAGTGACACAAATATCATAGTATGCTTTTCTGCAACTTCTGACCCTTCTGGTGAGTGGCATGCCTACGCCATTACAGGAAACCCAAATGGAGATGCTACCTGGACAGATTATCCGATGATACAGTTTACAGAAACAGATATCCAGATAACAATAAACCTACTCAGAGATGGAGAAAGCTGGCAATTGGGTTTTGAAGAATCCCTGATCTGGCAAATAGACAAAGAAACAGGATACGCTGGAGAAGATTTAAACATAGTTCTATGGGATGACATAAGCTTTATGGGAGCACCTATCCGTAACTTATGTCCAGTAGAATCTGGAACTGGAGAGCCATTAAGCAACTCTTATTATCTATCTGATCGTAATTTCTCGATAGAGAATGACACCTTTTTTATTCTAGAAGTAACTGCAGGAGTAAATGATGCAGATTCAGAACTGATAATAGATTATGTACTCTCTGATATTCCATATGCTGTGCCTCCTAATGCTACTCAAGAGGTCGGAGAACTACAAACCAATGATGCCAGAGTTCTAGAGGCTTTTATTGTGGAAGACCAAATCCAGTTTGTCGGAAATTCTCGGAACCTAGATAATAATCAGGCTGGAATATTCCATGGAATTCTCAATGATTTAAATGGGGCTCGAAATATAAGCCTTACTCACATTATCGGAGAAGATTATGAGATCGGTTATCCAGGTATTACCTACACAGGAGATGGAGTGGATGAGCGAGATGCCATCATTGCTTTTGATCATACATCGGCGACTCGATTTGCAGGTATGTCGGCTATGTACTTTGTAGAAGGAATCGGATATTCTGATATTATTACCTTAAAAGAAGGTGAAGGATATATAGATATGCTTAATGGAACCTTGGAAAGATGGGGTGATTACCTAGGTACTCAGAGGAATTATAATAATCCTGATGAGGTATGGGTTTCTGGATTCTACAGTCGTAGCAACGGAAATAATCATCCATGGATTGCTCAGCTTACAAAGCCGCAAGAGGCAAGTTCCACAGAGGATATAGAAACAGTGAGCATAGATAAGGTCTTTCCTAATCCTATAGCCGATAGATTTACCGTAGAGTTCATGATCCCTACAGACACTAAGCACCTTAAAATAGATTTACTATCGATAGACGGAAAAGTTGTAGCTCCGCTCTACTCTGCTAAGCCAAAGAAAACAGGTGAGAGTGAATTTTCTTTTTCTATTCATAGTTTAGAAACTGGAAGTTATGTGCTTATGGTGAGCTCGGAGGATAGAGTGATTTCTAGTCAGACGGTGGTGGTTAAGTAGGAGTAAGTACAAACTCATGTGCAAGTTCAAGTCAAAGGTTTTGAGGTTTTGAGGTTTGCCATTATCACATTTACATATTCGCATATTTACACATTGCACTCCGTTTTAGGTATTGCATTTACTATAATTTAGATTAATCTAAAAATAATTACCTTTGTTATCTACAAGCCTTACTTATGATAACACATACAGAGGAAAACTACCTAAAAGCCGTCTACCAACTCGCAGGGACAGAAAAGAAGTCTGTCGGCACCAATGCCATTTCTGAGCAAATGAAAACAGCTGCAGCTTCAGTTACAGACATGATACGTAAGCTCGCCGGAAAGGATTTACTTAATTACGAGAAATATAAAGGGGTAACGCTGACTCCTGAGGGAAATAAGCATGCTACTCAGCTTATAAGAAAGCATAGACTCTGGGAAGTTTTCCTAGTTTCCAAGCTCAACTTTAGATGGGACCAAGTACATGACATCGCTGAACAATTAGAGCATATACAATCCGATGAACTAATAGAAAGACTAGATTCTTATCTGGGTAATCCACGATTCGACCCTCATGGCGATCCGATTCCTAATGCTCAGGGAAAATTTATGCTCAGAAACCAGCATCCTATCGGAGACATCTCTCCAGGTCATGAGGTTGTCCTAGTAGGTGTAAGAACACATGAGACTCCATTCCTTGAATATCTAAACTCACTAGAAATCGGTCTCGGAACGGAAATAGAGATTCTAGAGAAAATAAACTTCGACAACTCCCTGAAAATCAGAATAAATAAAAAAATAGAAACAATCATTTCCGAGAAAGTCAGTCAAAACCTATTTGTAAGAAGAAAATAATATGAGAATAATCTTAAGTACATTTTTTTTGCTGTTTACATTTTTAGCTTCAAGCCAAAAAGAATTTAATATCGTCTCCTCTGCTTCTATCATAATGGATATGGCACAGCACATCGCTGGAGACAAACAAAAAATACAGCTTATCGTACCAATAGGTGGAGATCCTCACTTACATAGACCAACACCTAGAGACGCCAGAATGGTTGCAGCGGCAGATCTGGTTATGATAAATGGGATGACTTTTGAGGGATGGATTACAGAACTGATAGATAACTCAGGAACTAAGGCAAAGGTAGTAACGATGACTGAGGGTGTAAATGCCATCAGCTCCACCGAGTACGAAAATTCCTCTGACCCTCATGCATGGATGGATGTGTCTAATGGACTAGTCTATATTAAAAACATCTGGCAATCTCTAGTAGATCTAGATCCTGCTAATAAAGATTATTATACTGCCAACTACGAATCGTACAAAAAAGAAATCGAAGAACTCGATACCTACATACAAGAAGAGATACGCAAAATACCTCTAGACCAAAGAGTCCTAATCACCTCTCACGATGCCTTTGCGTATTACGGTAAACGCTATGGCATACGTGTAGAAGCTCTCATGGGGATTTCTACAGAGGCACAAGCTGGAACAAATGACATGACCAGAGTCGTAAAAGTGATAAGAGAAAATAAGGTGCCTGCTATTTTTGTAGAAAGCACTATAAATCCTAAACTTATAAATCAGATTGCAAAAGACAACGATGTAGTAATCGGAGGTGAATTATTTGCAGATTCTATAGGAGATGAGGAAAGTGAAGGACACGGTTATACCGAGATGCTTAGACATAATACAGATACTATCGTCAAGGCACTTTTAAATAAAGGCGGAAAAGCAGTTGCATCTCAGAAACATTCTGATTCTAACACAAGTAGTTTATGGCTGTATTTATTAGCAGGATTACTATTAATAGGTGGTTTACTTTTGGTCGCTGCCAAATTAAAAAACTAGAATGGAATCCATCAGCGTAAAAGGCCTATCCGTTTCTTATGATCGTAAAAGGGTCCTTTCAAACATACATCTCAGCATAGAAAGTGGAAATATATATGGAGTAGTCGGTCCTAACGGAGCTGGGAAGTCTACCCTATTTAAATCCATCCTAGCCCTAATCGAACCTAATGCTGGAATCATAGAAGTACTCGGAAAGGAAATCCAAGATGTTAGAAAAAAAGTAGCCTATGTTCCTCAAAAAGATGAGGTTGACTGGACCTTTCCAGCTACTGTTATGGACATCGTCTTACAAGGAAGATATCCACACAAAAAAATATTCCAGTCGCTAGGAAAGCTGGACAAGGACATTGCCATGAAGGCTCTTCAGGATCTCGAAATAGAAAATCTTAAAGATCGACAAATCGGCCAGTTATCTGGTGGCCAACAACAAAGAGTATTTCTAGCTCGAGCCCTGTCACAGGAGGCAGATATATTTTTTCTTGATGAGCCATTTGTAGGAGTAGATATGCTTACAGAAGAAAGAATAATAAGTATTCTTAAACGACTAGCATCAGAAGGAAAAACACTGCTAGTAGTACATCATGATCTAGCGACAGTAGATGAGTATTTTAGTAAGGTAATATTGCTCAATCAGAGGCTCATTGCCTATGGTGATACAGAAACAACCTTTACCAAGGCCAATGTGGCAGCCTGCTACGGAGCACAATTGACCATCCTTCACAAAACAGGAATGATAGAATGACTCCATTTTTAGAAACAGATCGACTATTACTTGTAAGATCCAGAGAAGACCACTGGCCTTTTTTACTAGAATTACTAAATACTCCCAAATGGATAGAAAACATAGGAGACCGTAACGTGCATACGGAAGAAGAAGCTCGAAACTATCTAAAAGACAAGATAATCCCTAATGCCCATGAGGAAAAAGGCTATGGACAATTATGTATGGTAAGGAAAACGGATAAGGTCATTGTCGGAGTAACGGGAATTTATAAGAGAGAAGGATTAGAACATGCAGATATCGGTTTTGCACTTCTTCCTGAGTATGAAAATCAGGGCTATGCCTATGAAGGTTCGATGGTATTACTAGACCATGTTAAATCTTTAAATATTGTAAATCGAATAGAAGGCATAACTATTTCTTCTAACGTGGCCTCTCAGAAACTGTTAGAAAAGCTAGGTTTGAAATTTGAAAAAATGACTAGCCTTCCGGATGATTCAGTAGAATTTATGTTATATGGGATAGAGTGGTAACTTATTTCAATATGTGCCAAACTTGACATTGAAAATATTCTACTGTTAAGAATTGCCAATGCAGAACAAAAAACAGTCTGCGAAATTGCCCTGAAAATAATTGGCAATTTTTTAATCTATCCCAAAATGACAGAATAGTAGTTATTGGGTATGGAATGTTAATTGACTCTTTATCGAATGTCCCTTTAATCAGAATTATCGTTTTACTTCTTGCCTTTGTCAACCCATAGCCCCACATTAGCTATTAGGGAAATTGAGGATAAAATATCAAAAAATGATTTGTCTTAATTGTAATGATACTGAGATAATGTTATTTGGAATTAATCAGAAATCCTGAGTAGACTCTCAACTGATTAATATTGCAAAAGTAAGTTAAAAAAAGAGCCACCTTTCGGCAGCTCTCTCAAACCAACTTCATATAACAAACTAAATTATCCTACTAGTACAACTTCCTAACATCAAAGGATGTCGACGAATCTTGTGTATTAAGAGCCTGTTACAATCATATGTACGAGTGCAACTTTAAAAACAGATTTATTTATTGGAAAATTTTATCCAGCAATACTAAAAACTCCGATTAGGTTTTCTAAAGTAGGTGACTCTAGACCTCCTTTGGGTTCGATGGTGATTGCATATGCATTAGTCCCATCTATAAAATCTACCTCCAGTAACTCGCTTATATCCTCAAATACATTTAGTGGGATCGGATCACTATCTCCTTTTAGGGACCATAACTGATAGGATTGATTGGATTCCAGAGGAGGCAGAAATTTAAATTGAAGAATATTTCTTTGAGTAACTTCATTAGTATTCAAGATTATCTGAGTTTGAGGATATTTCTCAGTCGCAGAAACATTGATACTCCTGTTATCAAGTTTTTCAAGTTCTTTGTAAAGACTTAGTTTATCTAATAACAGTTGTTTTTCTTCAGAGCACTCATCTTTTGATTCGACAACTTCTTCAGCATGCTTTTCAGTAAGCTTACTCTTATCGTACAATTGAAACAGTAGAGTACCAAAAGTAGCTAGAAGAGTAAAGACTAGCAGTTTGTTAACTCCGGAAAACTCGCCTTCTGACTTCGCAGGAACCTTTGGACTTTTATCTGACTCTATTTTAGATAGGACTTTATTTAAAACACTTTGAGGTGCTTTAATAGAATGTGCTTCTGCATAAGTATGGAGTGCTTTTTCTATTAGATTTAGATCTGTTTTTAGTTCTGGATAAAGTTCAATCGCAGCTTCAACCGTTGCCACATCGCCTGGAGACAACTCCCCTATAACATAAAGTTCTAGAAGACCTGAATCTCTTATATGTTTTAAACTCTCTAGCATACTAAAAGTATTAAAACGATTAGTAACAACATTCCTAAGAATAGGCTCTTTTCATTTTCCAACTCTTTACGCAATATTCCAATAGCAAATTTTATTCTAGTTTTCACAGTCCCCAAAGGAATGTCAAGCAATTTTGCAACTTCACTTTGCGAGTAACCTTCTAAGTATAATTTATCCAGTACATCTTTATATTTTGGTTCTAGATTGGCAGTTAGACGATCTATATCTATTCTAGAAACATTAATATTAGACGTTCTACTATCATGTATTATAGGATCTAGAGTATCGGTTTTTTGCTCGACCTTATATCTTTTTAATCTTACTGCGTCGATAGATGTACTTCTTGCAATAACATTAAGCCAAGTATATATCGAACTCTTAGAGGCATCATAATCCCCCATTTTATTCCATGCCTTCAACATGGTTTGTTGTAAGACTTCTTCTGCAGTATACCGATTCTTAACTATTCTCGTAATAACACCATATATGGCACTACCATATTTCTCATACAAGGCACTCAAACCTCTTTGGTCTTTATTAATAATAGCAGATATGATTCGAGAATCTTCGATGAGTCAAAGATAAAAGTTTTCAAGCTATTTAGGCTTTTAAAATAATAGTCTTTGATGATAATATGAGGTACAGGAATCGAATTGGCTTGTGCATACAGAAATAAAGCCTTTTCAATTTGGACTAAATCGATTTTTAACTCTGGATAAAAAATTAAAGCAAGTTCTATTTTAACCTTATCCTTTGACGCTATCTCTCCTATAACGTAAAGTTCCAAAAGACCGGATGCTTGTATTTTTTTAAAACTTTCTAACATAAAAATCTTCTTATATACCGATAATTTTTTGTAACCCCATTCCTTTTCCTAGATACGGGTAGATGTTCATCTCTGGATTTCAAAAGAGAATAAATAATAATTTTTAATAGTAAAAAAAGAACCATAAAAAATTAAAATTTATTTCCGCTCCCGAAAATAGTTCGACATAAATAAATCCAATTTTTATACAGCACACGTACCTAATTACAGAAACAAAAAAAATACAATGAAAAAAAATTATCTATTCTATCTCAGTTTTTTAGCCCTGATTACTGTCTCTTGTAAATCAGATACCTCTACTGGAAAAATCATAAAAAACGAAATACCCGAATTATTAAATCGAAATGAGAAAATACAACTTGGAAAGGAATGGGATTACGTCCAAAATTTTTATAGCGATCAAAGTAAAATTTTAAAAGCTGATTATAATAATGGGCCAGCCAAATTGAAACTAGCCGAACTATTTATTAAGGAAGCTAGAGTAACTGGAGAACATGGTCATTATTATCCAGCAGCACTTAAAATGGTAAATGAGATTCTACAAATTTCTGATATCGATAAAAACATTAAGTTCCAAGCTTTAGTAAGTAAGGCAGGAGTTCAGCTATCTCTTCACGAGTTCCAAAAAGCATACGTTACTGCAGAATCAGCATTAAGGATAAATAAAAATAACGCTCAGATTCATGGAGTCATGGTAGATTGTCTAGTAGAATTAGGTAATTACAATGAGGCCATTAATGTTGCTGATAGAATGATTTCTATAAAACCAGATATTAGATCATATTCCAGAATATCCTATCTCCGCGAAATTAATGGCGATGTAGAAGGTGCAATCGAAGCTTTAGAACTGGCCATTAAATCAGGCTATCCGGGATATGAGGAAACAGCATGGGCTATGCAAACCCTAGCAGATTTATATCTTCTATATGGAGACTTAGATAAGTCAGAAAAAATTTATAATGAAATTCTAAGTATGAGAGAAAATTACCCTTTTGCTGTAGGAGGTCTTGCAGAAGTAGAATATCAAAAAGGAAACTTAAAAGAAGCCGAAGTCATACTTCATAAAGCAATTGATATTATTCCAGAGGTTGGATTCTATGTACAATTAGCTCATATATATAAAGATAGAGGTGAAGAAAAGCTTTTAAAGAAAACAACGGATGAGGTTTTTATTATGCTCGAGGATGATGTAAAAGCTGGACACAACATGAATTTAGAATATGCAGATATCTATCTAAATCTTCTAAATAATAATGAAAAGGCTACCGAATACATCTTAAAGGAATTCGATAAAAGGCCTAAAAACATAGATGTAAATCGAGTTTACGCTAAAATTTTATTAGCCGACAATAAATATGACGAAGCAAAATATTGTGCCTCTAGGGCGAGTGTCACTAATTCTAAGCATCCAGATTTAAAAAATATATTAGCAGAGTTGACAGACTGGTTAAATGGTTAAAGGTTTTTTGGATTTCGATAATGACAAGAAGTCCCATTTAATTAAAAAATAATGGGGCTTTTTTTATTTAATAAATCCAATTTTAGTTTCACACCCGTACCTATAAATGAAGTCGCTAATCAGCGATTTTGATTATGTCATTTTAAAATAAATATTCATGAAACAATACAATTTAAACACACTCAAAAATAGAACGTGGAGTATTCTATTTTTATTACTAAGTGGACTCTTAGTCCATGCTTCAAGTCATAGAGAGGCTCCTCTTATCTCTTCTGACCCTCTAGCGGACAACACAGACCTCTATGCATTTAGAAGTCCCGACAATCCAGATATGATTACGATTATCGCAAATTATATTCCTGCAGAATTACCATTTGGCGGACCTAACTATTATTCCTTTGGAGAAAATATCAGATATGAAATTCACGTAGATAATGATGCAGCAGTAGCTGGGGATGAGCTTACTTATCGTTTAACCTTCACTAAAACAAATGAAGATCCTTCTACTTTTTTCAGTATCAGACTAGGAGCACAAAATGCTAAAACAACTTATACTTTAGAAAGAAGTGTAAATGGTGGAGCTACGTTTGAAGTAATTCTTACAGATGGAATCGTTCCTCCACCAAATATTGGCCCGAGATCAATAGAAGGTGGAGCTGGCTTAAATAGTTCTTACGCTGACCTTTGGAACGGAGCCATTGCTCAAAGCTCCACTGGAGAGACTGTTTTTGCAGGCCCGATAGATGACCCGTTCTATGTAGATCTAGGAGGTATTTTTGATTTAGGAGATGCTCCTAGGCAAAATGGACCTAACAGAGATGGTCTAGCAAGAACTAATGTGCACACCATTGCATTACAAATTCCTATCAGCACCTTATTAAAAGCAGGGGCTCCAGCTCAACCTACATCTATTCTCGATGCCGATTATGTAATCGGAGTATGGGCTTCAGCTAGTAGACCAGCGATACAAACCTTAAACGGTGACGGTACATCATCTAACTCTGGAGACTGGGTACAAGTATCCAGAATAGGCATGCCATTAACAAACGAAGCAGTAGTTCCTATTGGTTCTAAAGATTTTTGGAATAGAATTACTCCTTATGATGAGATAGGAGAAACTACCATGGATGAGTTTTTCTATAATCCAGAACTTGCTCTATATATGGATGATGATCAGTTCGGTGGAGCAGTTCCTGCATTTGCAGCTTTGAGAGTTCAAACAGCAGCACTAGGAGCTTTTGACTTTTCTAATGGTGCAGATGGACTTTTTGGTCTAAAAGGAGATCCTGCACTAGATGGTACCGCCCTAGATGATGCTGTTTTTGGAACACTCTTATTACCAGCTCCTGGTAAGCCGAGGTCAGTAGACTTGTGGCCTACCTTCCATACAGGAGTGCCTAATGTAATTCCTTATCAATTAGCTACGGGTAAAGCAGGAAACCCATTAGCAGCCGGCAAACCATTTATAAATAACTTTTTACCTAATGGTGGAGATATGCTAAGACTAAACATGGCAGTTCCACCTACTCCTAGGGATGACGCTAATTTTAGCCCACTAGGATTAGTGCAAGCTGCAGCGATCGGTCTTACGGTTCCTCCTTTTAATGAGACAGCTGATCTAGAATTTATTCCTAACATGGATGGTTTTCCAAACGGTAGAAGACTAGAAGATGATGTAACTACAATAGAACTACAAGCAGTGGCGGGAGTCGTACTAGCAGCAGTAGGATTATGGTACGATGATTTTGATCCCACCTCTAGTCCTAGTCCAGTTACAGAGGATTTACTAGATGTTCTGACCTACAGAACAGGAGTAGATACCAATGATAAATCCTTTCAATCACAATTTCCCTATGTAGCACTGCCTTGGAGAGGTACAGCTTCAAACCAATAATCATTCAACCTTAAAGAAATAAAAATGAAAAATATATATACTATAAAAATAGCAATGCTGAGTATTCTTATGCTCTCATTGTTATGCACAGATTTAATGGCCTCGAGTCACAGAGAAGCTCCTTTAATTTCTAATGATCCTCTAGCGGATAATGTAGATTTATACGCTTTTAGAAGTCCAGACAATCCGGACATGATTACTTTGATTGCGACCTATGTTCCGATGCAATTGCCACATGGAGGACCTAACTATTATAGTTTCGGTGAGAACATTCGATACGAAATACATATCGATAATAATACAGCAACTCCCGGAGATGATATTACCTACAGGTTTACCTTTCGTCATGAAAACGAAGATCCGAGTACCTTCTTTAATATCAGATTAGGACAACAAAACTTAAAAGCAACATACACCCTAGAAAAAAGTATAGATGGAGGTTTAACATTTATCCCCATTATATTAAATGGAGTGGTTCCTCCTAATAATATAGGTCAGCGTTCTATAGAAAGTACTGTGGGATTAGGTACAACCTATGATAATCTTTTTCAGAATGCAGTTACAACCTCTCTTACCGGCGAAACAGTTTTTGCAGGACCTACTGACGATCCATTCTTTGTAGATCTAGGAGGAATATTTGATTTGGGAAATGCACCTAGACAGGCAGGAAAGCCAGTCGATGCATTGGCTTGTCTAAACGTAAGCACCATTGCTATACAAGTTCCTATCAGCTCTCTATTAAAGCTGGGAGCACCAATCCAGCCGACAAGTATTTTAGATCCGGATTATGTCATAGGCGTATGGGCATCTGCCAGCAGACCTGCAATACGTACATTGAGTAATTCTAGTGATCCTGATTATAGTGGTGATTGGGTACAAGTTTCTAGACTAGGAATGCCATTGACAAACGAGGCCGTGATACCGGTAGGAAGTAAGGATTTCTGGAATGCAATTTCTCCTTATGATGAGATAAGTGAAACTACCCTAGATGAGTTCTTCTATAATCCAGAGCTTGCACTTTATATGGATGATGATCAGTTTGGAGGAGCAGTTCCAGCTTTTGGACCATTGAGGATTCAAGAAAAATCTTTAGGAGCTTTTGATTTCACTAACGGAGGAGATGGACTATTTGGCCTTAAAGGAGATCCTGTGTTAGATGGTACAGCTTTAGATGATGATGTATTCGGAACATTACTGTTACCTGCACCAGGTAAACCGAGATCAGTAGACTTATGGCCTACTTTTCATACAGGCGTACCTAATGTGATTCCTTATCAACTAGCTACTGGTAAAGAAGGAAATCCACTAGCTGCAGGAAAACCTTTTATAAATAACTTTTTACCCAATGGAGGGGATATGTTGAGGCTGAACATGGCCGTTCCTCCTACCCCTAGAGATAGTGATTTTTTCAGTTCTCTCGGACTAGTCCAAGCAGCAGCAATAGGACTTACAGTAGCTCCATTTAATGAAACTACTGATTTAGAATTTATTCCTAATATGGACGGTTTCCCGAATGGAAGAAGATTAGAAGACGATGTAACTCGTATAGAATTACAAGCGGTAGCTGGAGTAGTACTAGCAGCAGTGGGTTTATGGTATGACGATTTTGACCCAGCCTCTGGAGGGAGCCCTGTCACACAAGACCTACTTAACGTATTAAGCTACACGACGGGCGTAGAGCAAAACGACGAGGCATTTACTTCTAGCTTCCCATATTTACCACTTCCACATAGCGGAACTAGCGATTGTAGTGGTGCAATCTATGAAGGAGATCCTAGTGAAGCCGCAACCGTAGAAAACAGTTTTTATGTCTCATCTAACACACAAGGAAGAGTAGGAGCCTTTAATATTAATAGTGACATGTCTATTGATTTTACAACATTTGTAAATAATGGTGCAGACGCTGACGGAATATATTATGACGAGCTCAATGATCTTCTATACCAGTTAAATAGAACCACAAACAGGATAGATCTTTATGCAGCTGTTAATACCAACCTAGACCTAGGTATTGTGCCAGAATTGATTACAAGTTCCTCTTCAGATTTTATAAATGGTAGAGAGATTGCGGTATCAGGAAATAAATTAGTAGTAGCACAAGACGCTAACGATGCAAATGGTCAAGTAAATCAGTTTGTCGTTTATGACATTACTCCCACTGAGATAACCTTAAGCCGCATATATACATCTGAAATAAATCTATGGGGAATCCATCTAGATGGGAATACTCTTTATGCAGTAGAAGATAACTCGAGCAACCTCGCAGTATATAATAACTTCTTTTCTAACTCATCTGGAATTGTAAGTGCTGATGCAAGCATTGAGATTGCATCTATGATACGTACTCATGGACTAACCTTTGATCGCAATACTAATACTATGATATTAACAGATGTTGCAGAAGCATCTAGTGCAGCCGATGGAGCCATCGTAGTAGTTGAAAACTTTACAGAAGTTATCGGAGACAACCTTATTTCCGATGACGAGCAAACTCGTCTAGAAGGATTAAATACTTCTCTCGGTAATCCAGTAGATGTAGCATATAATGTAGACGGAGATATTATTCTAGTTGCAGAAAGAGCATCACAAGGTGGTGTAATCTTAGGTTTTGATTACCCCATGACGGGAGGAGATATAGCTCCTCGTTATAGCCAGTTATTTACAGGTGCATCTGCCATTTATTTAGGTGGGACTACCGAAGAGTTTACATTAAATAGTATAGGTGACTTATTTATTTCATCTAATACCAGTAATCTAATCGGTGTTGCAGATGTATTGGAAGATAGAAATTTAGAAATATCAACTTTTACAAATGTAGCAGCCGATGCTGATGGAATTTTCTATGATTCCGATGCCGATGTCCTATACCAAATAAATAGAACCGACAATGTCATCAATGCCTATAGCGACGTCATGACTAGTCTTGCAGCAGGAATGACTCCAGCCATAACGGCAACCTCTAGTTCTGATTTTATCAACGGAAGAGAACTTGCCATAGCAGGAGATAGAATGGTAGTTGCTCAAGATGCAAATGATGCAAATGGTCAACTAAACAGATTATATGTATACCAGTTTAGTCCTACAAGTATCGTACTAAAGAAAACATACGATGTAGATATTAATTTATGGGGAATACATGCAGATGTAAATACACTTTACGCAATAGTGGATAATTCAGATGAACTTGCTGTTTATCAGAACTTCTTTGAAAACCTAGATGGAACTATCACAGCAACTAGGGTAATACAAATAGACGAGATGGTTCGTACTCATGGTCTGACTTATGATTCAGAATTAGATTTAATGCTATTAACTGATGTAGGAGATGCGGCAAATGATTTAGACGGAGCGATACATATTATTCCAGAATTTACAAGTGCTTCTTTGGATAATCAAATATCTACTGTTGAACAAACTCGAATTGCAGGAGATATTACATCACTAGGTAATCCAGTAGATATTGCATATAAACAAGACATTGATGCGATATATGTAGCAGAGAGAGCAAACGGAGGAGGCAGAATTCTAGGGTTTGATAATGGCTCTATCGGAGGAAATATAACTCCTTTTTACAATGAAGAATTTGCAGGTGCATCAGCAGTGTTTATAGAAGATGTAGTGACGGAAGATAATCCCACAACTAGTACAAATGACTTTGCAATAGAAACTATAAACTTGGAGGTATTTCCTAATCCAACTGCTGACTACATAGAAATAAATTTAGACAGAAATTTGGTAGAAAGAGATATGGAACTAAGTGTATATTCTCTAGAAGGTAAGAAATTAAAAAGTCAAATCCTTTCTAGAAGTAGTACTGTAATAGAATTGAATTCTTTAGAAAGCGGCGTTTACTTAATAGAAGTTCTGAGTTCAACAAAAAGAATGGTAGCGAAAGTTTTAAAAATGTAACCCATTTTGCACCCTAAGACGTTTTCTGAAAACATTGGATAATTTGTTTCTAAGTGGGTCTTCTGGAGCAATCCAGAAGGCTCATTTATTTTGTAGATTGATATCCTCAATATTATTATAAGTTACACAGCTTTAAAAGAGAATTGTGAAGAATCAAATAAGACAGTTAACTCTTTTTTTGAAATATATCTCATTATTGGAATTCTAGCTTTGGCGGGAATACTAGTCATAGGCAGTAATCTTTATCTAATAACGGATAACCATAAGTATCTTTCTATACGACCTTATTTTCCTTATGCTATACTAGCCATATTTCCCCTAATCATTGTCCGATTTCTAGGTCTTCTATTCGTTTATTACAAAAAAACAAAAATACTTAGTTACACGACTGCCGTAAAGTTTTCATTTATGCTTGTTCTTATGATATTCCTCATTCCACTTTATGGACTTTATGGAGCTTTGCTAGCTCTTGGAATTTCGAATCTAATAAGTCTAATTCTCTTTACTTATCTTTTGAAATACGCTGGTTTTGATAAGCTAGAATCAATAGCGTCCTAAATAAAAAATATGAAGAAGGAAAGTATCCCTAGTTTAGGG
>CAZDWO010000043.1:0-32522 GCA_964509175.1 uncultured Saprospiraceae bacterium
TCATAAGGAGATAGAAAATCTCCAAACTCCCTAAAACTGGTAAAGTATTCTTTAAAGACCTCGTCCTCTGCGGTACAACTAAATCCTCTCGGGGTAAACCCTCCAGCATCAGATTCTACAGCAGCTAGATGAAACTCCTCCTTATCATTTGAGATTTTGGCGTAAGCCTTACCTCCTCCGAGGCCATTCTCCTCATTCATAAAGAGGACACATCTTATGGTATGTCTGGGTTTATAATCTAGCATTTTGAGCACATTTATTACTTCTAGAGCATGTACACAGCCAGCTCCATCATCATGAGCACCACCCCCGACATCCCAGGAATCGAGATGACCACCGACCAGTATTATCTTCTCTGGATGCTCAGACCCACGGATTTCTCCGACTACATTATAGGATTCTTTTTCTGGCAATACCTGTGGATTATTGGTCACATGGGCTTCTACCTTACCTTGTTTTAGGAGCTGGCTGAGCTGATTTGCATCATTAGTAGAAATAGCGAGCGAAGGGATTTTTTTTATTCCATCCTCATATTGCGATACTCCCGTATGTGGGTTATCGTCCTGACGTAAAGTTACCGATCTGACCAGTACGGCGATGGCTCCATGTTTTGCTGCTCTAGCTGCTCCGAATACTCGCTGATCTACTGCTCCTCCGTAGGCATTAAAGGTTCTAATCTGACTAGGATCCATCGGACGGTTAAAGAATACCACTTTTCCTTCTAGCATGGCAGGATCCATTTTGTCGAGTGTATCTAGGCTGAATACTTCTATAATATCTCCTTTGACTCCTTTTTTACTGGTACCTATAGTATTACCTAGTGAGAGGACATTGAGCTGTTGTTTCTTTTTGCCTTTCGGCGAATTCCATTTTATACATACTTCTTCCTTATCCCCTCTTTCCCAGACGGGAACCATACATGGCTGCTTCCAGACCGTATCCATATCTAGAGACTGCATGAGCTTATAGGTATAGTCTACAGCTATATCAGCATTGGCCGATCCTGCAAGGCGACCTCCTATATTTTCTGACAGATGATAAAGCCAGTCGTAGGACTTGCCTTTATTTAAGGTAGTATTATATATGTTCTTTATAAAAAATGCCTGCTCATCCTGCCCAATTGCCGACTGAGGACTCACAAAAAATCCAGATAAAATCAAAAAATAAAGTATCCTTGTAGTCATAACAGGTAAATGTAAAGTCTATAATGCATTTATTTATAAAAAAATATCACTTATAAAGTACCTTTTAATTAATTAACCGTCTTAAAAATAACTTCTTAAAAAGGAGCACCCCAACCATGTTGAATTTTATAATTAGCCGATTACTTAGCCCCCTAATCTCGGGAAATATAAAGAGTAGTATGTCCGATGAAGATGTCATCAGAATGTACCTCGATTCCCATGATGCAAAGTTCTACAGTATACTTTACGATAGATATAGTAATAAGGTATATGGTAAATGTATATCTCTCCTAAAGAGTGAGAGTAGAGCAGAGGATGCGACGCAGGATATTTTCATCAAAATAATGATGAATCTATCTAAGTTTAGTGGAAAATCTAAATTTTCGACTTGGGTATACTCGATAACGTATAATTACTGTATCGATCTCATAAGAAGAAAAAAGAAAGACCCTAGCGTCCTGATGGATAACATAGCAAGTGAGCATGACCCCATCGAGGAAGTTAATGATCAGTTTCTATTAGAGACTAACATTAAGAGACTAAAAATAGTCCTGGAAGAGATACCAGTAGGAGATAAAGCAATCCTACTGATGAAGTATCAAGATAGTCTCTCCATAAGAGAAATCGGAGAAATGCTAAACAAATCGGAAAGTGCAATAAAAATGAAGATTAAAAGGGCCAAATTGAAATTCAAGAAGGTTCATTCAGAAAAATATAAGGATTAATAACATGAGATTAAATAATTTTCAAGAACTAGAAAGAATGGAGATGGAACAGAGAGAAGTTCCTTCAAACATTAAGAATTCTATCGATTCCCAAGTTGGGTTCTTTAAATTTATCGGTAATCTTTTTGAGCTATTTATTCCACAGATGGTGGATCTCTTTGCCAATAAGATGACTAATAATACTACAAAAAACTCTTCTAGGAGATATCCTAATCAATAGTTATAACCAAACCCCCAAATAAACATGCTTCTTAACTTTTTTTTGCTGGAAACTACGATTTTCGGCGATCTCCTTTCAGGTTTTATAACCGCAGTACCTGGTGTAGTAGGTGCAATCGTAATAATTATAATCGGTTTTATCGTCGCTAAAATACTCCGCAAAGTAATACGTGGAGTACTAGAAAAAGTAGGGATAGATAAGGTCGGTGATAAGCTCAACGAAATAGAAATCGTAGACAAGGCCAATGTTAAAGTAAAATTTAGCTCTGTCCTATCGACGATTGTTTACTATTTCTTAATCCTATTCTTTACTGTAGCCGCAACTGAGGTACTCGGAATGCCAGCAGTATCAGAACTGGTAAAAAACATTTTTGAATTTATTCCTAAGGTCGTCGTCGCTCTTATTATACTGGTTATAGGTATACTAGTCGCTGACGCTCTTAAAAACGTCGTAACTACAGCCTGTAATTCTCTAGGAATATCCTCAGGTAAGCTGATAGGAAATCTAATTTTCTACTTCTTACTTATAAATGTGGTAATCCTAGCTCTATCGCAGGCTGGTATAAATACAGACTTTTTATCTCAGAATCTATCTATCCTTATAGGAGGTGTCGCCTTTGCCTTTGCAATCGGTTACGGTATCGCTTCTAAGGACGTAGTTTCTAACTATCTCGCAGGCTATTATTCAGGTAATATTGTTAAAGTAGGCGACCAAGTAAAAATAGATGATGTGACGGGAACCGTTGTTGACGTCTCAAAGTCGACCATCGTTGTAGAGACTAGCGATAGTAATGTCGTTTTTCCTCTAAACTGGATTACCACTTCCAAAATTGAAATATTTAAATAACATATACGATTTATTTTAATATTTGATAATTTTACAATCAACTAACTAAAATTTAAACTAAAATGAAAAAATTTATTTTATTATTTGCTGTTGCTCTATTTGCCTTCAACGCAGATGCTCAGGACATGACTATAGAACAATTAAAAGCAATGCAAGCTGAAAAAGCTGCAGCTGCCGGTGCTTTACAAGCAGAAGCTGATGCTTTACAAGCTAAGATTGATGCATTTCCAGGATGGAAATTTGGAGGTCTTGGTATAATAGGATTTGACCTTGCTGATAACACTGCATGGTACGCTATCGATCAAGCATTTTCTAGCCAAAACAGTTTAGGACTAGGATTTACTGCATTTGCTAACTATGATGCAGAAAAAACTTTCTGGAGAAATGGTCTAACCATTAACATGAAGCAACAAAATTCTAAAGCATTTGAAGACGATGAAACTACAGAGTCTATTACTGATGCATTAGGAATTCAGTCTCTAGCGGGATATAAACTAAGACCTAAGATTGCATTATCTGCAGAAGGACAGTATAACTCTACAGTACTTAGCTTTAATGACCCAGGTCAGTTGACTTTAAGTGCAGGAGCAACATGGTTACCTATACAAGATTTAGTAGTAATTATTCACCCACTAGGTTACCAGTTTAACTTCCCTTCACAAGATTTTACTTCTCAAGCAGGAGCAAAAATCGGAGCATCTTACACAAGAGAAATCTTCAAAGGTGTGTCTTGGAACTCTAACTTATCTGCATTCCTTTCTTATCAAGGAGATGATGCTGACAGTACAAGAGGTTTCTCTTCAGGAGATTTATCTAACTGGACTTGGTTAAACGGATTAGGATTTAATCTATTTAAAGGTATCGGAGTAGGTCTTAACTTAGGACTAAGAGGAGACAGACAACTAGTAGATGCATTTAGAAATGGTGAAAACTATGAGCTTTCTCAAGATACTAGAGCTGATGAGGACAATCCTTTACAGTTTTACTATAACCTAGGTTTATCTTACGGTTTCTAAGCAAAAACAAAACGCAATATATGCCCGACTCACTATTCTGTGAGTCGGGTTTTTTTTTGCCCTTTAATAAGTATCTTGCCATCTCTTATACCATGCTATTTTAAAATGGTATAATACTCAATCTAAAAAACTGCAATGCCTGAAAAAAAACTTTTCCTCTTAGATGGACATGCACTAGTCTATAGAGCTCATTATGCTTTTATAAACCGACCACTCATAAACTCCAAAGGTCTAAACACCTCTGCCATTACAGGCTTTGTAAGGACACTATGGGATCTTATAAGAAATCAGAAACCGACACACCTCGCAGTATCCTTTGATCTTTCAGGACCTACGTTTAGACATGAGATGTATAAGCCTTATAAGGCAAATAGAGATGCACAGCCAGAGGACATCACCACTGCTCTACCCTACATAGAAAAAATCATAGAAGGCTTCAAAATACCAATCGTAAAGCTCGCCGGCTACGAAGCGGACGATGTCATAGGCACATTGGCTAAGCAAGCAGAAAAAGAAGGTTTTAAAGTGTACATGGTTACACCAGATAAGGATTATGCTCAGCTTGTCAGTGAAAATATTTTTATGTACAAGCCAGCCAGATCTGGAAATGGTGTAGACATACTAGGTGTACCCGAAGTACTAGAAAAATGGGACATCGCAAATGTCTCACAGGTCATCGACATACTTGGGCTACAAGGTGATAGTGTAGATAACATCCCGGGAATCCCTGGAATCGGAGCTAAGACCGCTGTAAAACTCCTCAAGCTCTACGACTCAGTAGAAGGCCTGATTGCAAACTCTGACAAACTAAAAGGCAAGCAACAAGAAAAAGTAATAGCCTTTGCCGAGCAAGGAATCCTCTCTAAAAAACTAGCTACAATAGACCTCAATGTTCCGATTCAGTTCAATGCTGATACTTATATCATCGAGGAGATGGATAAGGAAAAGCTCTCAGTTTTATTTAAAGACTTAGAGTTTAGAACATTGGCTAAGCAAATTCTCGGAGAGGGTCAGACTGCTGGTACACAGCAGAATCTATTCGGCACCTCGGGGACAGCAGCGACGGATGTCCATAAGCGTCAGGACTTCAATAAAACTCCAGAATACGCTCTAGTAGAAAATAATCTGTCTAATGTAAAACATGATTATAAGCTCATAGATACTCCGGAAAAAAGAGCCAAGCTTATAACTCAGCTAGAAAAACAAAAAACCATCTCCTTCGATACGGAGACTACTGGTCTGGATGCTCATCAGGCAGAGCTAGTAGGTCTTGCCTTTTGCTTTAAAGCAAAAGAAGCATATTACATCCCTTTCCCCGAGGACCAGGAAGAAACTAAGAAACTGCTTCATGAGTTTAAAGCCATCCTAGAAAATCCTGCCATAACCAAAGTCGGACAAAACATAAAATACGACATGACCATGATGAAGTGGTATGACGTAGAAGTAAAGGGAGGACTAGAAGACACCATGATACTTCACTATCTAGTAGAGCCAGACCTGAGACATAAGCTAGACTATCTATCTGAGGCCTACCTAAAATACAAGATGGAACCTATAGAAAATCTTATCGGTAAAAGAGGTAAGAATCAACTGACCATGAGAGATGTCGCAGTAGATAAGGTCGTGGAGTATGCTGGTGAGGATGCAGACATTACCCTTCAAGTTTACATGGAACTACAGAAAAAAGTAGAAGAAGAAAAGGTAACAGACATCTATAAAAAAATAGAGGAGCCACTGATCTCTGTGCTCTGTCAACTAGAGTATGAAGGTGTACGTATCGACCCAGATTTCCTAAACAACTACTCTAAGGTACTCGGCAAGCAAATCGCAGATAGAGAAAAAGAGATTTATAAAAAAGCAGGTGTCGAGTTTAACATCGCCTCACCTAGACAGGTCGGGCAAGTGCTCTTTGAAAAATTAAAAGTACCATACAGATGGCGTAAGACCAGCTCTGGACAATACTCTACCGATGTAGATAAACTGACAGAACTCTCTAGAGATCATGAGATTATAAAGGACATACTAGAATTTAGAAAATACGCAAAGCTTAAATCTACCTACGTAGACTCTCTGCCCAAATTGATAAACCCACGTACAGGCAGAATCCATTCTAACTTTAATCAGTCTAGAGCAGCGACTGGTAGACTCAGTTCGGAAAACCCTAATCTGCAAAATATTCCTATCCGAGATGCAGCAGGTAGGGAAATCCGTAAGGCCTTTATCCCCAGAGATAAAAACCATACACTTATCGCAGCCGATTACTCTCAGATAGAGCTGAGACTGATAGCAGAGATTAGTAAGGACGAAGCGATGATGGAGGCCTTTATAAAAGGAAATGATTTCCATAGAGCCACTGCGGCTAGAGTCTATGGAGTTCCGTACGAAGAGGTAACAGCTGACCAGCGTAGAAATGCAAAAACCGTAAACTTCTCCATCACCTATGGAGCAGGATCCACAAATCTCTCTCGTCAGCTCAATATAAAAAGAGGAGAAGCTAAAGAACTCATAGAAAACTACTTCAAGCAGTTCCAAGGCCTTAAAGAGTATATGGATAAAACAGTAGATTTTGCAAGAGAGCATGGATACGTACAAACCCTTCTCGGTCGTCGCCGAAAATTAAAAGATATCAATTCTAGAAATAACCTAGGTAGATCTAATGCAGAACGGATGGCAATAAATACTCCGATACAAGGAACAGCAGCCGACATGATAAAACTTGCGATGATCGACTTACACAAGGCTCTCAAAGAAGGAAACTATAAATCCAAAATGATTATGCAGGTGCATGATGAGCTGGTATTTGATGCACATAATGACGAGATAGAAAAACTATCCGCTCTCATAGAAGACAAGATGAAAAATGCGATTCCAGAACTTAAGGTTCCTATCGTAGTAGAAGTAGGTCTTGGGCAGAACTGGTTAGAAGCACATTAATTAGAGTAAGAGTTAGAAGAAGCGATGGATTTTAAATCTCCCATACGTATATCAGAAATAGCGACTCAGTATAACTGTGAGGTCCTCGGTGACTCATCGGCTTACGCCAATGGAATAAACGAAATCCATAGAGTACGACCTGGAGACATCACCTTTGTAGATGTAGAAAAATATTATGCAAAGGCTCTGTCATCTACAGCCACGGTTATCATCATAGACAAGAAACCGGAGATAGATTATGATACTAGTAAAACCTTACTCCTCTGCTCTAATCCTTTTTTAGTATATGACTCTATCGTAAAAACCCATCGACTCGACAGCCAGATGATTGATGCTTCAGAATATACTGGTATCGATCCTAGCACAACCATAGAACCACTAGTAAGCATCGGTAAAAATGTAAAAATCGGAAAGCACTGTCACATACAGTCCCACGTTTATATCGCTGACAACACCATCATCGGAGATCATGTCATCATCCAAGCAGGCTCTGTAATAGGCACAGATGCCTTCTACTTTAAAAAAGAAAATGCAGCTTATACTAAGTGGACCTCAGGAGGAAATGTAATAATCGAAGACCAAGTAGACATAGGACCAGGCTGTACTATAAACCGAGGAGTCTCTAGCAGCACCATCATCGGAGCCGGGACCAAGCTCGACAGTCAGGTACACATCGGACATGGAGTGATTGTCGGTAAAAATTGCCTCTTCGCCGCTCAGGTAGGAATCGCAGGCAAGTCCATCATAGAAGACGAGGTCGTCCTTTACGGACAGGTAGGTGTAGCACAAAACATCACCATCGGGAGAAAAGCCATCGTCCTCGCTAAGTCTGGAGTCTCTAAAAATCTTCCGGGTGAGCAGGTCTATTTTGGATATCCTGCAGTAGTGGCTAGAGATAAATATCGAGAACTGGCGGCATTGCGGAATCTGGGGAAGAAGTAATAAGTGTGAAATTTTACCACAGATAACACGGATTTTCACTTATTCTATTTTGCTCTATCTGTGATAATCTGAGTAATCTGTGGTGAGTTATTCCCTCGTTTTCCCCTTAATGTGCAAACCATTAAAATCTGTGAAATCCAATAATTCGTCCAAATCTGCGATACTGACAAAAATTCTACAGCCTAAAATCCAACAAACTAATCCGAGGCTTCTTCAATAATTTCAAATCCGATATGGCCAGTCTCAATCCATCATCCACATCTGACTGCATCAGCGTACCTACGCTGAATGCCCATTCGCCAGAATTTTGTATGTAATCGATTACCAGTTCTTCATTATCAACGTAGGCCGCCATGATAACTATTCTTTTGTTGGCCAAAGTATTGTCAAACTTTTTATAATCATCTATAGGCCTATCAAAATTAGATTTTCTGTCTGCATAAACCAGTGCCCAAGAATCCTTATGCCTGACTAGTTTTGTACCCTCGCCATCTTCTCCAGTTTTGAAGTATTTAGGAATGAAGGTATGGTCTACCATCTCTCCATCTTTATTAAAAGTTAGTACCAAGGCATTACTATGAGATTTTTCTACGATCGTTGTGCTAAACTGAGGTGTTCTACGATTCCCTATAGGGCCATTATTTTGTATACGAGTTCTTAGAAAAGTTCTTTCGTACAGTACATGTAGTAAGTCACCTGAGGCAACACTTTGATGACTCAGAGCATAATGTCTTCCCCAGTTTATGTCATCCATAAACATCTCAAAGTAGTCGGTATTATTAAAGGTCTTTACTTTACTAGACCAGGTAGAGCTACTGCTTTCTCTTTTAAAAGTGAGTAAACCGGTTAATCTGTTTTCTGTTTCCGGCTCGTTTCTAAAATCTAGAACTACCATAGGACTCTGATCTTCCATAAGATATAGTCCAGAATCGTAAATAAACCTCTTCTTTATATCTAGAATGTTTACCTCTTTATATCCATCTATCTTATGAGAGACTACCTCGTATCTATAGTTAGGAACAGAGCGACCTTTGATTTTTATTTTTTCTTTGTCCTTCTCGTTATAGATTTTCATAGTGTAGAAAAGTTCGCCATCGTTTGTAAGTTCTACATTCTTTAGACTATAAAGTCTTTGAATCTTCTTTCCTTTCTTTTTGAAACTAATGGAATTGAGAATTTCTAGATTTCTATCCATGACATACGCTTCCATTTTATAATCATCATTCTTATCGTTATTATCAGAGATAAGTAATATTGCAAGCTTAGATCTATCAGCAGAAACACGTGTCCATAAAGTCGGTGGATCGTTATAATCTTTGGCATCGAGTTTCTTTAATAATTTGCGATCAACTTTTTTTCCAGCAGCATCATATTTAATCGCAAGCAACTTAAGACTTCGGGATCTAGAATCATTCTCTAATATGATATTGTAAAGATGCTCTTCTGCTCGCAGTAGGGAATTGTACTCAGCTTCTTCAAATGGATGTTCTATTCTTTTTTCTTTGAATCGGCTCTTTCCTGTAAGACTTACTAGTATGTTTTCATTCTTATGCTTAGTAATAAATCGTTTCTTACCTTCTACATCAGGAAGTAGAAAGACTCCTCTATATTGTCCTTCTGTTTTGTATTCTTCAGATATAGTATGCTTTATACTTTGGCTTGAAGCCAAAAAGGAAAAACCTATTGTAATCAGAAAAAGAGTTATGTGACCTCGCATCATTCTAGTTTAGATTCAAAAGTAAACAAGCTTGTGATAAAAAGTCAATGGTTTTTGAACGCAATTCTTCAAAAAATTTAAACGCAAATTAAACCTAATTCCTTCTGTATGAGAAAAAGATTTCTCCACTCCCTATGGTCGGTCGAAACGAAAAGAGGGAAAAAACAGCATCCAATATTACACCAGCAACCCATAATCCTGTAGGCCACAGAGTAGCCAAATATCTATAGAAAACTGAATCATTACAATCCTAGCTCCATAGGAGCGACACTCAGAGACATAAAGAACATGAAACACTCGGAAAATCAGCGAAATCCAATAATCCACAAAATCAGCGATAAAAAAAGCCCATCCACCAAAGGCGGACGGGCTACGTTTTTTGTTTTATTCTGAAAAATACTACGGCTTTAAAACCTTAAGTGTTTTTAGATTTCCGTTTATACTTAGACTTACTAGATAGATGCCTGAGCTTAGACTTGACAATTCTAAACTTAGAGAAGTTTCTCCTTCTTGTAACTGATGACTCTTGGCGTATACGCTTTGTCCGTTTATGTTATTTACAGTGATTTTAGCATTTTCTATAGCTATCTCAGAATTTAAAGCTAGACTTAAATTATCTCCTCTAAAACGTCCTGTAAGTTCTAGCTGGTTTAAAACAGGATTATCTGTATCTGATACCATTAAAATCTCGTCAGTCATATTTGCATTAAAGATAGTATACGTTCCATCTTCTCTCTTATTCCAGATTACTGAAAGGATTTCTGTGTCTCCTTCCTCTTCGATACTAAAATTTTCAGGACGAGGAGTAGAAAAGTCAAAAGTCTGTAAACCTGTAGTTCCCGATATCGGAATACCATACCAGTCTTCTGTAAATCCTCCAGTGAGTAATTTGGGCTGTACCGAGAGTCCTTGACCTGTCTGGTTTGCGATGATGTTATTTTGGATAATGTATACTCCTAGGTAATACTCTCCAGCAGTCTCATTAAAAAATTCTACGTCTACCTGAGCCATCAGATCATCTGAACCATCAGCAAGAAATGCTGTTCCTTGAACTCCTGCAAAAGCTCCTAGGTTCGCTAGTAAATCTATCTGCTCTCCCATAGAGGCAATAACTTCTGGAGCTGTTGCTCCATTCATAAAGTTGAACTCATTATTTAGATAGAACTCTGGCTGGAATTGAAATTTTAGATTATCACACCAGGGACCAGATACCTCATTTTCTAAACCACCTGTTCTGTGAGCTAATAGAAAAATTACATTTTTATCAGCCAAGTCTACTTGCATGTCTTCAAAAGCATCCCATGCCCACGTACCACAATTGATACACCAGTCTGCTGATATCTTAGTGATAATAGAGTACTGCTGATTAGTTACCTGAGCAGAACTAGTAAGAAAAAGAAAACATAGTGCCAGAGCACTTACAAAACTCCTCATTTTCATGATATAATATATTATAGTTTTTTATAATGCAAAGATAGAGATTTTACAAAAGTTGTTTGTTAGAAACTATTGCCTGATTCTTTATAAATAACAGCCGTTACTACCTGTCCCACAATCCTGAGGGTGTTTTTATCGATGTTATCCATATTGTCATCATGTGTATGATGATAATGTCCGAATCCATCTTCTTCTCTTACTCCAGGATAGTTTATTATATCGACAGAAGGAATTCCTGCTTCGTTCATATAAAAATGATCATCCGTAATACCTCCTATTCTCTTTTTCTGAAAAAGATCTCCGTAACCCATACGTCCAGCAAGCGTCCAAAGCTTATCTTGATAAAGGCCTGCTTTCTGAGTAGAATATCCTTCTAGTGGAAAAACTGCATCTTTGGCTCCAACCATATCCAGAAGTATTCCAAATTTTGCAGTATAGTTTCTGTCCTTATTCTCTGCCCAGTATTGCGAGCCTAGACACCAGGATTTTGGATCGCTTTCTGCCGGAGTATCTGCATCGATTCCATTATCCTCAGCATCGAAAAATATAATATCTACTCCTAAGTCTATTGGGTTTTCTTGAATCGTTTTAGCCAGTTGTAGCAGCACTCCTACTCCACTCGCTCCATCATCTGCTCCATCTATCGGTTTGTCCTGATCTTTGTCGTCTTTATCTGCTAGCAACCTTGTGTCCCAATGTGCTGCAAGCAACACTCGATGTTTCTTTTCTGGATTTATAGCTGCGATGATATTATAAGACTCAGCATCTTTTACATCAAAAAAACTAGCCTTAAACTCCTGCACCTTTACTGTCGCTCCGTTTTTTTCTAATTCAGCTACTAAGAAATCCTTACATGCCTTATGGGTAGCCGTTCCTGGAACTCTCACCCCAAAATCTACTTGCTGCTGCACATAGTTATAAGCACCATCACCATTAAAAGATGGAATGTCTACCTTCTTTACCGGTTTAGGAGGAGCAACCTTAGGTTCTGATTTACAAGAAGCTACAACTAGCATTCCTGCAAATAAGAAAAGGTATAAATAACTTAATCTAATCTTCATATAGTTAATTTAAAGACCAACTGGTATCGTCCTTACCATCTTTTATTTTTATTTCTAACTCATTGAGCGTATCTCTTATCTTATCTGAGGTATCCCAATCTTTATTGGTTCTGGCACTTTGACGTATGTCGATAATAAGTGACATCAGCCCTTCTAGGTACTTACTGGTATTATCTCCCGATAACTCATCCTTAAGTCCCATTACCTCAAAAACGAAATCGTTTATCGTCTTGTGCATACGAGCGAGACAATCAGCAGAAATGTCACTGAGACTCAACTGTCCACCTTTAAGCCCATTTATTTTAGACACCAGTTCAAAGATGCTAGCAATTACCTTAGGAGTATTAAAGTCATCCGACATATCCTTATGCATCGTATCTAAGAGCGTATTTATCTCATTGTCTAGGCTACCTTCTGTTGCAGAAGATTCTAAATTACTGAGGACCTTTATAGCTTCCATCAGTTTTTTATATCCTTTCTCTGCTGCCTGTAAACCATCATCTGTCAGATCTATAGTAGAAGAGTAATGAGCCATAAGCATAAAGAATTTGACAACCATGGGATCATATCCCTTAGTTACATGAGGACTCTCTCCAGTAAATAGCTGCATAGGAGTTATGGTATTTCCATCACTCTTTGACATTTTTTTGCCGTTCATCAGGAGCATGTTGGTATGTAGCCAGTAGTTGGCAGGACTGCACTTACAGGCTCCTACATTCTGGGCAATCTCGTTCTCATGATGTGGGAATTTTAAATCATTACCTCCACCATGTATGTCGAAGTTCTGGCCTAGATACTTTGTACTCATCGCAGAGCACTCTAGATGCCAGCCAGGAAATCCTACTGACCATGGAGAGTTCCATTTCATCAGATGATCGTCTCCTGCTTTCATCCATATTGCAAAATCACTTGGATGTTTCTTCTCGCTTTGGTTCTTGAGATCTCGGGTTTCTACGAGCAGCTCATCTACCTTTCTTCCAGATAGCTCTCCATATGGATGATCCTTCATAAAGGTCATGGTATCGAAGTAGACAGAGCCGTTGCTCTCATAGCCGTAGCCATTATCCATTATCTGCTGGACCATTTCTATCTGCTCGATGATATGACCAGTAGCTCGTGGCTCTATATCAGGAGAGTGTGTGTTAAAAATCTGCATCATATCATGGAATCCCACAGTGTATTTATGGGCCACTTCCATAGGTTCTAGCTTATCTTTTTTTGCTCCTTTGGACATTTTGTCCTCTCCCTCATCTGTAAGGTGTCCTACATCTGTAATGTTTCTCACATACCTCACCTTATACCCGATATACAATAGATATCTATACATCACATCGAAACTCATAAAGGTCCTCACATTACCTAGATGCACATCACTATATACGGTCGGACCACATACATACATTCCGATAAAACCCTCATTTATGGGTTTAAATAACTCTTTCTTTCTACTTAGGCTGTTATAGACAAATAAATCCTGCATCTGCTCTTTTTTCAGAGTGTAAAAATAATACCATTTATGTTGTAAAATGCCACAAAAGATAGGAAGCTAGTTTATTCAAGTTCGAGGCAGAAAACGTAGGCATAGCATGCTACGACGAGGCTTTCTAACGAAGAAATTGGATAATCTAGCAACTAGATATGTGGTATTTTATAGCGTAATTGGTAAGCCTTTTCGAGTCATCGAAAACTTCTGGGATAGTTCTATTAACCTAAAAGACGGTATTTTCGTCTTTGTGTTGTTATAAACATACTATGATAAGATATCTCCTTTTAATATTAGTCAGTACACAGCTCTCTGCACAGTCAGTAAGTAAGATAGATGCATTGAATAATTATGTCCATTTTACAAATGATTGTATACATGGGCTGACCATCTCTCACCTGATGCTTCAGAGTTTTAACAATGAGGTAAATGCTCTGGTCGATGCGACCGAAAATTTTGCTTTTAAGAACTCAGACTTCGGGAGAGATATTTACTCTGATGAGAGCTACTACGAGCACAGAGGACTAAGTCCTGAGAGGCTATTGCCTAAAATGATTAAAGAAGGGAAGGTGCTAGGGGCTGACGCCAAAAAACTAGATGACCTAACTTCTAAGTTCTTTAAACTCTGTAAGCGTCTAAACGAACTCCGTTTCGAAACCGGAGATTACATAGAACAACACGATATAAAATCAAAAACCCATCTAGATGCTGTATATAAGAAACTAGAAAATGCTGTAAAGATGTTTGATGAGGTTTATGTACTTAGAAATGCTCTAGAAAAGCAAACAAACCAGCTCAAAAGCAAATACGAATCTAAAAGCAATGCATCATTCTACAAAACACAAAAGACCTATCATGATGCGGTAATTACTGCACTCAAGGACATAAGAGCAAAAGAAACCAGAAGCATAAAAGTCCGATCTCTAAATCTCTCCAGAGCCGCTACAGGAATAAAAAATACCTCTGATGACCTAAAACAAATAAAAATCATCGCAGATAAATCCTCTAGATACGTAAGACAGTTTTATCAAGATGGGTCAGTACCCAAAAATTATGAAGCCTATGGAAAGTTCTATTACTACTATCACATCATGATTACAGAGTGTCTAAACACTGTATCACCAGGTACCGCTTATAGAGCAAATGCCATAATGACTGATAAAAATATCCAAAAGCTACACTTCCTGCAGATGCCTCCGATATTTAAAGTCCTCTATCCTCGTAAGCTGAAGAAACCAGATGAGATATCCAGTACTGATACTTATATAGAAGAAATCCCGGTAATGTTAAAGGAGCGGAAAATCGTAAACAACGGAAGGATTATAAAAGCGGATCGCAAGCTCTTTGAGATTGAGTTTTTTGACAACATGATGCTAGATGGTGATATCTTATCAGTAAACTATAATGGAGACTGGATTATGGAAAAGAAATCTCTAGAAAAGTTTCCTGCTAAGCTTAAGTTCCATCTAAATGATACTGGTATAAATTACATCCTCCTTCATGCAGATAACGAAGGTGTAGTTCCGCCCAACACAATGGGAATCGCCTATTTCTACAAAGGAAAAAAGAAAACCGTCTTCCTAGAATCCAATATGGAAACCAGTGAGGTTATAGAGATCGAATACGAGCATTAAAAAAGAGCGTATCCTTTTCAGTGATACACTCTTTCTATTTTTTATTTAGTTTTAAAACTAGCTAGCTGATAGCTCTATAGATAGTTTTATGTTATCGTCGATTGCTTTATCCTTAGCAACTCCTAGTATACTATTAGATCCAAATTCGATTCCGAAATCTGTTCTGTTTATAGAAAACTCAGGAGCAGAAATAGATACACCTTCTCCTTTATCATTTATCATAGCTTTAAATCCTACGTTTTTCTCTACTCCTTTTATCGTAAGATTACCATAAACGAGAGCATTAACAGCATCGTCACCCATAGCTTCTGCTACTTTAGTAATTGTAAAACTAGCTGTAGGATGAGCTCCCACATCGAAGAAGTCTGGAGATTTTAAATGTCCCTCTAGTTTCTCTTTTCCCTGTCCAGCTGCAAGGTCTGTATTAGTCAAACTATTCATGTCTATAGTAAACGTACCCCCTGTTACTTTTCCTTTATTCATAGTTACGTTTCCATTGCTTACCTTGAGAGTACCTGTATGTGTACCTGTAAGTTTAGAGCCTGACCAGTTTACCATACTATTCATAGCATCTACATTATAACTTGCAGTAGAAGTTGTTTCTTCTACTTTTTGTGCCTCGCCTGTAACAGCAGAAGCTTTATCCTTTTTACATGATACCATTACCAGTAGCATCATAGAAAGAATACTGATTTTACTTAAAATTTTCATTTTGTGATGTTTAATTTATTTTAGATTAGATATAGTGTTCTATAGCATTTAGATTTTCCACAAATTTACAATTAGGAGCAAAATTAACCTCTTGCTTTACAAATTGAAATCCTGTAAATAAATGCATGACATCTGGAAGATGTCTAGATAAGAAATCTAAATATGATTGTAGTGACTCTTGGACCAGACTATCATTAATTATAGTAAATAAATAATCCGGTTTATAAATTTTACAAGCTTCTATGAGGTCTTCTACCTGGACTTCTATTCCCAGATTTATGACTGAGGCACCTTTACTTTTTAATTTATACTCTAGAAACAAGATACTCAGCTCATGATCTTCTCGCTGCGGCAGATATATTAGAAACTTACTCTTAGTATAAATAGGAGACTCGAGGTTTATAATCTCTGCACTGATTCTTTGCTTAAGCAATGTAGTTATAAAGGTCTCATGTACTTTTTTAAGCGATCCTGATATCCACATTACACTCAGCTTATCGAGCATAGGATATATCAGCTCATCTATTGTTTGTTCGAATCCTATTTTCTGAATTACTCTTTCTAGAATGGCTTTACATAAGGGCTCATCTAGATTTAATATACCCAGTGATAGAGCATCGATTTCACTAGATTCCGCTGGGATGGATTTTACAGAAATGTCGTTTACGGCATTTGCGATATCCTCCTGCTTCATTTCAGCAATCTTAGATATCTTAATTCCGTTCTTATTGAGGATAGCGATATTGAGAATATCCTTCAGATCTGCATCTAAAAAGTATCTGATGTTGCTCTCAGTACGTCGAGGTTTAATTATTCCATATCTCTTTTCCCAGATACGTAAGGTGTGGGCCTTTATACCTGATAATTTTTCAAGATCCTTTATAGAATATACTGTAGACATTTTACATCGAGCTGCCTTATAGAACATATATGGACAATAAATGTTCAACACTTTCAGTTTAAAACTATTATATCTTTGAAAAAAAATTAAATGAAAATAGGGATAGTATGTTACCCTACCTTCGGAGGAAGTGGTGTTGTTGCTACAGAATTGGGTATGGGATTAGCTAGAAAAGGGCATCAGGTACATTTTATTACCTCTGAGAGACCAGTGAGATTATCTTCTTTTCAGGAAAATGTTTATTTCCACGAGGTATCCTCACGATCCTATCCTTTGTTCCAGCATACTCCCTATGAGACCGCACTAGCTAGCAAGCTGGTCGATGTGGTTACTCATGAGAAACTCGATATACTACATGTACATTATGCAATACCACATGCTGCGGTTGCCTACATGGCCAAACAAATATTAAAAACTAAAGGATATAACATACCGATAGTCACAACTTTACATGGCACTGACATTACACTGGTAGGAACGGATAAATCTTTTGCCCCTGTAGTAGAGTTCAGTATAAATAACTCTGATGGAGTCACTGCTGTTTCTAATCATTTGAGAAATCAGACCATGGATGCCTTTAATATCACTAATGAGATAAAGGTCATCTATAACTTTATTGACTTTAATCGATTTAAAAAGACGGATAAAGAACACTTTAAAAAAGCCATCGCTCCCGAGGGAGAAAAAGTCATCGTCCATACTTCTAACTTTAGAATGGTAAAACGAGTACAAGACGTAATTAGAGTTTTTGCAGAGATTCATAAAAAGATAGATTCTAAGTTACTTATGATAGGCGATGGACCAGAAAGACAGAGTTTAGAAATTCTCTGTAGAGAGATGTCACTCTGCGATCACATTCGATTTTTAGGAAAACAGCATGCTGTAGAGGAATTACTTTCATTGGCTGATTTATTTATTATTCCTTCTGAGAATGAGAGTTTTGGACTAGCAGCACTAGAAGCTATGGCCTGTGAGGTTCCTGTTATCTCTTCTGATGTAGGAGGACTGACTGAGGTAAATATTCATGGAGAAACCGGCTACACCTGTGGTCTAGGAAATATAAAAGAAATGTCAGAAGGTGCTCTTAAAATTCTACTTGACGAGTCTTTGCACAATACCATGAAAGCAAACGCCCTTAAACGTGCCAAAGAGTTTGCAATAGACAATATCCTACCAGTATATGAGGATTACTACAAGCAACTTATAGAACGGCTTAAGCCAAAACAAGTAGTCTAGTCTCCAGCAAGGGTTTGAGTAAATCAAAATCTAATTAATTTACAATCAGAATCTTAGTTACGATTCCATCAGGATCAAAGAAATTATCTGTGGAAGAAGAGAAGACCAGATAGACTCCAGTCGACGCTTTATTGCCATTATAGTCTCGCCCATCCCAGATTGCCTGACCTCCTAGAGAAGAGGTCTCAAAGATGAGCTGACCATTTATATCCGTAATTTTTACATCTGCATCCTCTACTAGGCCCTTTATAGCAATAGGACCATTATAATCTGGTCTTACAGGATTAGGAAAGGCAAATACATCGGATTCATTATGCCTACGAGCTGGAGCAGTAGCATCAGTACGGATGGTCTGCATCCCGTTATTAGTCCCGATCCACATCTCCCCAGATTCTCCGTTATATGATAAGGCCGTAATGGTGTTGTCAAACAATGGTGAGTTATCCACCGTAAGATGCAAGATCTGATCAATTCCATCTGGAGACTGTACAAAAATTCCATTCCTTGTACCGAACCACTTACGATTAGCTCCATCTATCTCTATTACTCTGATATCCTCAGTCTCTAGGAGAAAGGCTGGAATACTATCTTGGGTAACGGTTCTTCTAGAACCACTACATTCTTGCTCTGAATCAAAAACTGCAGATCCACACTCAAACACAATCGGACCTTCGGCCGTACCTACCCAGATATCACCATTGAGATCCGCTTTAAGGCAGGTTATAAGATTTGTAGAAAGGGCAGAATTACCGACGTTAAAAAATCGTGGAGGAGGGTCGTCTGTAGGATCGTTTATCGTCCCATTATCGTTAAATACCATAACACCTGCATTATTCCCTACAGCAATAGTCCATTTATAACCTTGTCCATCTATGTCTAGATGTACTACCCCATCATTTAAGTTTCCATTAGAAAAAGAAAACCATTCCCCATCAGCCGTCAGGACTGTTAGAGGATCTGGAGCTCCAAAATTTGTCATCCACAAATTTCCAGCATCATCAAAAGCCAAACCTGATAGACGAGTTCTCAACTCACTTCCCTGAGTAGCTTGTAGGCTAGAATTTTCTTTATTAAACACCCTATTTTCTTCGGTCTCTGTATTAAACTCCAGTAATCCCCCAAAGTAACTCCCAAAATATACCAGCGGTAAAGTCGGATGACTCTCTACCTGCCATAGATTAAACATCGAGCTATCTACTATAACAGGATAATTAAACTGTGTGAAATTGTCCCAACTATTGTCTTCTTGTAACTTATAAAAACCTCTCTTAAAGGCTAAAGAAGCCCATTCCTCACTCACTCCTCCAGAGGCAACATATACTGCACCATCCTTAAAACTCATTTCTGTAGCAGTCTCTGCATTGGGCGAATTAAAAGATCTGGGTGTTCTACACTCCATGTCAAAACCATCTGTTCTTCTTACATCATTCCAGGTGTCAGCAAACCATATTCCACCATTCTCATCTTCTATCGCATCTTTTACTTGGACCACACAGCCTGCATCAGTAGTAGTAAAACTTCCATCCTCTTCAAAAAATAAAACCTCGCTAGTCGTCCCTCCATCCCATACACCGACCATAAGTCTACTTCCAGAATTTATAAACGTAAATTCAAATCCATTTCTAGTCTCCGTATACAAAGTATCGAAGGTTCCAGAATCATTCTCTTTAATAAGATGCTCTTCTGTAGCAGCATAAAGACTTCCGTCAAAATAATGCACTATCTCAGAACTATATACCAGTGGCAAGCCTTCATCTTCTCCGAGCAAATTCCAATTTCCAAAATCTGCCAAGTTTAAATTGCTTACATAATTAGCAGCATAGATTCCGTCCTGAGTAGCGATGTAAAGCATCTCTGGAGAGGAGGTAATATCATCTACCGATATCTCAGTAAATGTAGTAAACCCAAATTCCCTTTCTCCCAGGTTGTATTCTACTACTCCAAAAGCAGTAGCTAGAAAACTAGAGTTAGCACTGGCAATTTCTATTGCGTTAATCGATCTATCTCCTACGATATTTGCATTATTCCTTATGTTGTTAACATTAAAAACCTCACTTCCAGCGATGATATCGATGTTACTATTGTCATAGATCGTAATCAACTGATCATTAAAATCATCATAGGCAACTATATTTATACCTATATCGGTAAGCCCCTCTACCTTACTCAAAAATTCTACAAAGTTTTCTTCTTTATCTATCGTAAAGAGAGACCACTCCGTTCCATATATAATTTTATCATCACTCTGAGTAACGACCTCTCCATTTAGCTGAGGTAGGTATGATTTCCATCCATTTATCGGAATATCGCTTTGGGCGAAAGCCTGTAAATATATAATCGTCAAAAAAAGCGTAGCGTATGATTTCATATTTCTAGATAGATAACCATTTTAATCTCCGTGATGTTGTTTGTTTCTACTGTTTTAAAAGACTATTTCCGCGAATAAATAGGATTTTCGTCCAAATAGTTAAAAACCTCATCTGTTACTAGATAACGTATAGATTTTCCATTTTTTAAATTATTTCTAATCTGAGTTGCAGATATCTGTAATAATGGAGCCTCAAATAGGTGCACCTTTTCATGGTTTTGTAAATCTCCTAAGTCGTAAGAAGGTCTCTTGTAAACGTAGATTTCATGACCTTCTAGTATCTTCTCGTAATTTTTCCACTTATGGAAAGTCCCTAAATTATCGCCTCCCATAATAAGAGCAAACTCCTTCTTTGGGTATTTTTCTTTTAAATATGTCAGCGTATCGATGGTATAAGAAGGAACTGGAAGACCGAACTCGATGTCAGAAGACTTTATCAGCTCATTGTCTCCGATGGCCAGTTTTACCAGATGGAGACGATCATAGTTGTTTGCTAGACTAGCCTTGGGCTTAAATGGATTCTGAGGAGATACCACCATCCACACCTGCTTTAAATCAGTCTGAGTAGCCATAAAATTGGCAATAATCATATGTCCGATATGGACAGGATTAAAAGATCCGAAGAATAAGCCGACTTTCAAACTGCTAGTTTTAATTACTCATCATTACTGGCATAACCAGCATTAGGAGATTTTCATTTGCCTCTTGCTCAGATGGATAGAGGATTCCTGCTCTATTAGGAGTAGATAATTCCATTTTAATCTCATCACCAGTTATTACACCGAGCATTTCTATAAGGAACTTTGCGTTAAACCCGATGGTCATAGGATCTCCCGTATAACTACAGGTCAGTTGCTCAGTAGCTTCATTTGAGAAATCTAAATCTTGGGCAGAAATAGTAAGTGTACCCTCGTTTATATTTAATATGACTTGGTTAGTGGTCTTATTTGCATAAATAGCTATTCGCTTAAGCGAATTCTGAAGGTCTGTTCTTCCTAGAACCAGTGTATTTGGATTATTTACAGGAATTACAGCATTATAATCTGGATAGTTAGAAGAGATTAATCGACATACTACTCTGGTTTCTCCTAGATTAAAAAATGCATTTGTCTTATTAAAAGACATCGATAACTGCTCATTGCCTGAGATTGCATTTTTAAGCAAGGTCAGAGCCTTCTTAGGAATGATAAAGTTTTCGGTAATGTCGCTGGTAATTCCAGAATTTGTGTATTTAACCAGTTTATGAGCATCTGTAGCTACAAAAATCACTTTGTTGAAGTCTACCTGCACATAAACTCCTGTCATCGCCAGTCTCAACTCATCGTTAGAAGCTGCAAATAAGGTATTGTTTATAGCTCTCAGAATCGTATCCGACTCCAGATTTATTTCTTTGTTGTCTTCCTCAGCTGGTATCTCTGGAAAATCAGCAGGATCATCTCCAGCTAACTTATATTTTCCATATGCTGAGGTAAGTTCTATCCCTTTATTATCATCATTTACCGTAAAGGTAATCGGCTGCTCAGGTAGAGCTTTTAGTGTATCTAGGAGGATTTTTGCAGGTACTGCTATTTTACCAGGCTTATCCATACTTACCTCTAGCTTACTGATTATGGAGGTTTCTAAGTTAGTCGCAACGATGGTAAGCTTCCCATCTGTCAAGTCAAATAGAAAATCTTCGAGTATAGGCAGGACAGCGTTAGGGTTTATAGCTCCGCTGGCTACTTGCAGTTTTTTAAGTAAATCGGAAGAGGAAACACTAAATTTCATATAAATGCTTGAGGTAATCTAAGGCGTAAAAATAATCAATTTAACATCATCAGAGTATTACGATAAACTAAGCTAATTTTGCAGGCTAGTTTTTCAAAATATGCACTTAGATCGAAAAGTAGGACCTGAAATACATTCCATTAAACATATAGCCTTTCCAGCTTATGAAAAAATGGAATTAAACAATGGAATCCCATTATACATACTAGGAGGATCGACGGAGTCTATTTTAAAAATGGAGGTTGTTTTTAAGGCTGGAAGAACTTATGAGAAATCCAGATTACTCTCTAAAGTCTGTAATCAGCTAATAAAAGATGGAACCAGTAAATATTCCTCTGAGCAGATATCTGAAGAAATAGATTTCTATGGTTCCTCTATATCCGTTGCAAGTGGAATGGACCACAGTACCATCTCCCTTTATTGTTTAAAAAAACACTTTGTACCTACGCTGAAGATGTTTATGGAGGTGTTGACTGATGCCAGTTTTCCCGAAGAAGAGATAGAAAAATATGGAATACGAGCTAGTCAAAGACTCACTCAAGAACTTTCTAAAAACAATGTAGTCGCTTATCGCAAATTATCAGAACTAATCTATGGGACAAATCATCCCTACGGATATAATACAAATCCAGAAGACTACAAAAACGTAGATCCCCAGAAAGTAAGAACACACTTCCATCAAAATTATACTCACAAAAACTGTAACATCTATCTATCCGGAGCTGTAAATGAGGAAGTTATACAACTAATAAACGATACTTTAGGCAATTTTACTCGAGCTTACGAGCACAACTATACCTATAGTCCTGCACAATCAGCATCTCCTAAAACACATGAAATATCAGGGCATAAACTTCAAAATTCGATTAAAATCGGAAAGAAACTCTTTAACAGACATCACGAGGACTACTATTCTATGGTTTTACTCAATACTGTCCTTGGAGGATATTTTGGGTCTAGGCTGATGTCAGAAATTAGAGAGAATAAAGGGTACACCTATAACATCTATTCTATTCTTGATCCCTTAGTAGAAGAAGGTTGCTTTTATATCAGTACAGAGGTGGGCAAAGAGTACTATGCTCAGACTATGGATGCGATTAAACTAGAAATCGAAAAATTACAGAATGATTTAGTCAATGATAAAGAACTAGATATGGCTAAAAATTATCTGCTCGGTAATTTTCTTTCTACACTCGATGGGCCTTTAAAATCTTCCAGAGTGCTCAAAACCTTTATAGAAAACGGACTAGAACCGACCCGTTTTGAGCAAATGATAGAAAGGATAAAAAACTGTTCAAAAATTGAGCTAAAACAACTGGCAGTACGTTATCTAGATATAGAAACTATGATCAGCGTAAGCGTAGGAGATTTCTAATATCTATGAGGTCTCTTAAACTTAGAATAGGCATCATTATTGCATCTTGATAATATGTTTATTTTTGTGACTCTTTCTGCGTTCCACAAAAATTTTAATTACCGATTTAAACCTTCCTTAAAGGATGAAGTTATTTAGTTTTTTTACACAGGAGTTGGCCGTAGATTTAGGAACAGCGAATACACTCATTCTACAAAATGGGAAAGTAGTCGTCGATGAGCCATCTATCGTAGCCATAGATAGAACCACCAAGGAAATCATAGCAGTAGGAATGAAGGCCATGCAGATGCATGGAAAAACTCACGAAAACATAAAGACTATACGTCCACTAAAGGATGGAGTAATTGCAGACTTCCAAGCTGCAGAGAGTCTTATCATGGAGCTTATAAAAATGATCGGTGATAAGAGAAGATTCTTTACTCACCTAAAAATGGTTATCTGTATTCCATCAGGTATAACAGAGGTGGAAAAAAGAGCCGTTTTTGATTCAGCTGATCATGTAGATTCTAAAGAAACTTATCTAATTCATGAGCCTATGGCAGCTGCCCTAGGTATCGGACTAGATGTGCAAGCTGCTCAGGGAAATATGGTCATCGATATAGGTGGTGGTACGACTGAGATTGCCGTAATCGCCTTATCAGGAATCGTAACTGATCAGTCTATCAGAGTAGCTGGGGATGAGTTTACCATGGACATCCTAGACTACATGCGTAAAAAACATAATCTTCTTATCGGAGAACGTACTGCAGAGAAAGTAAAAATCAATGTAGGTTCTGCCCTAAAAGAATTAGATAATCCACCTGAAAAATGGCCTGTAAATGGTCGTGACCTTCTAACAGGTATCCCTAAGCAGATTCTGACCACTCACGTGGAGATGGCAGAAGCCCTGGATAAGTCTATTTCTAAAATAGAAGAAGCAATCCTTAAAGCTCTAGAAGATACTCCTCCTGAACTTGCCTCTGACATTTATCAGAGAGGACTTTTCCTTACCGGGGGCGGAGCACTCCTGAGGGGATTAGATACTCGTCTTAGTAGAAAAACAAAGCTTCCAGTACATATAGCAGAAGATCCTCTCACAGCAGTAGTAAGAGGTACTGGTCTAGCTTTAAAAAATACTAAGGAGTATTCCTTTCTTATCGATAGAAAAAGTATCTAAGTAATCGGAGCGGACTATGAGAAACTTACTCTTCTTTTTAGTCAAATATGGCCCGACCTTTCTCTTTATTTTTCTGCAAATCTTGTGCTTTACTCTTATTCTAAATAATAATGAAAAGCAGAGTTCCATTTTTGTTAATAGTACTAATCTTTTTGCAGGCTATTTAAATCAAAAGACTACCGAGACAACAAATTTTCTAAATCTCGACGAAGAAAACGAGCAACTCAGGAAAGATAAGGCTGGCTTACTGCAGCGGATAATAAATTCTAATATTCGACAATCTTCTACAGCAATAGATTCCATAGACAATCAGTATACACTCATTTCTTCCAAGATTTGCTCCAAAACAATTAATCTTAGAAACAACTACTTTACACTATGCAAGGGAAAATTAGACGGTATAGAAAAGGGAATGGGAGTAATCAGTGATAAGTCGGTTATGGGTATTGTAAAAGATGTTTCTGACCATTATGCCTCAGTAATTACTGTGCTGCATTCTCAGTCTAGAATAAGCATCGGACTAAAAAATAAAGTACATCACGGTACCCTACACTGGGATACTTCAAATCCTCTCTATGCCACAGCTTATGACATCAGAAAGTACGCCGATATAAAAGTCGGAGATACTATCGTAACAAGCGGTTATTCTACGATTTTCCCTAAAAATTTAGACGTAGGAATAGTAGAATTTTTTGAAATAGAAGGTGGAGGAGAAACCTTTAAAACTAGGGTAAAACTTCTAGACGATTTTAATACTGTAAGTGAGGTATATGTGATTAACAGTTTATTGAAAAACGAATTTGATTCATTAAGTATAAATAATGAGTAGTCAAATAATCAGTCAGTTTTTCAGGATAATACTTGTAATGGCTATCCAAGTTTTATTACTAAAGAGGATAGATTTACAAATCGGGTCTTTTAACTATATCCATTTATTTTTATACCCGCTCCTTATCTTATTTATCCCAGTAAAAACCCCTCGAGCCTTATTGCTCATTATCGCTTTTTTTATAGGACTCGGGTTAGATTTTTTCTACGATTCGATAGGCATACATGCAAGTGCAGCTCTTTTTTTGGCTTATAGCCGAAAATATATACTGAAAATTCTAGAACCGATAGAAGGCTATAATATAGAACAGCGACTTACCATAAATGCCCTAGGATTCCCTTGGATTCTTACCTATGTATCGATTTTGTTATTTCTATACTGCCTATGGTATTTTAGTGTAGAGGCATTTTCATTCGTTTACTTTAAAGAAATAATTTTAAGAACTATATCTTCATTTATTGCCTCTTACGTTTTAATAATACTTTTTCTAATAATCTTTAACCCTAAAAACTAGCAATCAAAAACAACAGATTTAATATCATTATTTTTACGATAGTAAGCCTCACCTTACTTCTGATAGGTAAAACTATAGAACTACAGTTTTACAATGATTCTTATAGAAATAGAGGTGCATCTACTGCCATCAGCGAGCAGGTAATTTATCCGAGTCGAGGTTTAATTTATGATCGTAATAAAGAACTACTGGTAAATAATTTTGCTGTCTACGATCTAAATGTCGTTTACAGCAAAATAAATCCTGAGATGGATACTACTCTTTTTTGTAATCTTCTAGAAATATCCAAAGCCGATTTTAAGAAGTTCCTCAATAAGGACTGGTCTAGTACAAGATTTAATAAATCTACAGCCTTTACATTCTTGTCAAAAATAGAGCCGATTACCTTTGCTCGATTTCAGGAACATCTTTACAAGTTTCCTGGATTTACGCCGCAGATAAGAAACATAAGAGCCTACCCTTTTCCTAATGCAGCACATGTGCTAGGCTACCTAGCTGAAGCAGATAATGAAATTATAAACAACTCTGAAGGAGTCTATTCTATGGGAGATTTTGTAGGACGGACTGGACTAGAAAAAAAATATGAGGCATCTCTAAAAGGGACAAAAGGCGTAAAGTTTATTACTAAAGATGTAATGGGTCGAGAGGTCGGGTCTTATAACGATGGACTGCTGGATAATGAAGCGGTTACTGGAGATGACTTGTACACAACCCTAGACCAACGGCTACAAGAATACGGCGAGCTACTCATGCAAAATAAAAGAGGAAGTATCGTAGCTATAGAGCCATCCACAGGAGAAATACTTAGTTGTGTCAGTGCTCCGTCTTATGACCCTAACCTACTGACCCTGGAAAGAGGAAGAGGCAAGGCATTTATATCTCTATCACAAGACAGTATAAATAAAATAAATAAGCCACTAATGGACAGGTCTGTCCTAGCTAAGTACCCTCCAGGGTCTATATTTAAACCTATTTTTTCTCTAATCGCCCTACAGGAAGGAGTGAGTCATTCTGGACGTCATATAACCTGCAATGGAGAGTATGTGATAAACGAGAAAAAAGGCTTTAAACAAAAGTGCCATGCTCATCCATCTGCTACTAATATTTCTACTGCTATACAACATTCTTGCAATACTTACTACTATCAGTTGATGCGAGAATTTATAGAAAAACATGGATATAATTACCCTGGAAGAGGGCTGAATGACCTGTCTAAATATCTCGTAGAATTTGGCTTAGGCCGAAAATTAGGTGTAGATTATGAACTAGAAAGCACTGGATTTATTCCTACATCTGATTACTACGATAATCAATATAATTATGTCCGTTCAGGATGGAAATCTACCTATATCCTATCATTAGGAATAGGTCAAGGAGAACTTCAACTTACTACCCTACAGATGGCAAATCTGGCTGCTATATTAGGTAACAGAGGTCATTATTATATCCCACATTTTGTAAAAAAACCTACGGCTAGTTTTGACCCCATCTATGAGGAACCACAAAGGGTAAGTATTGATGATAAGCATTTTGATCCAGTAGTCTGGGGAATGCAAAAAGTAATCACCTCAGGAACAGCACAAAACGCCAAAATTCCTGGCTTTAGCTCAGCTGGAAAAACGGGAACCTCTCAGAATCCTCATGGTAAAGATCATTCTGTGTTTTTTGCTTTTGCACCAGCGGTAAATCCCAAAATAGCCATTGCTGTATATGTGGAAAATGCAGGTTTTGGAGGAACGGTAGCAGCACCTATAGCTAGTCTGATGATGGAAAATTATCTAAACGACTTTGAAGGGATAAAAAGACCCTTACTCGAAAAAAGTATGATTGATCTAGATCTCATATCTAATCCCTAATTTGGTAGTATGATTATCTCTTGTATAGTAGCGATTGCTAAAAATAGGGTCATCGGTAAGGACAATGATATCCCATGGTATCTGCCTGCTGACCTCAAGTACTTTAAGAAAATAACGACTGGACATCATATCCTTATGGGTCGTAAGTGCTACCAGTCAATAGGTAGACCTCTACCCAATCGTACAAACGTTATTATTACCAGAGACCCTTTTTTCATATCTACTAATTGTCTAGTAGCACATAGTATAGAAGAGGCACTGAGCCTGGCTTATGATAATGGTGAGAAAGAATGTTTTATCATCGGAGGTGGTACGATATATGAGCAGACTGCAGATCTCTGGGATAAACTATATCTAACTACCGTAGATCTAGAACCAGAAGGTGATATATTTTTCCCAGAAATAGATCTAAAAAAATGGTCATTAGTATCAGAAGATCCACATCCCAAGAATGAAAAAAATGAATTTAATTATTCCTTTAAAATTCTAGAAAAAAAATAATGGACCTCTCTCACTTATCAGAAAGCTTCCTCCATTATGTATGGAAATTTGGATTTTATGAGTCCTCTGACTTAAAGTCTATAAAAGGAGATGCTCTCACAGTTATAAGTGCAGGAGTACACAATCATGACGCAGGACCAGATTTTAGCAGTGCCCAGATACAAATAGGAGACCGTAAATGGGTAGGCAATGTAGAGATCCATATAAATTCTTCTGACTGGGATAAACACAATCATGAGCAAGACGAAAAATATAGAAATGTCATTCTACATGTCGTTTATCATCATGATAAAGATTTAGAATTCTTCAAGCGAAATAACATACCTACACTGATTTTAAAAGATCGTGTAAAACCTAGCATTTTTAAAAACTACCTCTTACTTCAGTCCTCTGAACATGAAATCTTATGCCATGACAGAATAGAAAACGTAAATCCGCTGATTATATCTAGTATGATGGAAAAATCAGCAATGGAACGGCTCTCAAAAAAAGCTACAGAAATCACTAGAATTTATGAATACGTAAATAAGGATTGGGAAAAAACCCTTTATGTTCTACTAGCAAAATATTTTGGTGCACGAGTAAATACTGATGCATTTGAACGATTAGCTCGCTCTGTAGATTTAAATATACTGAGCAAGCATAGAGATCAGTCGATACAAGTCGAAGCCTTACTTTTTGGGCAAAGTGGACTATTGCCTCGTGATTCAGAATACACTTATGTTCAGGCAATTCGTAAAGAATACGACTTTCTTAAAAAAAAGTATTCACTCTCTCCTTTAGAAGTCAGTATATGGAAGTTTGCGAGGATGAGACCGATTTCTTTTCCTACAATAAGGATTGCATTATTTTCTAGTCTGCTGACAAAACAAGATTCTCTGTTTTCTAAAATTAAGGAAACCAGCAATCCTAAGGAAATCATAGAGCTACTCGACTGTGAGACGCATCCTTTTTTTGACACTCATTTCCATTTTAATAAAGAAAGTAAATACCTAAAAAAATCTCTAGGCAAAAAAACCAAAGATGTCATTCTTATAAATGCTGTAGCTCCACTACTTTACTTCTATGGACAAAAAACAGATGATTCTTATTACTACGAAAAGGCCACTTCATTACTTGAAAACATAGAATCTGAGCAAAATAAAATTATCCGGAAGTGGAATAACCTAGGAGTTAAAAGTAACGACGCTTTGCAATCACAGGGCTTAATTCAATTGACCAAATCCTATTGCCTTCAGAAACGCTGTGTAGATTGCAACATAGGATATCAATTACTTAAAGAATAATATGAAAAAGATAGGTCAGATTATTCTTTATCCACTTTCTCTACTTTATGGTATAGCCATATCGATAAGAAATATTCTTTATGATACAGAATTACTAAAAGAGACTCATTTTAATATCCCTATTATAAATGTAGGTAACCTATCTGTCGGTGGTGCCGGAAAAACTCCTCACGTAGAACTATTAATAAAAATGCTGCAGCCATATATAAATGTAGCAGTACTGAGCAGAGGTTATAAACGTAAGACAAAGGGGTTCAGAATGGTAAATCGCAATGACTCTGCTAAAGTTAGTGGTGACGAACCAGTACAGTTTAAAAGAAAACATCCTCAGATATCTGTCGCTGTTTCAGAAAGTAGAGCCCTAGGTATCCCTCAGATACTGAAGCATAGTCCAGATGTCCAAACAATCTTATTAGATGATGCCTTCCAACATAGATCAGTCAAGGCCAGTCTTAATGTTCTACTAACTCCTCAGTATGAATTATACACAGAGGACCTATTATTACCGGCTGGAAGACTGAGAGAACATTCTGGTGCAGCACAAAGGGCAGATGTAATTATAGTCACTAAGTGCGATTCAGATTTAGACCTTAAACAAAGAGAGGATATAAAACAAAGACTTAAGCCTCTACCACATCAAGAAGTTTTTTTCACTAAGTACGTATACGGAAATCCGTACTATATTTTTAACTCTACTCATAAGGCTACTCTGTATCCTGAAATCGAGATAATTTTAATTTCGGCTATAGCCAATACGTCTTATTTACTGAAATATCTAAATGAGAAAAGCAAGTTTGTAAACTCCATGGAGTATGAAGATCACCACATATTTAGTGACCGAGATATAAACTATTTATTGAAGGTCTATACTGAGGCACCTAAAAATAAAACCATCATACTTACGACTGAGAAGGATGCCATCCGTCTTCAAGAGCATAAACAATTTATTATTGACCATAAACTTCCGATATTTGCACTTCCATTAAGAGTGGAATTTTTATTTGACCAAAACAATACTTTTGATCAATATATTAAAGACTTTTTAGCAAACTATAAAGTCTAAAAAATAAAACATAATCATGCGATTATTTATACTGCTTATCTGTTTAGTTTTTTCTCAACTAATATATGGGCAATCCACCACCATTCCTCTAAATCGTGAATCCTATCATATAGTAGATAGATTAGAAATTTTAAATGGACATTCTGATATCCATACCTCCGTTAAAGGATTCAGAAGAGATGCAGTAAATGATTTTGTAACAGGTCTAAAAAACTCAAATTCTAGTCTTTCAAATCTGGATGTTCTAGATATACAATATATACTGGATGATAGCAATGAGTATTCTTCTGGAGAGGATAGGAGCAGTGCAGAAACCGGAGAGTACAAAAAGAAATATGTAGATAGCTTATTCTACACTGTAGAAGAGACTAAATCTAATTCTACAGTTAACAATTCTGGAATTATAGAAAGGAAGCCTTTTCTTAAACACTTTTTTAAAACCCCAGCCAATTTCTATGAGCTCAATAATGATTTTCTAAAGCTGAGAGTAAATCCAGTTCTCAACATAAAATTTGGGGCTGACTTAGAAAGTAGCGATAATGAGAATAGTGAAGGTTTTGTTTATCAAAATACTCGAGGAATAGAAGTCCGAGGACTCATAGATGATAAAGTATATTTCTATACTAATATACATGAGAACCAAGGTCGATTTAATGACTTTATAAATGAACGTATAGGACAGTTTGATGCAATCCCAGGATTTGGGAACTTTAAAAACTTTCCCAGCTCAGTGAGTGATCGTTTTAATGGATTTGATTTTCCTAATTCGCAGGCCTACGTTGGCGTAAATGTTTCTAAACATGTAGGCATAGAACTGGGTCATGGTCGCCATTTCATAGGAAACGGCTATAATTCGCTACTTCTTTCTGACTATGCAAACAACTATTTCTATCTCAAGTTTTCTACCAAGGTTTGGAAACTACACTATCAAAATATCTTTGCTGAGTTAGCTCCTATTAGCACTATAACAAATCAAGGTGATGTGCTATTGCCTAAAAAATACATGGCTACACATTACCTAAGTTTTAAACCTAGAAAAAATATAGAGATAGGACTATTCGAGACAGTAATATTTGCTCGACCTAACCAGTTTGAATTCCAGTATCTAAACCCTGTAATACTTTACAGGACGGTAGAATTTTTCCTTGACAGTCCTGACAATGTTCTGATAGGACTAAACGGAAACTGGAATTTCTTAAATAGATTTTCCCTATATGGTCAGCTTATCTTGGATGAATTTCTACTTAGCGAACTGACAGGAGGGTCAGGATGGTGGGCCAATAAATATGGGACTCAGCTCGGTTTAAAATATGTAAATGTCGCTGGGATAGATCACCTAGATGCTCAAGTTGAATATAACGTAGTACGTCCTTATACCTATGGACAGAGAAGAGAATTAGAGGGATTTCCTGATTTTTCAGTATCTAATTATTCACATTTTGCCCAACCTCTAGCCCATCCACTTGGTGCTAACTTTAGAGAAGCAGTTTTTATCCTTAGGTATAAACCGATAAAAAACTTAAATATACAGGGACGTTTTATGTACGCCTCCTATGGAGATAGTGTAGACGGTGATCACTGGGGAAATAATATTCTAAGGCCTAATAATCAAAGAGTCCAAGATTTTGGAAATGAAATAGGACAAGGAGTAGGAACAACAGTTACTCAGTTAGGATTAGATGTATCCTACTCATTTTTCCACAATTACAGTGTAGATTTCCAAGTCCTCTTAAGAAACAAAGGCAGCGAATTAAACGAGT
>CAZDWO010000044.1:0-32461 GCA_964509175.1 uncultured Saprospiraceae bacterium
TTAGTTGTTTCCCTTAAGATAGGAAATCTTAATCCTAGAGGAAAATTAAATGAACAAAAAACCCAGCTATGTCGTCATGGATATAAGTACTAAGCAGTAACTAACCCCTTTTCGTTAATTGCAGCTAGAGCAAAGCTTTCTTCAAAATTTATCATCTCCTCTCGCAACGCAGTTTCTACTTTTACATAATTATCTGTAAAGCCAGTCATCATTCCAGGTCGCTTGCTTTTTTCAAAAAGTACTGTCCTAGAAGTTCCGAGATGTTGCTCGTAGAATTGTCTTTTCTTTTTCTGTGATAGGATGGTGAGCATCTGGTTTCTACGGCGACGTTCCTCCATCGGGACTGCACCTTCTGCGACTGCGGCAAGTGTGTTATTCCGTTCGGAGTAGGTGAATACATGTAGGTAGGAGATGTCTAAGTCTTTTAAGAAATTATAGGTAACCATAAAGTCCTCTTCTGTCTCACCAGGAAATCCTACGATTACATCTACACCTATGCAGCAGTGCGGCATGAGTGATTTTATTTTAGCTACTCGATCTACGTAGAGACTAGACTTATAACGTCTACGCATATCTTTTAATATCTTATCAGAACCTGATTGCAATGGCATGTGGAAATGCGGCACAAATCTTTCGGACTGAGCGACAAATTCTATAATAGCATCATCACAGAGATTAGGCTCGATAGAAGAAATCCGAAATCTGGAAATACCATCTACTTTATCTAATGCAGTAATCAAATCTAGGAAAGTACCATTTGCTCGATCTCTAGAGCCAGCTACTTCTGTAAGTCCAAAATCTCCAATATTGACTCCAGTCAAAACGACTTCTTTTACTCCAGCTTGAGCAATTGCCTTGGCAGATTTCACCACATTTTCAATAGTGTCTGATCTGCTTTTTCCTCTTGCCTGAGGGATGGTACAGAAGGTGCACTTATAATCACAACCGTCCTGCACTTTTAAAAAAGAGCGAGTACGATCACCGATGGAGTAAGCATTTTCAAAAGTCTTTAGCTCTTGTAGATCACCGGCTTTTATCATTCCACTCTGGGCGGTTGCAGAGAGGTCATCTATATAGTTAAGTATATTAAATTTCTCTGTAGCTCCTAGCACTAGGTCTACACCTTCTATTTCAGATATTTCCTTTGGCTTTAGTTGAGCATAGCATCCTATGACTACTACTCGTGCATCAGGATTTACCTTGAGTGCAGACCTTACAGCCTTACGACATTTGCGATCTGCAAAGTCTGTAACTGAGCAGGTATTGAGCACATAGATATCAGCGGGATCGGAGTAGGGTACAGCTATATATCCATGACCCTCAAACTGTCGTTTGATAGAGGAAGTCTCAGAAAAATTGAGTTTACATCCTAGTGTTTGAAATGCTACTGATCGCTGTGTTGCCATATCTTATTAAGCCTGCAAAAATAGAGCAAAGAATAGTTCTACAGTAGTCTTTTTTGGCTTAAAGCCAAAAACATTTCAGTCTTTGTGCCGCTATATAGCATAACAAATTACTTCCAACATGAGATTCATCTATACAATTCTTCTTTTTTGCATAAGTATTTCTATTCTCGTAGTTCAGAGTGTAATAATTCCATCTTAGTCGTCTAAGACATTTGATGATAAACCGGCTCAGGATTATCAAGTTTACCTGAAAAGTAAATCTAAGGGAGAGCTAGATGTAAAAGTTGTAGATCGTGTTACGGAAGAGCAACAAAAAGGATTTGGCTTGAATCGAAAAGCAGATGTAAGAGTCGAGGAATCCAATGTACTGGTCTTACAAAACAATACCCTACAAGCTATCGAAGTCGAAGTAAATTTTAAAGAGCCTAAGCCCTTAAAGGCTAGTAGTACAGAAAACAAGAAATACATCAGTTTTACCTTAAGAAATAATTCTCTCAAATCTATTCCACTTATCATACCTACAGTAATGAATCCTAATCTGTCTCCTATGTCCAATAGTGGCGTCACTTTAAAAATCGGACAGAAGATTTACTTTAAAAAGGGATGGAAAAAATATCTTCTACTCGAGGTAGATGAGTCCATTGAAGAAGATAGTAAACTGGATGTTGCTCAGCTGCTTAAGGAGCGGAAGGAAGAGTTGGGGATTTAGGAATATCGTCCTTGATGCAAAGAATCTTTGTAATTAAAAAATAGGTGTTTCTGTACTTTTGGCTTAGCCCAAAAGTACCAAAAGCCAAAGGCTGTTCTGATTTTGCTATCTCTCGCAATTTTTCCAAATACTAAAACAAGCACAAACTCCTCCCATTCGGTCGTCAGACATGTCATTGTTTCTTAACGAATTTGGAAAGCTAAGCTCAAATCAAAAAGGCCAATAATTTTTACAACATCCTTTATTTAAAACAAATTTTATAGGCGGGTTGCCGAACAGGTACTCGGAGCGGATTAGCTGTTCTAGTCTTTTTTGATTTGTTTTTTTGACAATGAAAAAAATGAACAAGGTCCTACTGGAAAAATATTAAGCTTCTTAGTAGCTACATCCCTTTCAACTTCTTCTTCAAAGCCAGCATCTCATCTCTATACTGAGCAGCAGTGATAAAGTCTAAATCTTTGGCAGCAGCCTTCATCTTACGTTCTGTTTCTATAACTACTTTTTCTAGTTGCTCACGGCTCATGTATCCGATGATAGGATCAGCAGCGATAGATGGCTCTTCATCTTCGATGTATGAAGTTTGTTTTTTGCCTCGGATATCTAGGATGGATTTAGCTTGTAGGATTTCGTCCTTAGATTTAAATATGGTGGCTGGAGTGATTCCGTGTTTTTCGTTGTAGGCAATCTGGACATCTCTTCTTCTGTTAGTCTCATCGATGGTTTTCTGCATACTATCAGTAATCTTATCTGCATAGAAAAGTACGACTCCGTTTGCATTACGAGCAGCACGACCAGCGGTCTGAGTAAGAGATCGCTCGTTACGTAGGAAGCCTTCCTTATCTGCATCTAGGATAGCAACCAGTGATACCTCTGGTAGATCTAATCCTTCTCTCAGCAGGTTTACACCTACGAGTACATCGAAGGTTCCCAGTCTTAGGTCTCTTAAGATTTCCACTCTATCCATCGTGTCTACCTCAGAATGTATATATCTTACTTTTATCTGTAGTCTAGCGAGATATTTAGAGAGTTCCTCTGACATTCTTTTGGTCAGGGTAGTAACAAGGACACGTTCGTCTCGCTGTATCCGTTTATGTATCTCATCCAGTAGGTCATCTATCTGGTTCATACTCGGACGTACCTCTATCGGTGGATCGAGTAGACCTGTCGGTCTTACAATCTGTTCTACTACTAGTCCTTCTACTCGTTCCATTTCGTATTTGCCAGGAGTGGCACTTACAAAAACAACCTGATTCTGCAACATCTCAAATTCCTCAAAACTAAGTGGTCTATTATCGAGTGCAGAAGGCAGTCGGAAACCATAGTTTACCAGATTGAGCTTTCGAGATCTATCTCCACCCCACATTCCTCTGACCTGAGGCATGGTTACATGACTCTCATCCACAAACATCAGATAATCATCTGGAAAATAATCAAGCAAGCAGAATGGTCGAGTACCTATCTTGCGTCCATCGAAGAAACGAGAATAATTCTCGATACCGCTACAGTAACCCAGCTCTCTCATCATTTCTAGATCGAAGTTTACCCGTTCTTTTATACGCTTGGCCTCTTCCCATCTTTCTTCTGATTTAAAAAATTCCTCATGATGATGTAGCTCATCTTCTATCTGCCTGATAATCATGTTGAGCTTATCTCTGGGAGCAATGTATAGATTGGCTGGAAAGATAGCTGCAAAATCCATCCCTGTTATCCGCTTACCAGTTTCCAATTCTATCTGATCTATATTCTCTATTTCATCACCGAAAAACGTAAAACGATATCCATAATCTACATAGGGTAGATGTATATCCACAGTATCTCCTCGTACTCTGAAGGTTCCTCTTTTAAAATCTATCTCACTCCTAGAGTAGAGACTTTCTGTAAGCTGATAGAGGAAACTATTCCTAGTTATATTCTGCCCTTTTTTAATTCTTATTATTCCGGCTTTTAGATCTTCAGGATTTCCCATGCCGTAGATACAGGATACGGAAGCGACTATAATTACATCTCGACGGCCAGACATAAGTGACGAGGATGCTCGGAGTCGGAGCTTGTCTACCTCTTCGTTTATCTGTAGATCTTTTTCTATATAAGTACTGCTAGAAGTTATATATGCCTCTGGTTGATAGTAATCATAGTAGGAGACAAAGTACTCGACAGCATTGTCTGGAAAGTAATCGCAGAACTCTCCGTACAGCTGAGCAGTAAGGGTCTTATTATGGGTGAGTATCAGGACTGGACGATTGAGCTCTTTTATGACATTGGCCATGGTAAAGGTCTTTCCAGAACCTGTTACACCGAGGAGTACCTGAGCTTCCTCATTATTTTCAATGCCAGCTACGAGCTCTTTAATTGCTCTAGGCTGATCACCAGTCGGGCTATACTTTGAATTTAGTTTAAATACACCCATTTATTTCTAAGAATGAATTAAGAAGTAAAAAGGAGGTTCCTTATGTTTCTTCGTCGCTAAGAACCATCTGCTGTGTTCCAAATCCGATCTTATTTACAGACGGCTGATCATCATCGTAATCTTCCCATCCTATAATCTCTTTGATAAACTCATCACAGTATCTTAGAATGTAGCCTTCGTTTAATTCGTCAGGACGTACGATTTCTAAATTTTTTGGAGGTCTTGGTTCTCCATATCCTTCTATGTGAGGATAGATAATCATGACCATTATCTTGCCATTAAAAAGCTGTTGGAAAACCAGTGCTCCATTGCTTTTAATGAGTTGTCTCTTAAGCTTACTATCAGGAATGATTTCCTGTATACCACTCTCTTCTTTTCCTAGGTTTAAAATGAGGACTTCTAGATTTTCTAAGTTTTCTTTGACTTCAACATTAGCACCTAGTTTGGTCTTTTTATTGACTTTAGTTAGGGTATTGAGAATTAAAGGTTTCACCTTTGGTTCCCATTGTTTTCTATAATTCTTAGTGTTTGCTAGGGTCTCTTTTAAGAGAGCTACCTTAGATTTCAGACTCGCTATGTTCATCGATTTCCTTTATATATTATAATTAGTACAAATATAATGCCTCATATGAGATATATAAGGTCATAGACATTGCAGATAAGTAAATAAGCAGCAGTAATCCAGAAATGCAGTCTAATTTCTAAAAAGCTAATATCAGAAACAACCCGCTTTTTCAATCCGAACGTAGCGAAGCGAGGAGGAATCTTCAGTGTTTAAAGGAAAAGCTAAATCAACTAGGAAAGAATATGGATTTAGAAACATTGTATTTGCTCCTATTTAAAACACTGTTTCAAAAATCTGAAGATCTCTCCTTATAGTCGAGATAGAAAAGGAGTATGGAAATAAAAGATAGTACAACATTAATAACTAGCTCTCTTTTTTCATTCCGTACGAACGCAGCGAAGAGGAATCTTCAGTCTTCTGAGGATACTTTTTTAGATAAGCTCTCGATTGTTAAAGACCTACATCCGCAGATACTCCTCGAAATTATATCTACGTCTCAAAATTTCGCTTAAGCGTATCCCTGTTACCTTGCTTTCCATCCAGGAATTAAGGTCTAGATATAGGAAAGCCCTTCTTGCATATTTCTGATGCTCTAGGTCTTGTAGAATTTTCTGGTAATGTTTATAGATTCCTTTACGCTCTAGAATCGGTGCTTTAGATATTTCTTTAAACATTTCTAATGCCTGAATCTGCACCTCATTTATATCCTTAGTATTGCTGATAAATTTATCATAGCTCTTTACTAGGTACGGAATAGAAGTGTAGTTTTCTGAATCTATGTGCAGGATCAGATGCATGAGTCTAGCATAGATTTGTATGTCATTACGTAGCGAGGTAGAGTTGTCGTTAATGATTTCTAGGAGGTAGTTATTTGCTTTTTTGTACATCTCGTTTCCGAGATACATCCAGGAGATCTTATAATTTAGAACGGCGATCTTATGCTCATCTAGGTAGTTTCTATATCGCTTTATTCGATTCAGGGTACGTTTTATTGTGTCTATTCCTATGTCGAAGGAACCTTCTAAGAAGTGTCGATTCATCCTGCCAAAATGCACATACACAAAGGAAGCAATCTTATTATTCTCGTTAAAGGTGTGATACTGCTCATCTCGGAATTTATCGAGGTAATCTAGATGCTCCACAAATTTTTTGACATCTCTATTATTATAGGCAGAGGTGAGCAGGTAGTGGTAGCCTCTTAAGTATAATCCCATATCTCTATTAAGCAGCTCTTCTGATGATTCAAAAAGTTCTACCCAGAGTAGAGAGTATTTATAACAATCTTCAAACTGGTTGAGAATATAATAATACCATACATAGGACTGATAGAGATGGATTTTTTCCATCATACCGAGCTCGCTGATTTCTACCCTAGGTCGATTCTCTTCAAAAAACTCTGTGATTTCTTTTTCTTCATCAGCATTGGTCACATGACCGTAGCGGATATAGTATCTGTGGAGTAAGACTTTAAGATTACTGATTTTTACTCTATTGGATATGGTCAGACCGATGTTAGAAGCTCGCTTTACTAATGTTTCTATAGACTCAGTATTTGTACGAGTGATGTGTCTCGACTGTATCATTTTTTCGACCTCTACTATGGTAAGTAAAGAGAAGTCTGTATGATTTTTTATCGCGAGTTTTTTGGCTTTAGCCAAAATTTTAAGAGCAGGCATGTATAACCCTTTGTCGTATAGTATGTAGGCAAAATCTATGTACTCTCTAATCTTTATGTAAGCCTTTTTCTCTTTCTGCAGATGCCGGAGACTTATGAGTATTTGTGAGTAGAGATGTCTCTTAAGATTAGAATATTGTGTCTTACTGACGCTACCGAGTTTCTTTATAGTAGCCCGCTCATCGAGAACAGCTTGCTTATCGAATAGGTCAAAAAGTTTTAAGTATCTGAGGCTGTCTCTATCCTGAATCCTTCCAGCATAAAGCCTAAAATTCCTCTTCTCACTCTTACTTAGCGATTTTACTAGACTAAAAACCTGATCGGATTGCGATATTGGCATAACATAAATATATGATTAAATAACTGATATTCAGCTATTTACAACTTTAAACTGATGGCTTAAAATGACATTTTGCTCATACTTAGCCTTATTCACACTTTAATGATGGACTACATTTGACATAAGCTTTTAACTCAAAGGATTTGTAAAGCTACACAGAGAATAAAAAATGAGTCCGTCGTAGGGCCATAAAGATATAAGGCAGATAATTTCTGCTAAAGAAGTATGAATAGTTTTTAGTTTTTATCAAAAGTACATAGGTGTAAAGACATCGGATGTACTTTTTTTTTGCCGTATGGCGAAAGTAAAAAATCTCTCTAGAACCTCACGTTGACCACATTATTATAGGTAGACCCAAAGCGATAACTGATTCCTGCATTTCCATAATAACTAAAGTTAGATCGGAGCTGTATCTGCTGTAGGAGCACATCATCTCTGGATGCATCTCCTTTGGGTAAATTCAATTGGTTTCTAAGTAGTGTAAACTGACCACCTACTCTTAAGGATAAACCTTTTACGATATTGAGCTGCATAAATGGTCCTATTGAGGCAAATAATAGACTCCAGTCATGTAGGTAATTCCCATACCTTAGATCGATATCGAAGCTTCCCCAGTCTTCCACTTTCTGAAAATTCAACTCTAAGGAATGTCTAAAAAGTAGTTCTCGCTCTACATCGAAAATCGTAGAATCCACATAATTATTATACTGAGGACCGATGCGATAGAGAGCTGTAAATTGTCTCTTCTGAGCCTCAGCATATGGATAGAAATTATACTCTACTGCTCCTTGGAAGCTTGCACTTAAGTCATAATTAGAAAAAGAACTCTCTTCTGCGTCTGTAAAAAATCCGGCTGAGAAATTAGGAGAGACACTTTTTACATATTTTAATGACGCTCCAGAATTTGTTATGGTAAACACATCCTTTATTTCTTCGCCATCTTCTTCAAAGGAAAAAGTACTCCTAGAAAAATTATAATAGACTCGAGGTTCTATCTTGACGTCTTCTGTAACCTTAGCCGCTGAGAAACGATTCCCCGAATCAAAAAATTGCTGTGACTCCTGTCCACTCAGCCATATATTAGAAGAGATATTAAAAACCCATGAGTTCCACGGATCATCGATTTCTTCCTCCTCTTCGTTCCCTTCAGGTTTCTCAATGGTAAAGCTTATCATTTCTTTTACTGAGGTTTGCATAAGAAACGGCATGAGTCCTTTTTCTAGATTAGATTTTACGATTTCTCTTCTTTCGTTTTCGCTGATATTAGGTTCTGAGTTAAATATTAAGGTATCCTGCATCCCTTCAAATCTACCTTGACCTTTTATATCTACTTGGAATTCGTTGCCACCACTTCCAGTCTGCTGGCTTAGTATCTGTATAAAGACATCAGCATTCTGCCTATCGAGCATATGATATACATAGTTAAGTTCTTGCTTTATATAAGTCTGATGACACCAGGTCTGGCAGTCTAAAAATATTTTAGGAGCGTCGGTCTTTACGGTATTCTGAGACCAGAGTAGAACTCCCGCAAAGAGGAGGATGAGGGTAGATATTGATTTTTTCATAGTGGTGGCTGTGTAAAGAACGACAGATGAGGGACATTATTATTATCGGATTTTGGACGATATATATAGAAATTTTCCTTCATGTTTAAAGCTAATACTCAAGAGGAAGATTCCAACTATTTCTTAGACCATCTAGAACTATTTTAAGATAAAATTAACCCTACTTCCTGCTATTTTTCTATTTGCCATTCAGTATGAATTAATCATAATCTCCGAAAATTTTAAAAAGGTGATGGAATAAAATATCATCTCACTCTAAAAAACTTAATAGCCAGTGCATAAATCACAGAACATCCACCTCCCAAAAATATACTTATGTTTCTTATGGCCTTTAATAATATCCAGATAGAATAATTAGTAAAGCCATAAAAATCAAAGTGATTAAAAATTAGAATAAAGCCAATAAGCATAAATAAAAAACCAAATATGAGCGACCAAAATCTAAGAGGTCTAAAAGACTTAGATTCTATATTACCTCCATATTTTACTTCTTCTTGAGGAGTCGTATTATAATTGTCATCTAAAATTTCACTTGAAGAAGCTACTGAAAATGCAAAATAGGAATTGAGCTTTCTGCCTTGATAAAATAATATAAACTGAGGTATTGTAAACATTAATATCAATACTTCAAAATTGTGATCAATAAATAGAAAAATGACTGCTTGAATCAAGGTGTAAAGATGAACTGCCAAGCCCATGGTTTTCAGTACTTTTAATTGAGTCATTATTTAGTTTAGTTTTTTTAATCGGTTTGTCTTCTTCAGAGTCCTATCTTATTGCGATATGTTGAAATAACCACATACCTCTTTTCTACCTATTAACTGCAACCAGTATAAACAGTAACTAATATGGCATTTTAAAATTAAATAGGTTTAATTCCTTAATATTGAGTTTATAAATAGACCATTAAAAACTATGGACTTTAGATATGGAGTAGATCGGCTGACCATTACTACCTTAATGGATATCGTGGAGGGTAGAACTAAAGCTATTCTTAGTGATGAGGCTGTGGCCAAAGTCAATGCCTGTAGAAAAAAAGTAGAAAAAATGGCTGCTTCTGATCAGGCAGTCTATGGTATAAATACGGGTTTTGGTCCCTTATGTGATACGCAGATATCTCCAGAGGATACGAGCAAACTCCAAGAAAATTTACTCATCTCTCATGCAGTAGGGGTCGGAAATAATATCGATCCGATATTGTCTAAGATTATGATAGTCAGCAAGCTACATGCCTTATGTCAGGGATTTTCTGGCATACGTATCGAGGTGATAGAAAGACTGATACAGTTTTTAGAACTAGATCTGATTCCCACGGTTCCAGAGCAGGGATCAGTAGGAGCATCTGGTGATCTTGCTCCCTTATCACATCTATTTTTACCTCTTCTTGGAGAAGGACATTTCTGGAATGGAAAGGGAGAAATAAGTGCCGCAGAAGGACTAGCCAAAAACAATCTCAAAGCCATAAAACTAGAATCCAAAGAAGGTCTGGCTCTCATAAACGGTACTCAGTTTATAGCTGCTCATGCAGTCTATGGTTTATCAAAGATGGACTATCTAACAGATCTTGCAGATCTTGCTGGAGCGATGTCACTCGAAGGTTTCCAGGGTAGTGCGGCTCCGTTCAAAAAAGAACTGCATGCGATACGACCTTTTGCAGGAACAGTTGAGGTAGCTGAGCGTATGAGGATGTTATTGGCAAATTCTGAAAATTTAAACTCTCATCTCGATTGTGAGAGAGTTCAAGATCCTTATTCGCTGAGGTGTATTCCTCAGGTACATGGAGCTTCTAGAAATGCACTGAACCATTTAAAAGAACTCACAGAAATAGAGCTCAATTCTGTAACGGATAACCCTATTGTACTTAGTGACACGGAGGCCATATCTGGCGGCAATTTCCATGGACAGCCTCTAGCTATGGCACTAGACTATGCAACCTTGGCTACAGCCGAACTAGGAAATATATCAGATCGTAGATCTTATTTATTACTAGAAGGAAAATATGGCTTACCTAGATTACTTACAGAAAGTGGTGGACTTAACTCTGGATATATGATTCCGCAGTATACAGCTGCAGCTCTAGTCACTGAAAATAAAACCTTATGTTTCCCTGCCTCAGCAGATAGTATTCCGACGTCATTAGGACAGGAGGATCATGTATCGATGGGTAGCATCTCAGGCAGAAAATTTAATCAGGTAATCGGCAACCTAGAAAAGATACTTTCTATAGAACTGATGTATGCTGCACAGGCGATGGAGTTTAGAAGACCTTTAAAAAGTTCTGAGATTATAGAAAAGAACCATGCTCTCATAAGATCAGTAGTTCCTAAACTAGAGGAAGATAGATTACTAAAACCAGATATGGATCACATGATCAAACTTGTAAAAGAAAGAGCATTTACAGTAAACCGTTAAGAGATGACGTTTAAAGAACAGATAAGTTTAGGGATTCCAGAAAATCTTCCTGCCGCCCGACCTTATGCGGATGGGATAAATAGAGCCCCAAAAAGAAAGGACATTCTTTCTAAGGAAGAAAAGCAACTGGCGATCAGAAATGCCTTGAGGTATTTTCCGGCAGACTGGCATGAGGTACTGGCTCCTGAGTTTGCTCAAGAGCTCCTAGACTATGGTCGCATATATATGTACCGTTTTAAACCAGACTATAAGATTCATGCAAGACCGATATCAGATTATCCGTCTAAGACGAGTCATGCTGCAGCGATCATGCTGATGATTCAGAATAATCTAGATCCTGCAGTAGCACAGCATCCGGAAGAACTGATTACTTATGGAGGCAACGGTTCTGTATTCCAAAACTGGGCTCAGTATCTCCTAACGATGAAGTATCTATCTGAGATGACGGATGAGCAGACCTTACACATGCACTCTGGTCATCCGATGGGATTATTTCCATCTACAGAAGATGCTCCTAGAGTCGTTGTAACCAACGGTATGATGATTCCTAATTATTCTAAACCTGATGACTGGGAAAAGTATAGTGCGATGGGAGTTACTCAGTATGGGCAGATGACAGCTGGCTCTTACATGTACATCGGCCCTCAAGGAATCGTACATGGAACCACCATAACGGTTATGAATGCCTTCCGTAAAATATTAGATAAAGATGATTCGCCGAAAGGCAAGATATTCCTTACAGCTGGTCTAGGAGGGATGAGTGGAGCACAGCCCAAAGCTGGTAACATCGTAGGATGCATCAGCATCTGTGCAGAAGTAAATCCCAAGGCAGCTACTAAAAGACATGAGCAAGGATGGGTAGATGAGCTGATCGATAGTATAGATGCATTAATGAGTAGAGTAAAAATCGCTCAGGAAAACAAAGAAACAGTATCGATTGCCTTTATAGGAAATATCGTAGAAGTCTGGGAAAACTTCTATCAGAATGACATCTATATACATGTCGGTTCGGATCAGACCTCGCTACATATCCCATGGACAGGTGGATATTACCCAGTCGGTCTTACTTATAACGAATCTAATCGACTGATAAGAGAAGAGCCTGACACCTTTAAAAAACATGTGCAAGACTCACTGCTGCGTCATGCGGCAGCTATAAATAAGCATGCAGCCAGAGGAACGTATTTCTTTGATTATGGAAATGCTTTTCTACTGGAGGCTTCTAGAGCAGGAGCAGAGGTGATGGCAGAAAATAAAATAGATTTTAGATATCCTTCCTACGTACAGGACATTCTAGGGCCGATGTGTTTTGATTACGGGTTTGGTCCATTTAGATGGGTCTGTGCATCTGGAAAATCTGAGGATTTAGATAGGACAGATCAGATAGCAGGTGATGTGCTAGAACAGATAATGTCTACCGCTCCTGATGAGATAAAACTCCAGATGCAGGATAACATCACCTGGATAAGAGAAGCCAAGGCAAATAAAATGGTCGTGGGCTCACAGGCTAGAATACTCTATGCTGATGCGGAAGGACGGATAAAAATAGCACTCACTTTTAATCAGGCTATTGCCAATGGAGAAATCGGGCCAGTGGTTCTAGGTAGAGATCATCACGATGTAAGTGGGACAGATTCTCCTTATCGAGAAACCTCTAATATATATGACGGTAGTAGATATACGGCGGATATGGCCATACATAATGTTATCGGAGATAGCTTCAGAGGAGCGACTTGGGTATCGATACATAATGGCGGTGGAGTAGGCTGGGGAGAAGTGATAAATGGAGGATTCGGAATGCTGCTTGATGGAAGTGAAGAGGCTGCTGCCAAAATAAAGAACATGCTTTTCTATGATGTAAATAATGGAATAGCCAGACGTAGTTGGGCAAGAAATAAAGAAGCTAGATTTGCTATAGAGAGAGAAATGGAAAGAACCAAAAATTTAAAAGTAACAGTCCCTCATCTAGTGGAGGATGATATCATAGAATCACTATTTTAAATGCGTACACTATTTAAAAACATAAAGCAGCTGATTCAGGTCAGAGATATAGCTCCTGCAATGCTTAGAGGTGCAGAGATGGCTGAGTTGCCAGTAATCGATAATGCATTCTTAATTATAGAAGAGGGTCTGATAGTGGATTATGGGGAAATGGTAGATTGCCCTAAACTCTATGATGCAGAAATAATAGATGCCTCAGGGAAACTGATTTTACCTTCTTGGTGCGACAGCCATACACACATAGTCTATGCGGGGAATAGAGAAGGAGAGTTCGTGGATCGTATAAATGGTCTCAGCTACGAAGAGATAGCAGCCAATGGTGGAGGAATACTAAACTCAGCTAAGAAACTTCAGAACAGTTCGGTTGATGAGCTTTATACTCAAAGTGCTGCTCGACTGAGAGAAGTCATGAAACAAGGAACTGGAGCCATAGAAATTAAATCTGGCTATGGTCTAACACGAGAGGCAGAACTAAAAATGCTACGGGTAATAAAAAAGCTAAAGGAGAATTTCAATATTCCTATTAAGGCTACTTTTCTAGCGGCTCATGCCTTACCATTAGAGTACAAAGGAAAGAAGACCGCATTTATAGAAAGGATGCTTAGTCTCATTCCTATTATTAAAGAAGAAGGACTGGCTGATTATATAGATGTGTTTTGTGAGAAAGGATATTTTGATGTTGCTGATACAGAAAAGGTAATGAAGGCTGGTTTAGAACATGGCTTAAAACCTAAGATTCATGTAAATCAGTTTACTGCTATCGGAGGTGTAAAAGCAGGAGTAGATAACGGAGCTCTATCAGTAGATCATCTAGAAGTGATGAACCCCGAAGATTTTGAGGCATTAAAAGATTCTGCTACTATGCCAGTTGCTTTGCCCAGCTGTTCCTACTTTTTATCTATTCCATATACACCTGCCCGTGAGATGCTCACTGCAGGATTGCCTCTAGCACTAGCCAGTGACTATAACCCTGGTTCCACTCCATCAGGCAACATGAACTTCGTCCTCTCCACCGCTTGCATAAAAATGAAAATGACCCCAGAGGAAGCCATTAATGCCATGACCATTAATGCAGCCTACGCCATGGATCTCAGTTCAGAACTAGGATCTATCACAAGAGGAAAGAAGGCAAATCTCATCATGACTAAGGAGATAAGTTCTTATGCGTTTATGCCTTATGCATTTGGGTCTGATTGTATTGATGGAGTTTGGGTGAGTGGAGTAAAGGTTGAATAACTCTTCTATTTCCTTTCATTTAGAGTATACGAAGTGCATGGAGAAATCGTTTAGTCTAATTGTGTAATTCAATTAAAGGACATGTTGAAAAAAATGGAGTACCTAAAACTAACTCTAGTTAACCACTGCGACATCATATAAATTACGAGGCAACGTATTTTTAGTATTAAGAAAAAACATCATTATGAAATATTCAACTTTTATACTTACGCTACTCAGTATCTTATTTACGACTTCAATGTCTAGTCAATGTGGGACAATTACTTTTCCTGAAGATTATGATATTTCCAATTCTAATAGATTTCATAGCCCTGGTAATCTCGGTAGTTTGAGTTGGTTTGGCAGATTTCTAGGAGAGGATTCCGGTAATATGCCACCATTAGTTTTAAACAGTGCTTTTTGGATTGCTGGATTTGGAGAGGATGGTGAACTTAACTTAGCGACAAACCGATATACAGGGTCCAAAAATTTTGACTTTTTTGCTGGACCATGGTCAAACGATAAAAGTCAATTAAGTGAATCCTGTGGCTTGTTTCTTAGAGCTTGGATAGTAAATGGACAAAAGGTAAGAGAGATGATTGAGGATTTTGACAATATGAATTTAAATATTAATAATATACCCAGAGACATTCTAGAGTGGCCGGCGATAGGAAATCCACATTTTGATGGAAGTGAATTTATCACTCGTGACTTGGCTCCATTCTTTGATTATGATGGAGATGGACTCTATAATCCACTAGAAGGAGATTATCCGATTGTTCTGAAGGAGAATCCTGATTTCATGCCTTTACAGTTTATGTTTATTGTTTACCATGATAACTATATACATACGGAGACTTTTGCAGATCCCGTTAATATAGAAATTCATCAAATGGACTATTTGGTTGATTGCATAGAAGATATAGAGTCCAATACCGCAGTTTTTACCAGAGCAAAATTTGTATATCACGGAGAAGAGAATCTAACAGATACGAGAATAGCCATATGGGACGATTGTAATTTAGGTTGTGGTGACAATGATTATGTAGGATGTTTTCCGGAAGAAGATTACACCTATTATTATAATAAGGATGGGGCAGAATCACTTTGCTCAAGTGGACAAGATTTTATAAGTGGAGGTGCTATCTTTCCACGAGTTTTTTTAAATTCTAATTTCGAAAGTTTCATTACGACTAGTCATGTGGAAGAAACAGGTAACAATCCTAATATTGATGAAAGATATAATTTATTGAATGGCCTTTGGAGAGATGGGACACCTATTACAGATTCTGGAACCGGATATAATCCTGGAAGTACATCTACTACAAAATTCTTATTCTCTGGATTGCCAACTGATACCGCTCAGTGGAGCATGCAGAACTTGGATTTTAGTAATGATTATAATGCTAGAACAGTTTCGACCATGTGGCAAGGCACACTTGTCCCTGGGCAGGAACTGACCTTCGACTTTGCAGATTTTGTACATAATCATGCAGATCCAGATGGCCTAGATGGATTCAACACACTACAAACCGCCGTCGATAATTTTAAAGATCAGTTCCGCAGTTTTAAAGATGGAAGTTTTACCTGTGATGAGATCAGCTCTATAACACCGATAGAAAATCACTTCCCCATTTCTATCTATCCTAATCCAGTAACTGATGTATTACACATAGAATTACCCACTGATTCCAATACTGGACGACTCATTATTTACGATAATCTAGGAGTCAGATTTTTTGAGCAAGAGTATTTAAATTTTGGAAGTCAGATAAGTATAGATATGAGTTCTTTTCCATCTGGCTTGTATCATCTGGAATATCTTCCGGAAAATGGTAAAGAACGGAACGTGTATATTGCAAAGGTGGTACGTATTTAATAAAAGAACCCAATTAGTTAAGCATTGCGACATCACATTAATTACTAATCAGCGTAATTTTATTATCGACATAAATAATCATTATGAAATATTCAACTTTTATTGTTGCACTGATTAGTATTTTATTTACAACTGAAATTTCGAGTCAATGCGATTTAATTTCTTTTTCTGAAGATCGTGAAATTTTTAATTCTAATCGAAATCATCGGCATTTTGCAATCGGTAATCTTAGCTGGGATCAAAATTTTCTAGGAGTAGAATCTTTAAATAAGCCTTCTCTAAAATTCAATAGTGCTTTTTGGATAGGAGGATTTACAGAGGACGGTGCTCTTAAGTTAGCGGCAAATCAATATACAGGAAGCAACAATTTTGATTACATCGCAGGTCCTTGGTTAAACGAGAAAAGCCAGTTAAGTGAATCCTGTCCTCATTTTCTTAGAGCTTGGAAAGTAAATGGTCAAAAGGTAAGAGATATGATTGAGGATTTTGACAATAAAAATTTAAATATTAATAATGTACCCAGAGATATTCTTGAATGGCCAGCGATAGGCAATCCTCATTTTGAAGGAAGCGAGTTTATCACTCGAGGATTGGCTCCGTTTTTTGATTATGATGGAGATGGTATATATAATCCACTAGAAGGAGATTATCCTATTGTTTTTGAGGAAAATCCTGACTTCATGCCATTACAATTTATGTTTACTGTTTACAATGACAATTTTGTACATACTGAGACTTTTGCAGATCCAGTAAACATAGAAATACAACAGATAGATTATCTAGTTGATTGTACACAAGATATAGAAGCCAATACTGCTGTTTTTACTAGAGCGAAATTTATATACCATGGTGATTCTAACTTAACTGCTACTAGAATTGCGATATGGGAAGATGCTGATCTGGGATGTCATGTAAATGATATTATTGGATGTTTCCCAGAGCAAAATTTAACTTACACTGCAAATTTGAGCGGAATAGAAAACACAAGTTGTCCTTCTGGGGCTGTTAATATAGATGGGAGCACAATATTTCCAAGAGTATTATTGAATTCGGACCTAGAGAGCTTTATTACTAGACGACCTGTAGATGGACCTTTCCAAACAACTATGAGTTTTGAGGAATACTATAATTTAATGAGAGGAATATGGCATGATGGTACACCTTTAACCAATTTTGGAAATGGATATAATCCAGGGAGTGACTCGATAACTCAGTATATTTTTTCCGGTGATCCACTTGATACGTCAGAGTGGTCAATGGAATCTCAGGATTGGGTTAATAATATTATTAGCTCCACAGTCTCCACTATATACAATGGCACTCTTGCACCCGGGCAAGAAATAACTTTCGACTTTGCAGATTTTGTACATAACCATGGAGCTCCAGATGGCCTAGACGGCTTCAACACCCTACAAATAGCTGTCGATAATTTGAGAGACCAGTTCCAAAGCTTTAAGGATGGAAGCTTTACCTGCGATGAAATCAGTTCTACCACACCCATTGAAAAATACTTCCCCATTTCTATCTACCCAAATCCAGTAACCGATATATTACACATAGAATTGCCCACGGATTCTAATACTGGACGACTTATTATTTATGATAATCTAGGAGTCAGATTTTTGGAAAAAGAATATTTAAATTCTTCTAGTCAGATAAGTATTGATATGAGTTCTTTTCCAGCTGGCTTATATCATCTGGAGTACGTTGTTAGAAATAGTAAAGAACGGAATGTGTATACAACTAAAGTAGTACGGCTCTAATGAGAAAAACTCTGCTAGTTAAGCATTGCGACATCCTATAAATTAAGAATCAATGTAATTTTATTATTAAGAAAATTCATCATTATGAAATATTCAACTTTTATTCTTACACTACTTTGTGTATTCTGCACTACTTCTATTTCTAGTCAATGTGATGAAATTGGTTTTCCAGATGAATATGAAATTGCAAATTCCATTAGAAATTTACGTCGTGGGGTAATAGGTAATCTTAGTCTGTATGGTAGATTTTTAGGAACAGATTCTTTTAATAAGCCGGGCTTGAAAGACAATAGTGCTTTTTGGATTGGAGGATTTGGAGAAGATGGTGAGCTTAATATGGCAGCTAACCTATTTGCAGGAAGCAACAATTTTGATTTCATAGCAGGTCCCTGGACAAATGACATTGAGCAAAGAGAAGAAAGCTGTCCACACTTTTTACGAGCTTGGATAGTAAATGGACAAAAGGTTCGGGAGATGATTGAGGATTTTGACAATATGAATTTAAATATTAATAATATACCTAGAGACATTCTTGAGTGGCCAGCAATAGGAAATCCTCATTTTGGAGGAAGTGAGTTTATTACTCGAGGTTTGGCTCCATTTTTTGATTATGACGGAGATGGACTTTATAATCCATTGGAAGGAGATTATCCTATTGTTCTCGAAGAGAACCCTGATTTCATGCCTTTACAGTATATGTTTACTGTTTACAATGACAATTATGTACATACTGAGACTTTTGCAGATCGGGTACATATTGAAATTCATCAGATGGACTATCTAGTTGATTGCATACAAAATATAGAGGCTAATACTGCGGTTTTTACTAGAGCAAAATTTGTGTATCATGGAGATGAAAATTTAACGCAAGCGAGAATATCTATTTGGGAAGATTCAGATTTGGGCTGTTTCTCAAATGATAATATAGGCTGTTTTCCGGAGCAAAATCTCACATACGTATCGAATAGGAATGGAATAGAAGCCCCAACTTGTAAATCAGGAGCTGTCGTTATTGACGGCAGCACTATATTTCCCAGAGTTTTATTGAACTCAAATTTAGAAAGCTTTATTATGATTAGACCATTGGATGAGATGCTCTCTGGTGGAATGAACGGAAATTCATTTTACAACTTAGCGAATGGAATATGGCCAGATGGAACGCCTTTGACAAATTTTGGAAATGGATATAATCCTGGAAGTAATTCTACAACTAAGCATATTTTTTCTGGAAATCCTACCGATACTTCACAATGGTCCATGGAAACCATTGATTGGACTAATAATATTTTCAACAGTACCATCACAACCATGTGGCAAGGCACTCTTACACCCGGGCAAGAACTAACTTTCGACTTTGCAGATTTTGTACATAACTATGGTGCTCCAGATGGCCTAGATGGTTTCAACACATTACAAACAGCCGTCGATAATTTCAAAGACCAGTTCCGCAGTTTTAAAGACGGAAGCTTTGTATGCGATGAGATTAGCTCTATAGCACCCATTGAAAATCACTTTCCCATTTCTGTATATCCAAATCCAGTAATTGATGTATTGCACATAGAATTACCCACGGGCTCTAATAAAGGACGACTTGTCATTTATGATAATCTAGGAGTAAAATATCTTAAGGAAGAGTTTATAAATTCTGCTAGTGAGAGAAGTATGGATATGAGTTCTTTTCCATCAGGGTTATACCATTTGGAATATCTTCCAGAAAATGGTAAAGAACGAAATGTGTATACAGCTAAAGTAGTACGGCTCTAATGAGAAAAACTCTGCTAGTTAAGCACAGCGACATCCTATAAATTAAGAATCAATGTAATTTCATTATTAGGAAAAATCATCATTATGAGATGTTCAACTTTAATTTTTACGCTATTTAGTTTTTTATATGCTAACTCTATTTCTAGCCAATGCAGAATAGATGATGTTTTATTTGACTTTCAAATTCAAAACTCTTACAGAAATCACAGTCCTGGTAACATAGGTAGTCTAAATTGGAATAGTGATTATCAAGGTGGTGATTTTATCCAGCAACCTCGTTTGAAATTCAACAGTGCTTTGTGGATAGGAGGATTTACACAGGATGGAAATTTAAAATTGGCTGGTAACATACATGCGGGTAGTAATAACCATGATTACGTAGCTGGACCTTGGACAAACGATTTGGAAAATATAGAGGAAATCTGTCCTTTTTTTAATCGATCATGGATTATAAGTGGGAATGAGATAAGAAAGATGAGAGATGATTTTGACAATATTAATTTAGACATAGGTAAGGTGCCGAGAGATATTCTAGAATGGCCTGCATTAGGTAATCCTCATTTTGAAGGAGGTGAATTTATCACTCGTGACTTGGCTCCATTTTTTGATTACGATGGAGATGGTTTGTATAACCCATTGGAAGGAGATTATCCTATTGTTATGATTGAGAATCCTGATTTTATGCCTTTACAATTTATGTTTACAGTCTATCATGATAATTATGTCCACACAGAGTCATTTGGGGATCCTGTAAACATAGAGATACATCAGATGGATTATCTAGTGGGATGCATTGAAGAGATAGAAGCCAATACTGCTGTTTTTACTAGAGCAAAATTAGTGTATCATGGAGAAGAAAACTTAAGGGATGTAAAAATTGCAATTTGGGAAGACACTTATTTTGGTTGTGGATCTAATGATTATATAGGTTGTAACCCTGATGAGAATTTCACCTTTGTCTATGATAAAAATGGAACAGAAGTAACAAGTATATTTCCTTGCCCATTTGAAGGAAAAGCAATTTACCCTAGAGTCTTCTTAAACAGTAATTTGGAAAGCTTCATTACAAATACTCCTATAAATGAGATACCACTTCAAAGTGATGGTTCTGCAGATAGAAAATATAATTTAATGAATGGAATCTGGCCGGATGGAACTCCATTAACCGATTCTGGAAATGGATATAATCCAGGAAATACATCTGTGACTAAATGCATTTTTCCAGGAGTACCTACAGATTCTACTCAGTGGTCTTTGCAAAGTTTAGGTTTAGATAAATTTGATATACATACAGTAGCCACCATATGGGATGGAGATCTGGTAGCGGGAGATGAAATAACATTGGATTTTGGAGACTTTGTTTACACGGATGCAAACACAAATGGCCTAGATGGCTTCAACACCTTATCATCAGCGGTTGATAATCTTAGAAACCAGTTCCAAAGTTTTAAAGACGGAAGCTTTGCTTGTGATGAGATCAGTTCTACCATACCCATAGAAAACCACTTTCCCATTTCTATCTATCCTAATCCAGTAACCGATGTATTGCACATAGAATTACCCACTGACTATAATACTGGACGTCTTATTATCTATGATAATCTAGGAGTCAGATTTTTGGAACAGGAGATATCAAATTCTTCTGGTGAGATAAGTATAGATATGAGTTCTTTTCCAGCTGGCTTGTATCATCTGGAGTATCTTCCAGAAAATGGTAAAGAACGGAATATGTATACAGCTAAAGTAGTACGTATTTAGAGTGTGTCAGTCTTAGGGTATTAAGTATAAAAAGTCTTCCCTTGAAAAGATAAAGGAGTAAAACCATCTAAATAAAAGTTGCCTAAAAACTAAAAAGACTTCTCCACAAGGTCGAAGTGACAAAGCATTTTCATTATTAGTAATTCGGCCTTTTTGATTTGAGTAGAGCTTCCAAATTCGTTAAGAAACAATGACATGTCTGACGACCATCGGGAGGAGTTTGTGCTTGTTTTAGAATTTGGGAAAATTGGAAGAGCAGGCAAAATCAAAACAGCCTTGGGTCCTGCCTGCCGGCAGGCAGGTTTTGTTCCTTCCTGTCTGCCGACAGGCAGGTTGGGCTAAGCCAAAAGGAAAAGAATAAAGCAATTAAATTTCTAAAACCTAAATATCATTTAAACAAAAAAGGAGAGACCACAAGCCTCTCCTTTAAAAACAAAATTATCTTTTAAATCCTATAAAAAATCCACCTTACCACTATCTAGATTATAGTATGCAGGCAGTATTTCTACATCTCCACTTCTTACTGCATCTCCGATTATCTTAGATCTGTTTACGAGATCATCGGCAGTCATTTTTGCATTGGTCTTTACGACATCGTTTACAGCTGCTCCTTCTGGCGAAGCTGATATTGCAGGAGTAATCTGAGATAGAAGGATATTTAGATTGTATCCATTATCTCCACCAGCCATAGCTGCAGTTACTGCACCACAGCTCTGGTGACCCATAACTACGATAGCCTTAGAACCACAATGTGCTACTGCATATTCTATAGATGCGATGGTTTCAGTATTGGCGATATTACCCGCTACTCTTAATATAAATAGCTCTCCTAGTCCAGTATCAAATGCCAGTTCCGGCACTACACGACTATCAGCACAGCTAAGTACTATCGCAAAAGGTTGCTGACCTCCAGTGAGTTCTCCTCTTCTACTACTGTTTTGTAATTTTCCATCTAGTTTATCTTCAACAAAACGGTTATTTCCTTCTTGTAATCTTTGTTTAATTTCTGAATGAGTCATGAATGAATTTTTATATTGTCAAATTTGATTAATTCAAGTTACAAAAGTAACTATTATTTTATAAAATATTAGTATTACTTACATTTTAGTTTCCTTAACTTACACATAACGTCCGTAAACCTAGATTGTTTAAGAATTGTTTTACTCGTATAAGCTTATCCAGTCTAGCTCTAGTTCAAACCCTTCTTCTTTTTTATTGCCTATTAGAAAAGCTATTTCTTCTATGATACTGCTTGTATAATTGTCTATATCTAGTTTTCTACCTCTAAATGATGGATACATATCCGACAAAGGAATCTCTATAGTTTCCCACTCTCCTGAGGTCTGAAAAGTATAAATGTAGGAGTACCAGTCATTGCGATTTTCCTTTAAACGAAACTGATATTGCTTCCCATCTCCTTTGACTCGTATTTTACACACATTGAAATCAGAGACCTCAGTAGTAGAGAGCCTACATCTCATAGAGCTAAATCCACCATTATTATCCAGTGATATGTTTCCAGAAAATACCAGATGATTATTTTCGGAGACCTTTAAGTTTCCTTGGGATAGACCACCCATAACTCCGTCATCTACGATTATCCAGTCTGATAAAGTATTACCGGTGCTGGAATCATATAGTGTTATAATTTTGTCTTGATTAGAGAGAAGGATACAAGCAAGCAGCATTACTAGCGTTTTCATAAAGTCCTAACAATGCTTATTCCATTTTGTTATGGATTTAAATTCTTATTCACTTAACAATCGCACCTGTTTTCTAAGCCAATTTTCAAATTCTTGACATTTTCAAATTACCAAATTAATCACCTAGTAATCTCTCCAGATGATGATACTCGATCCCATACATTTTCTTAAGTTCAGTTATCTCTGATAAAACATTCTTATCCGGAGTGCTTGCCGATTCTTTTTTGGTTCCAACAATAAGTAGATTTTTAGGAGTATGCTCAGTAGAGATAAACTCCATGACATTGGTCTGGTAACCGTAGGCTTTTAGGTATAAGGCTCTTATGGTATCGGTCAGTATTTCTGCCTGTCTTTCTTTGAGGATTCCGTACTGAGTTATGTTTTTTAGTGGACCTGAGGTATCCATCTGCTTACGGATTTGTTTATGACAACAGGGAGAGCAGATGATTATTTTGGCTCCAGCCAAAATCCCTTTCGCAATAGCATCGTCTGTTGCAGTATTACAAGCATGCAGAGCGATCAGCACATCCATTTTCTCTACACTTGTATTCTGTATACTACCTTCCTTAAATTGTAATTTGTCAAAACCCACACTATCGCTGATAGCATTGCACTTATTTACGAGGTCTTCACGGATTTCTATACCCGTAATTCTGGGCTCATGATTTTTATTGTTTTTTAGATGGTCATAAAGGGCAAAGGTGAGGTACCCTTTTCCACTTCCCATATCTACTACAGAGTAAGTTTGGTCCATTCCAGCCTTAGAAATGATAGGGTCTATGATTTCTATAAACTTATTTATCTGACGATATTTTGCTTGCTTATCTTTGAGGACCTTTCCATCATCATTGGTAATTCCCAGTAGATTTAAATAAGCACTGTTTCCAGAGATGGGTCTGTTTTTATTTTTATCGTGGGACAGATTTATAGCGGAGTATTCTTGTACAGATTTATCAGTGAGCTTTGTTTTTCCCTTAGTAGGATAGCTTAGGAACCATTTTTTATCAGAAGTAAATAGCTCTGCTTGAGTAAAATTCTTTTCCAGGAGCTCGCTGATAATCTCTATGGCTGCAGGGATCGGGTAGTTCTTAGTAATATCATTAGTAGGATATCGATAGGTAAAGCTGAGTCTCTTTCCTGCCTTTAGATTTACCAGTCGTATGATGGCTTTTTTGATATCCTGGGTGCCGTCTCTTCTATTTACTAGAGTCAGACTGCCCATAGTTTCCTGCTCAGCATGTTGTCTTACGAGCTCGATAAATTTATCTTTTTTGGATTGGTTCATAGTTTAGCTATGGCTAAAGTCTAGGCTGATTTATTCAATGATGATAGGATTTGCTGAGCTATCTTTCGTTATAGTTTCACAAGGTATCTGAACAGCCACTACATTTTTACCATGTAGCATAAGTCCCATGCAGATTCCTTTTTCCATTTCCTTGTTTATACATCGACCTGCACTAAATCCTCTTCCGTAGCATAGTACTGCACTGGGATCTATATTATCAGGTAAGTCGGCGAGATTTGCCATCTCTACAGACTGGCCAGAAAATAGAAACATGCCTTGCTCATTTACACCAGCATTTGGATTATTGGTACAGGAGTACATAACCATGCTGCAAAAAATGAGTAGTAATATATGAAGTGGTCGCATAGATTTTAATTGAGTCTTATGAGATAACATTGTTTTTAGCCTCCAGAATTTTGTTGTTGTTTGAGTCTATAGATTACAAAGGTACTCAGAGCCAATAGAAAAGGGACATGTTCGTTGGAATGTATTGCTATACCATATTGTTCTGAGAAGATTCCTTTCTTGGATATTTTGGCAATCTCTGAGGTACTATTAGAGATGGTGTATTCTGTCCTCATAATAGAGTCTTTAATTATAAAGTACTTTCCATAATGAGAATCTATGTCATAATTAGATGAGAAAGTCGGTGGATATAATTTGCAGACTTCCTCACGGTCTACATAAAATACCCTGACGCTATCATGCCACTTGGGCTTATCGATATGCATGCTTGATTTATTATCAGGAGTATTAAAGGTGAGCAGGTTTCCCATAGCACCGCTTATGACTGCCGTCCACTGTAGTTGCTCATTCTCTTCTATCAGAATCTTCTTGTTAAAAATACCCTCAAACCGTAATGTAAATACTCTGTAATCCATTTATCGATTTTTATTCATAGGGCAGTAATGGCTTTGGCCAAAATCAAAATAGTTCTCATTAAACTCAGTAGTGTATAATACTTTAAATGGTCCGAGAAAAGCATCTCTCCGTTCTTGCTTCAGAAAGTCTCTGGGCTTATCTGTATTAAACAAAGTTTTGGAGTCACCTGTCTCGCTAGATAGTAAACAGGTCTCAAAAGGAATAGCCCATTCCATTTTTAGGTCTACTCTTTTACTAGGGGTAAAGACGGTTTTTTCGCAAGTCCCTTCTTCCATTTTTTGTTGTAGATAGGTTATGCGGTTTGTATAGTCCGTACTACTTGCATAAATTCTAAAGAAAGATATCATAAATAATAAGGGTATTACAATTCTGTACTTCAGTCCGACATGCTCATGTTTAAAAACATGCTTCAGAAACGGGTAACTCACAAAGACTGCAAGACTGATATAACTCGCCTCTCTATAAAAAGATTGTATCCCTGTAGGATTACCGATATGTATGACCAGCGTATAGACGAGGATACTTGCAATTATAAACATTGGCCTCAGCCAATTTCTTTTCTTTATATAAATAAAAACATTTGCGATAAAAAGTAGAATCAGTAGATTATAAATAATCGGCAGCTCCATCATAAATACCTTATGCACAGGTAGCTGCCATATATCCAGTCCGTTATAATTGCCCCAGAACTCTGCACTCTTAGCAGTATCATACCAGGTACTAAAAAACTGATTCCGCACGATCCATCCTACTCCGAATACTAGTGGCAAAAAAAGCAGGTCAAAGGATACTTTCCAATCATCCTTCTCCAGATAATCATAAATCACAATAAAGAAAAAGGGAAATAAACATAGTGGATGGAAAAACACCGCAGCAAGCAATAGAAAACCCGACAGTCCATACTTAAAAAATGAATTACTAGTATTGCGATAAGCTGAGATACCCATCATAAAAGTTACCATTCCCTGTAGCAGATCTGATGAGCACCAGTAGAATGTCTCCGAGGTAGCCACTAGTAGTATAAATAGAATCAACATCGCCATCACTCTATCCTTAAAAACCCATAGACATACTGCAAAACCCAGAAAATGATAAAGCGGAAAAGAAACAGAAAATAATTTAGTAAGTGTGGCTAGTGGTAGGCCCATTTTCAGCCCGATATAAGGCAGAAATCTAAAAATATTAGAAGGCCAGCGATTAGTCATTACCTCGATACCACCATCGTTTATAAGTAGAAATAACTGAAAGGCCGGATCAGAAAAATAGATACGCTCTCTATAGAAAAACAGAGACAGCCCGATAAGCACAGCAAGAGCTACTAACCCAAGTATTGCACAGTAGTTTTTCTGATTAAAAAGAGACATGCCTAAAGATAGAAAATCCCAACTTTCTTAAGTATCGTGAAGCACAGATAAGCCTATATAAGCGAAATGAGAAACACAGATTAAAACGAATTCTTAGATTCCATAGATTTTAACTTTCAATTACTGAAGATTTACCCATCCCTTTCTTCGCCAGAGCGAATTCATTCCTTGGCCAAGAAGAACGAATGGTTCTGATTTAGCAGAACTTCAATGACTAAATGTCATTGAAGAATGAGAGAACCGATTTATCAAAATCGGATTAGAATGAATTCGCCCTAGCGAAGAAAGCCTGCCTGCCTGTGGTAGGGGATGGGTAGAATGCTATAAATGAAAAAACACCTCTTTTCTTTAAGCGTTTTCCTAATCTTATGTATTATACTATATAGAGGTCATACTTTTCCGGAGCTTTGTAAGTATAGCCTGAGTTTAAACTTGATTAACTACCATTTTTTAGTTTGACAAATAATAAATTAATAATACAATGAAAAAACATTCGATTTTTATGTTTTTGATGGTCCTAGTGATTTTTTCCTGTAGGGAAGAAACGTCTATGATGGATACCACAACAGTGCCCGTCGGCGAAGAGACCAATTTTAATGTCGACATATATGGACAGGTATTTACAGCAACTGGTGAGCCGATTGATAACGCCTTTGTAACTGGAGATAACAAGTCAGTCTATACTGATGAGAACGGCTTATTTCTATTAGAAGATGTACAGGCGGGTAATCTAGGAACACAAATCTCTGCTATAAAAGATGGCTTTCTTTACGGAGGATTCCGAGTATATGCAGATGATGAGGGTAGAAATAGGGTAGATATCGTTCTGATGCAAGCTAATGACCTAGGAGATGTAGATACTAGTGTAGGAGCTACCTTAAATATTACTGATAACACTACGGTTACTTTTCCAGTAGGAGCTTTTACTTTAGATGGAACCAATAGATATGACGGAAATGTAAATGTTTTTGGTAACTGGATAGATCCTACGTCTGAGGATTTGATTGATCTATCTCCTGGAGATTTAAGTGGAGTAGATTCTGAAAACAATCGAGTAATCCTTAGTTCGTATGGAATGATAGGGATAGAACTTAGAACCGACTCTGGAGAAAAGCTAGAGATACTAGATGGGATGACAGCCACTTTAGAATTTGAGCTTCCATCTGCTATTCTGAGTTCTGCACCTTCTGAGATACCTCTATGGTCTTTCGACGAAATAGAAGGCATATGGATAGAAGAAGGAATGGCAACCTTACAAGGAAATAAATATGTCGGGGAGGTAGAACATTTCTCATGGTGGAACTGTGATTTGCCCAATGCTATAATCCCATTCTGCATAGAGGTGTATAATCCACTTACTGGGTCGGTACTTTCTAATACTAGAGTATATTTTAAAAGTGTAACTGGCTTCGGTCAGGCAGGAGGCTATACAAACGAGAGAGGTTTTCTATGTGGTTTTCTTCCAGAGGGAATAGAAATGACAGTAACCATTGGAGATCCGTTTCTATGCCATGGTCAGCTACCTACTAAAACTGTAGGCCCATTTACTTTGGCAGATGTTCCATTAAATATCGACTGTCCAGTAGATCTTACTAACGACTTAGTTATTAATACAATATCCGGAACCGTTACTGACTGTACAAATGGAAACCCAGTGGAAAATGCTTTTGTTTTATTTAACGGAATAGATGGAGTACTTACTGATGCTGATGGAAATTATTCTCTGGAGCTTATCAGTTGTGAGGATATCTCTGATCTAGAGGTAAGAGCAATAGATGTTGCTTCAGAAAAAGAGGCCAGCTTGACGTTGACAGATTTGACCGGTGGGTCATATACGGCGGACTTATCCCTGTGCGATGATCTTGTGATTGGCAATTGGTTTATTAGTTCTACAAGTGGAACTGTAACGTTTGACCAAGTAGAAGCCAAGGTTAAACCTAACGAGACAATCATTTACGTTGTTGATAATCTAGGAGAAATAATGGGTATAGAGTGTATGACTACTGGAAGTTGTTCAGGAAGCTATGTAGGTTCTGTAGGAGCATTTACCATTGATGTAGATGTTGCAGAATTTGGAAATGTAGGACAGGCCATCACAGGAACATTTTCTGGAACTGATAGTAACGGAGATGCAATAACAGGAAGCTTTACAGCAGATAGAGTAGAGTAGATATTCGATACATCGATGACTGATCAGCAACTTATAACCGCTTCTTTAAAAAATGACCCTAAGGCTCAGCGAGCACTTTTTGATCGCTATACGCCTGCTTTGTTTCAGGTAAGTATGAGATATTCCAAAACAAAAATGGATGCCGAAGATGCCTTGCAAGAATCATGGGTAAAGATTTTTAAAGGACTGGAAAATTATACCGAGCAGGGTAAGTTACTGGCCTGGATGAAAAGAATAACCATACACTGTGCTCTCAGAAAGAGACAGTCCTCATGGTTTACTACAGAGGAAATCGGATTAAAAAGTAAGTCAGATCCAAAATTTAATCCTCAAGCCATAGACCAGATGACCGCAGATGAAATACTAGGTTACGTATTAAATCTACCTCCTGGATATAAAGAAGTATTTACCCTTTTTGTAATCGAAGGATACTCACATAAAGAGATCGGAGAGTTTCTAGGAATCGAGGCGAGTACATCGCGGGCAAAATTAACTACAGCAAGAAAGAAAATGAGGCAATCAGTTTTAGAAGCAAATAAAATTTATTCAAATGTTTCATAAAGACATAGAAGAAATTCTAAAGAACAAGTTCGAGAACGAGCATCCAAAAGTGGATCATGATGCTCTATGGGACAGAGTCTATCCCGAGATAAAGAAGGATAAGAAAAAGCCTTTGTGGTTATTGTTTTCAGCACTAGGACTGGTTCTGGTCGGAGTCATTATCGGATGGTCCTTTTTCGCAGGAAGCAGTTCTGACCAAATTAAAGATGTAGAACTTGTAGGATCTCATGACCTAGTGGAAACTTTAATGACAGTTGATTCTGAAGAAGGAAACAATGCAGAACTTCTTACGGCAACTGACCAGTCTGATATATTGGATCAGTCAGAAATGGTAAAGTCTAGTGCTATAAATACATCAGCTCTTGAAACTACATTTAGTACAAAAGCGATTCAAGGAAATGCTTCTCTAGGGAGTTTTACTCCTCAAAACTGGAAGAGTAATTTTAGCAATAACACTTTTAGTTCAGTTAGAAAAAGTGTAGAGAGAAAAGTAGAAAAGAATTTGGCTTTAGCCAATGTTATATCTAATCGAGATATATCGAGACTAGAAAATTTAGCGGGCATAGATATTCATACTCTCTCCTTTAATCGGCCAAGAATTTCTGGGTTGAGTGTAAGTGTTAAGGAATTGGGTCTACCAGCTTTTGACAAAGTCTTAAGTCTAGAGGCACTGTTTGGATATGGATTTGTAAACAGAAGCTTATCAAGTTTAGATGCATCTAGCCAAGCAGATCTAGCATGGAGAAACAGAAATGAAGAAGGCTTAGAAGCTTATTCTGCCGACTTATTATTGAGTTATCGATTTGCAAAAAGCTGGAGTACTAGAGTAGGTCTAGATTATCAGATGATTACCGATCGAACTTTTAATACTTCTCAGACAACTGAAATTATTCCTGCAGATAATGCCATAGGAATAGAGCAGCTTATAACGAGCCTAACAGAAACCAAGTTCAACTATTATAATAGCATAGGAATACCTATGCAACTGGTTTATCACCTAGGTAATGATTCCTTTGGATTAGAACTGGGAACTGGAGTTAGACTAAGCAGATTATTTCTAAGCAATGGAATAATAAATACAGAGACAGAATCTTATGATTTAGATGCAGATATAGAAAATAGATTTGGAAGAAGTGTAAATCTAGATCTCCTTGGAGATTTAGGTTTCTATCTGTCTCTATCAGAAAATATAAACTGGACGACTATAGTCCAATATCAATATGGATTAAATGGAATAAACAGTTCCTCTAATCCTATAGATCAGAAATACAATTTATTTAAAATTAAAACAGGACTGACTTATCAGTTCTAAAAAATTTAAACAATGAAAAAATTTATATTCTTATTTTGTTTTTGTTTTGGGGTTATTATAAATGTAGATGCACAGTGTAATCTAGTATGTCTTAATGAGGTAACTGTTTCTTTAGATGCTGATGGTACAGCTACGATTTTCCCTAATCAAGTTATAGAAGGTACGCCAAATTGTACCGTTTTTATTGGATTATTTGAAAGTGTAGGTGGAAACCAATTATTGACAATTGATTCTTCAATTGTGGTGGATTGTAATTTGATAGGCACATTTGCCTATTTTTTAACGGGTCAGAATGGAAGTGCTTCTTGTTGGGGATTATTAACAATAGAAGATACGATTAATGCCTGTCCATTAAATATTGGACAAGATTCCTTAGGTATAGTTTACAGTCAAGGAAATGGAGGTGTATCTTTTGATTCCGAAACTACACTCAATGGAAATCCAGTAGAAGAAATTTATAGTTGGCTAGATGTAATTGCAGAAGCGGATCTGGTGAGCGGAGAAAATGTATTGGAGTTCGGGCCGAGTGCTGTTCAGAATGGACTCGCTGGGATTTCTTCATTGGACGTAGTAATTGCTCAACAAATATTATTAGAAATTAGTGCTGCAGATCCATTAAAGGCAGTGCTAGCTGATGTAGACGATTCCGGATTTTTAGGAGTAAATGATCTGGTACTTTTGCGACAGTTTATCCTAGGAATTATCACAGAGCTTCCCGCAGAGGATAATCTTTATTTCTCTGAGACCTATGAGTTTCCAGCGGACTTTGATGTATTTGATTTTACCACAGAGAACTATAGAGAATATCGATTTCAAGACTCAGATGTGACTCAAGAAGATTTATATTTTAAAGTTTTCCCTTTTGGAGATATTAATGAAGCTGTTCTATCTGATTCGCTCATCTCTCCATCTGCTACTGTACGATCCACTAAGCAGTTGATGATAGAAGACAGAGCGGTTGCACAAGGAGAAACAGTTCTAGTTCCTCTAAGTCTAGATGCAGAAGAGATAAACATTAATGGATTACAGATGAGTCTAAATTTAGATAATCTGTCATTACTCGATGTTATAGATAACTACTCAGGCTCTCAACTTTTCTATAATGAGCTTAGTTCTTCAGATTTACGTTTTTCATTTTTAGATGATGCTACACTTCAGAATTTTGACATCACCCTAGAGTTAGAAGTTCTAGAAGATGGAATGCTATCTGATATGATTTCTCTCAATGCAGATTTTGCAAACGAGGTAGTCAGCTACGATGCACATGCAGGTATAGATATAAACTTTGAGCAGTCTAGTTCTGTCGATGAAGTACTAGTCGTAAAAGGAAATGTATTGAGTAACAGTTTAGAAATCAATCTACCGATAGAACATACAGCAGCGATAAAAGTATATAACCTACAAGGAAGGTTGATAAACTCACAGCTACCAGTTAATAATAGAGTAGTCCTGGAAAGAAATAATTTTCCTATTAGTGGAATGTATCTAGTAAGTACAATCTATGAAGGAAAACAGGTTTCTATAAAAGTAGTTGTAATATAGAAGAAGATATTTTTTCCACCATTTACCTATAAAGTGAAGTGCTCGATAGAAATTCTATCGGGCACTTTTTTAAAAAGGGTGGGAATCACGGATTAGAATGTATTTATCGATTGCTCTGATTTTTCTAAGTCTCTTTCAGTGAGAAACACGGATTAAAACCGATTATTAGATTGCACTGATTTT
>CAZDWO010000045.1:0-32349 GCA_964509175.1 uncultured Saprospiraceae bacterium
CATAAAAAAAGGTGACACACTTTAGCATCACCCCTACAAATAGTTTGTATATAAGCTAATTCTTTAGATACCTACTTTAATAGATACTCTCTGTCTTCGACCATTTTACGCATGTTTATCAGAGCATATCTCATTCTTCCGAGAGCAGTATTTATGCTAACTCTTGTAAGCTGAGAAATTTCTTTAAAACTCATATCTGCGTAATGACGTAGAATGACTACCTCTCTTTGTTCTGGAGGAAGCTGGTCTACGAGTTCTTTTATTTTACGGTGAGACTGACTCTTTATCATGATCGTCTCAGCATTATCATCTTTGTTTTCTAGTACATCGAATATGTCGAAGGTCTCAGTAGCGTTCACCTTAGTTCTTCTCTTATTCTTACGGAAGTTATCGACACACATGTTATAGGAGATACGCATCGCCCACTGCACAAACTTGCCTTCGTGATTATAATTTCCTTTTCTTAGGGTCTTTATGATTTTGATAAAAACATCCTGAAAAATATCATCGGCTTTATTTCTATCCTTTACAAATAGATAAATCGATGTATAGATTTTCTCTTTATGACGAGACAAAAGCACCTCAAATGCTTTTTCATTTCCAATAAGATATTCCTTGATTAACTCCTGGTCGGTGAGATTCGATACACTCATAGCTTTCTACATTAAAACGATAAAAATGAATTTTAAAAATTTAAGTGTAGAGCTACTTTCGTATAGATAAGAGTTTATTTATGTGTTAAGAAGCCTCTAAATTAGAACCTTTTAATTAAAAAGTAAAGAGCATCCTGAAAATTCTTTACTTTTTTCCTTGATTTCTTGCCATTTCCCAAAGATTCTACTCGATAGTAGTTGATTTGTAGTGCTTTCTTCTTTTGCAAAAGAATGCAAGCCCGACATAAGAACCTCATAATTTAAACCCTAAAATATCAAGGATTCCCTTTTTTAGTCGCAATTTTGCCCTTCAAAATTTATCTAGATATGCTACAAGTAAACTTTATCAGAGAAAACAAAGACAGAATCATTACGGGCCTTCAGAAAAGAGGGTGGTCATCTGATAAAATGAGTATTCTAGATTCCATCATCGAGGCAGATGATAAGCGTAAGGCTTTACAGACTCAGCAAGACGAGATACTCTCTAAGATAAACAGTCACTCTAAAGAAATAGGTGGACTTTTTAAATCTGGAAAGCAAGAAGAGGCAAACCTTCTAAAACAAACAGTTACTCATCTAAAAGAAGAGAACCAGTCTCTAGATGAAAAAGCTAAGTCTACCAAGGAAACCCTAGCAGACCTATTATATCAGGTACCTAATGTACCCAATGACCTAGTCCCAGCTGGAACCACAGATGAGGATAACGAGGTTTTTAAAGATTTAGAAGGTGGATTTCCTGAACTAGGAGATTCAGCGATGCCTCACTGGGAACTAGCAAGTAAGTATAATCTTATCGACTTTGCCAAAGGAGTTCAGATAACAGGAGCAGGATTTCCAGTCTATCTTGGGAAAGGAGCCAGATTACAACGTGCTCTGGTACAGTTCTTTTTAAATGAAGCTGGTGATGCTGGATATACTGAGCTTAACACTCCTTTTGTGGTAAACGAAGATTCTGCAAGAGGAACTGGCCAGTTACCTGATAAGGAAGGACAGATGTACCATGCACAGGTAGATAATTTTTATCTAATCCCTACTGCAGAAGTACCTGTAACCAATATGCATCGCAATGAGATTTTGGCGGAAGCCGACTTACCTAAGCGATATACTGCCTTTTCTCCATGTTTTAGAAGAGAAGCAGGGTCTTATGGAGCGGACGTAAAAGGGCTCAACAGGCTACATCAGTTTGAAAAAGTAGAGATTGTACAAATGGTTCATCCGAGTACTTCTTATGAGGTGCTGGATAAAATGTTAGACCATGTAGAAGGATTACTAAAAAAGCTGGAACTGCCATACCGTATTTTGCGTTTATGTGGTGGAGACCTAGGGTTTACTTCAGCACTCACTTATGATTTTGAAGTATATTCTGGAGCTCAGAAGAGATGGCTAGAAGTAAGTTCTGTCTCTAATTTTGAAACTTTTCAGAGTAATCGTCTAAAAATGCGATTTAAGGATAGCGATGGTAAAAAACACCTCGTACATACCTTAAATGGAAGTGCTCTAGCTCTTCCTCGTATTATGGCCTCTATTCTAGAAAATAACCAAACGAGTGACGGTATCGTAATTCCTGAAGTCTTAAGAAAGTACACAGGATTCGATATAATCAATTAAGAAATTTAAAAACACAAAAATATTTAAGCTATGATGTTTTATTATGTAATAGTTGGAGTCTTTACACTGGTCGGATTTTTAATCAGTTCTAGACTTAAGAGTAAGTTTAAAAAATACAGCCAGATGCCTACCTCTAGTGGTAAAACTGGAGCAGAGATTGCTCAGGACATGCTGGCATATTACGGAGTAACTGATGTAAAAATTACTCAGGGACAGGGAATGCTTACAGACCATTATAACCCATCGACTAAGGTGGTAAGTCTGAGTCCAGATGTATATTCTGGTCGACATGTATCAGCTGCAGCAGTTGCGGCACATGAGTGTGGTCATGCGGTACAGCATGCAGAAGCATACAGCATGTTACAGATGAGGTCTAAGCTGGTACCAGCAGTGCAGTTTTCTACTAAGATTCAGCAGTTTCTCTTTATGGGATTCATGTTTGGAGCAGCTGCGATGGGCGGTGGAGTAGGTAATCTATTTATGATAGCACTTACTGCAACCTTCGGAGTAGCGGCACTATTTAGTTTTGTTACACTACCGGTAGAGTTCGATGCAAGTAACAGAGCTCTTGCATGGTTAGATGCAACTGGGACTACTCAGGGAGCAGAATACGATGGAGCTAAGGATGCACTGTGGTGGGCAGCAATGACTTATGTATCAGCAGCCTTATCAGCACTAGTTATGTTCTTATTCTTTGCTTTACAGATGTTAGGAAATGACTAGTCATTTATGGCTATAAATTTTTAAGATTCATTTAATTTTAGTTCTTATGAGCGAAACTATAGAAAGTACAATATCAGGCGGAAAGGCTACATTGGCCAAAGCCTTAACTCACCTAGCGGATGAGTTAAATAAGATTAGAGCAGGAAAGGCTTCTCCGACGATGCTGAGTTCGATAAAGGTAGATTATTATGGTACACCTACGGCTTTACAGCAAGTGGCCAATGTATCTGCGGTAGATTCTAGAACCCTAAGCATACAGCCGTGGGAAAAACCGATGCTAGCAGCGATAGAGAGAGCTATTTTTGAGGCAAACATCGGGCTTACGCCAATGAATGACGGAGAGTTTGTAAGAATAAATATTCCGCCATTGACTCAAGAGAGAAGGGTAGAGCTAGTAAAACAGACCAAGACACTAGGGGAAAACACTAAAATCAGTCTGCGTAATGCTCGTCAGAAAATGATGGATTTTGTAAAAAAAGAAGTGAAAAATGGATATCCTGAGGACGCAGGTAAATCTAAAGAAGGAGAGATAGATGGATACATAAAACAATCCTCTAGTAAGATAGATGAGATGCTAGCTGCCAAAGAAGTTGAGATTATGAAAGTGTAATTATTAGACTATAATTATAGATATAAAGGCTGTCTGGTTTTCCTGACAGCCTTTTTTTATTCAATAATCTGTATCCCATTAGAAAATCGCAAGTATTGCTTTTCGATACCTTTTCTAAACTGAAGACAAGGACTCTCATTTTCTACAGTAAATCCTTCTATAGGCATGCTTATCAGTTGGGACATATCGTAATAGCTAGGAATCTTACCATCCAGGTATATAAAACCATTATTAGCAACTTGGAAGTCAGTAATATTATCAAAGGGGATAAGTTTAATATACTGTCCGAGATTATCAAATATCAGAATACCACTATCATCCAGCAGGTATACCGAGTTTTTATCTTCGATAATTTTAATAGGATCTATAACTCCGAGATTATAACTTATCAGAGGTAGGCTTTGAGCCAATGAAAATCCACGATTATCTATTTTTTTGAGCTGGAAGCTAATAGGGTCGTATAGCCATAGGTTATTATCATTAGAGAGAGCAATGGCATTTACATCAGTAAGCTCAAAGGTCTTGAGGTCTATCTCTGACCGTTCTGAGAGAGCATTATCGAGTATGATTACAAAATCAAAATCATCATAAAAAACCATAATCTTCTGAGGATTTATCACATCTATGGAGCTGATGTTTCCGAGTCTGTCATTTTCGTAAAGATATTCTCTTTTGTTTCTTACATCCTTTAGGAATAACTTATTGCCATTTACCCAGTAGATATTTTCAAACTTATCTATTTCAAAGAAATCACTTTCTGTAATGATATCCAGTTTAGATTCATCTATGAGGGATTGCTTAGGAGCAGAATCTTCTGTAGAGAGTTTATTGAACTGAGGACTGCAAGAAACCAGTAAAAGGCTACTAACCATTAATATCCAAATCCGATTTTTCGAAAGCCTTAAGTTCCAATTTTCCATTTTCCAGTACTGCATAACTATTAAAGGAGATCATATCTCCGAGATTAATATAACGAGATTTACCATTACTCAAGGTATAGTCTATTGCTAAATGACGATGACCCATGATAAAGAAGTCATAGGAGTTGCTTTTGAGGCTGTCTTCGCAATATTGAATTAACCATTCTTTTTCTGGTCCCTGATAGACTGCATCCTTAATTTTTAAACCTCCATTTTTTTGAGAAAAGAACTTCATTAGGCTTAAAGCCAAATTAGGATGTAATCGAGCAAACAGCCATTGGTTTAATGGAAATCTGAATATCTTCTTTATAAACTTATAGCCCTTATCTCCTGGCCCGAGCCCATCTCCGTGTGCAATAAAGAGCTTTTTGCCTTGAGCTTCTAACGTATAACTATCTCTATGCAGCGTAATACCTATTTCCGATTGTAGATAGTCAAACATCCACATATCATGATTCCCAGAAAAAAAGTGAACAGGAATTCCCTTATCTGTAAAAGCTGCAATTTTCGCTAAAAACCGAACAAAACCTCTAGGAACCACCTCTTTATGCTCAAACCAATAATCAAATACATCACCTACTAGAAATAAGGCTCCACAATCAGATTCTATACTATCTAACCATCGGACAATCTTCTTTTCTCTCTCTAGGCTAGATTCTAATTTGTGATCAGCACCTAGATGAAAATCAGAAGCAAAGTATATTTTTTCTTTTTTGGACATATAATAAGAGCCCAAAGATGATATAAAACAGCCTAAATAAAAAAGGGCCTCACTTCAGAGGCCCATACGTAATGCTGATCAAATACAATTGAAACAAGCTATTGCTTTATCAATCACAGTTAAGACTTAAATCTTAGCAGTAATGATTACCAGCAACGGGCTATTTAGTCTTTGTTTAACTAAGACGTTATAAAAATCTTAAATACGATATTATGTGTAACTCTGAGGAGACTTCTGATATCTCTGCTTTGCTACAAACCCAGCTATCACTCCGAATACAAAGCCTCCGATATGTGCCCACCATGCGACACCTCCAGACTGTGCAGATTCAGGACCGAGAGATCCGATACCAGAAAAAAGATTTTGAGCAAACCAGATTCCTAGAAACGCAAGAGCTGACAAGGTAAATGGCTTAAAAAGCAAAAACCGGACTTTGATCTTAGATTTGGGATAAAGAATGATATACGCACCTAATACTGCGGCTATAGCTCCACTGGCTCCTATAGTAGGTATTTCACTTGTCGGATTAAAACCTATATGTATAAGACTCGCTACCAGTCCTCCGACTAGATAAAAGATTACAAAATTTGCATTACCTATAAGCGACTCTATATTATCTGCAAACACCCAAAGAAATATCATATTGCCTAAAATGTGCATAAATCCAGCATGCAGAAATAAACTCGTAAACAGCGTAAAATAGTCCTGTCCCGCCATGATTTCCGCAGGTATCGTACCGAAGTGACGCATAAATCCTTCACACTCTGGCATTCCTAAACTTACCTGATATAAGAATATTAAAATATTGACAACTAAGAAAGCATAGGCAAAAAGTGGCTTATGCTCGCCTACATTTGGATCATCACCTACCGGAAAGAACATATATGAAGTTTTTTTATGTCAATAAATTAGGAATGAGATGTTCGTTAATGATTGTGACATAAAAGTAAATATTATATATTTGCCGTCCCTTAAAAACTCCATCTTATGGCGTGGTAGCTCAGCTGGTTAGAGCGCAGCATTCATAATGCTGAGGTCGAGTGTTCAAGTCACTCTCACGCTACTTTAAATAATAACCGTTAGCATTCATTTGCTAGCGGTTATTAAGTTTTACGGGGGTTTTAGCCGATTATCCTCGTAGGAGCTGCTAAGGAATTATAAGAATTATTAATTTATATGACCCCTATGTGACCCCTCTTTGCTATTTTTAGTAGAATTAACTTTTCTACAAATGGCAGTTAGACAACGAATAAGCAAACCGAGGTTCAATTTAAAGGATGCATCTTCTAAGGAGGCTACTTTAATTTATTTGATTTATCGATACAAATCGGATAGCTCAGGTAAGAAGGTCAGATTAAAGTATAGTACTGGAAAAAAGGTGGTCCCTAAATTTTGGGATGGAAATAAGGCAAAGGAGTCTTTGCATCATGTTGACCATAAGGACTTAAACATATTTCTCAGAGGTGTATTAAATGAAGCTGAAAAAGTTGTCAGAGATAATCCTCTAATAGATATAGATGCTTTTAAATTCAAGTTGGATGTCCATAATGGATATGTACAGGCACAAGATATATTGATGCCTACCTTTCCAGAATACATTGAGGACTATATTAAAAGAATAAGTCGAGATAAGAGGACCATACAAAAATTTGAAGGTGTTAAAAATCATTTGGATAATTACGCTGAAGAGAGGGGAGTTAAATTGACATTTGAGCGTATCGACCTAGACTTTAAAAAAGACTTCACTTCATGGCTTTATAAGAACGGAGTAAAGAGTCAAAATACTCTGAGTAAAATATTTTCGATCATCAAACAATTCATGAGTTATGCGGCAAATGAAACAATAGTAATTAATGGGCAAATAGGACCATATCACTCAAATACGGCCTATCTAAGTAGGGAGTTTAATGTGAGTAGGGTAAAGACATCAAAGCATTATTTGACAAGCTCAGAGCTTAAAACATTGGCTGATTATGATTTGTCTGATAAGATTGATTCATATTCATTTGTAAGAGATCTGTTTTTAATAAGTTGCTATTCGGGATTACGAATCTCAGATTTACAAAGACTATCTCGAAAGCATATTATTGAGGATGGATCCGATATGTTTATTCAGATGCATACTTTCAAAGGGCGTAATACTAAGTTGGATAATGAGGTAGTAATTCCAGTACTGCCGGAGTTAAGAGCCTTATTAAAAAAGTATGATTTTGAAATTCCTACCATATTAAGTGAACAACGGCACAATGATTATATAAAGGATATTTGTGAATGGGCGGAGATCAATAGAATGGTCTTACATAAGGAAAGTGAAAAAGGAGAAATAAAGGAAACCTCAATACCAGTTTATTCTAAAATTACAAATCACTCTGGCCGTTACACATTTATAAATATGATGCTCAATGAAAAAGGACTTACTCCTTTTGAGCTGCAGAAAATCACTGGGCAAAGTCTGAAAGTCTTAATGGGATATGAAAACGGAGATAAAAAAGCGAATGCCAAAAAAGTAATTCAAAAGAAATTACAACCAGTTAACTTAACGATAGTAGCTAAAAATGGATGATAATTTTGACAGCCATATACTACTAGAGATAGGGGAAGGAATTATTTGTGATATTCCAATTGACTTATCTGATTTAGAAAAAGAAAGGCAACTAAAGGAATTTATTAATGAATATACTTTAGGTCTTAATCCTAAAGAAGTGTTTCATGAATCTAATATTGAAGCTGACGATTATCAAATTATCAGAACTCAAAGTGATTACGATATTCATAAATTGGATGTCGTATACATGTTGCCGAATAACTTGCATAGGAGGGATGTAAGGCCTCTAATAGAAAAATTGAACAATTCATTCAGCTCGTTAAAAAAAGGCCGTATGGAACGATTAACGCTATTTGAGAACTGGCTTGAATACTATTATGATTATCGAATATCCAAGGATTTTACAAATGGATTAATTAATAAAGAGCTAGGAAAAAGAACCTTGACTAAATTAAAAGATTGGTCCAAAAATAAAAGAATTGAGTTTTCCAAAAGTTTAATAGGTGAAGGGCTGGCAAAATTTGTTTTAAACCATTACGGTAAAGAGATTCAAGAACTATCTAAGGAGTCAATGAGAGCCTTCTCAATCAAGTGTGAATCGGAATTATTCATTGATCTTCCAATAAATGCCGAAACTATAAGAGCAGCATTACGGAGATTGAAAAAGAAAGAATTAACTAAATAGGACACTGTCCATAGTACAACCTCTCACAACCTCTAATACATTCACATTATCAAAACATTGATATATGGAAATTGTATTAACAACTAGAAAAGATTTAAAAGAGCTACTCAAAGAAGCCTTATTAGAGTCTAAAGATTCAAGTCGGGAAACTGATGAAGAATCTAAGGAAGTGGAAAAGCTACTTACTAAAAAAGAAGCTGCGGAACTACTAAGCGTCTCACTGGCCACTGTAGACAATTATAGAAGAAATGGAACTATTCCCTCATATCGCATAGGTTCTGCCGTTAGATTCAAAAAGAACGAGCTTATTCAGGCTTTTACTGGGAAGTAATGTGCCTAGATACAATAAAGACTCGGATGATTCTTGACAAAGTTCCTTCAATAGTTAGAGACCAAAGGCTTAAGGATTTTAAGTTATTTGGACTGGACTTTAGACCTACCGACCGAGTCGATCACATTCAATATAGTAGTAAGTTGAAAAACTTCAATTTGGTCCTTAAATACGATAAATTGACTTTGACCAATTCCATTCATGTATTCAAAATGGAAAACAATGCTGGAGATTTTACATACAGTAATCTACTGGAATCGATTAAGGAATTGGATTGTATTCTTGAGGGTAATTTTCGAAATGGGAAACTTATAAGAATTGCTACGGGAGTAAATCTATCAGACGTTTGTATGGATTCGTTGTATATGTACAAAACGAATTATTTCAGGGATATGGTTTCTCATAAATCAAATCAGGTCTATGGTAAGAAGGTAAAATTCTCTCAGTATTCATTCAAAATATATGACAAAAAGTTTGAGCAACTTGAGCACTATAAAAACAAATGTCCAAAGGGTCTTTTTAGAATGGAGAAGGAAGTTAGAAGCTTACAACATTTTAAGAATAGAGTAGATCCAATTTTTATCCATAGGGTAGGGGACTTAATGTCAAAAGACTTATTAGGCGAACTGATAAGAGATTTTTTAGATGGCTTAAATAATATACAAATGACAGAAAAAATTAATCTAGAGGGCTTAAAAACCAATCATTTAAAGGATATCGCAGTAATGGAAAATCCAATCATGCGAGAGCATCTAAAGAAGAACAATAATGAGTCTTATCGAAAGATTAGAAGGAACTATGAATCATTAAAACAGAAACATCAAAGTAACAATTCAATTGAAAAACTTAGAACTAAGGCTAGGGACCAATTCAGCCACTTAATCGGAAGCTAGAAAGTATATACTTTAAGACTTGTAATAAAGATTAAATAAGGGGTAATATTTTACCAATAGTAAAAGACAATCTAAGGTTTTAAATACTTAACATTAAACGACGAGAAAACGACAAGTAACAACGGATAAACTACGGACAAACGCCGAATAAACGACGAACATCCAATGGGGTTTAGCTGCGAATAACCTGTGATAAAAAGAGAATATAGGCCTTGTGCTAGCAACCGTAAAGCAACCGATAATGAGTCTTGAGAACATCCAAGTATTTAATGAAATTTGATAAACAGAAATAGAAGTATGAAAGGCAAAATACATGAACATCCGAAAGCCAATTCAAACGGCTTTGATAAAAATCCTCAGAATATTAATAAGTCTGGTCAGAATGCGTCTTTAATGAAATCTATCATGAAAAAGCTAAGGACAGATAGTGATTATATAATTATTGATGAAGTAGAAATTTTAGATGATAATGGCAACCCCTCTGGCCAAGTTGTAAAGGGTAGAATTTCTGTATTAAATTCTGATGCAATAGTTCAGCACTATATTAAACGATCAAAGAAATCGGATAGGGTTTTACTTCATTTGGTGGATAACTCAAAACTGAAAGGAGAAGAGGAAGAAGATGATGAGTCGTATATGAAATATAATCCAGAAGTGAGTGATTTATTAAAGCAAAAATTAACTAAGCTTGAAATTGAATTGTTGGCCTTAATAGGACAGAGGATGTTGATTAAAGGATGGAACTATCCAGTTCCTAATTATTTACAGATTATTAAGAATCATCAAAAATTGGATAATAAAAGCCCTAAATTGGTCTTATAAAATATTAGCATTAGTTGCTATTTCTACCTTTCTAAATCGCCAAAATTAGACCCAATAGGAATAGATAACGATGCACCTCTCTACGGGGTGTCGTCGATTCTATTCGGTTTGGGTAAGGTGTTTGGCGATACCTGAAAGGGCTGCAATTGTAATTGATGCACCCTTTTTTTAATTATTTTAAAACCTACATATTATGAGAATTATGTCACTGCTATTAATGGCCTTTTTAATCGTTTCATGCTCCAGTTCAGGAGTTAAGAGACTTTCTTCTGGAAATATGTTTCGAGGTAAGACGAAACTATCATACAAGTCATATGAGACCGTAGTAAAAGAGGCTAAAGAACAGGCTGCTAAAAAAATGTGGACTGCCAACAAATTATCTAATCGAATTGCCATTGCTGGTAAAGGTGGCCAATTAAAACTCCATATCGAAAGATCCACTATAGGTGCAGCTAATTTTAAGTATTTTACAGTCGTAGTGGAAGACTCAAATGGTATAGAAGTAATGAGGAAAGAACTTGACTCCGATATTCCTGAGACCCCAATTAGGAATACTCAATGGTGGAATTTGACTTTAATTAAGATTCCAAATAAAATTGATTATCCTTTTTATGTTTATGTTATCGATGACCTTTCAAACGGTGGTCCTATTAAATTTGAGGTAACTGGAAATTAACCTAAAGAATGGTTTACTCGAAACATCTGTAGGTAGATTCCTATCCACTCACTAATTTTATTATTAATCTAGACTCTGGAAGCTCAACAATGATTAGTGAGCGATCCAGATAAAAAAAATTGAACAATGAATAAGTACCTAGTTTCTTTAATTCTCCTTCTGTTTTCAATTCAACATGTATATGGAAAAGTTTTCGTTCCAGTAGATGGCAAATATGTTGTTAAAGAGTTGAACTTAGAAAAGAACTCTATTAATAATATCTCTATAGCGTTAGGGTTCAACAAACAAGAGTTTTTTAATTATATGGATTATGATAAATATAAAGCAGGAGATATACAGGGCGTCATCTTTAAAAATTTCTCAGAGCAAATCATTTGTGTTCTAACAAAAGATTCTAAATCAACACTATCTCAATCTGAGGTTGATTGGTATCTAGAAAATTTTAAATTCAAAAAGGAGTTTGACTCTTATGGGGTTGAATCATCATTGGATGATGGTATAAAAGCGAGTTCCTTAAGCACTAAGTTTTTTCAAAGTATCTATCCAGACTTGCAAGTGGCTGAAAATGGTTCTACTATATTTTCTAGAATAGGTTATGAACTGCATTTTAATCAAGGAAAATTAGTAAAATTCAGTTCCTCAGATGGTTTAGGCAAATGGGGTAAATACGTTAAGTCTAGTATGCCCAATACTTACGATAAGCTTAAAAAGAACGCTACCAAACACTGGGGAACAAATTCAGAAATGGTAAACCATGAAATTAATGTTCAGGCCGATGCACTAGTTGTAACTCCGGAATTGTCGAATAATGAGTATTTAGCTTTTCATCGGGATAATAGTGGAGTTGTAAATTATAAATTATTGATGGTAGCTCATTATGATGATACGATCACCCTAAAGGATTTTAAGAATATTACGAAAGGAAGACGAGAATTAGTCAATGAATTTAATGCTTCTGACGGTTATAAGTTAACTACTTATCAAGTGAACAAATGTCTATTCACATTTAATGAGAAAGGCGAACTGCAAAGTTCATATACAGTAAAATAAATTGGAATACCTAAAATCAATATAGACTATGAGAAAGCTTGATACTCCACCAAAACAATTAAAAAATCCTGGACCTCTATTTTTTTATAAATATCAATCCATAGATCAGTATCCCTTAAAAAATTTAGAAAACGATCAATTGTGGATTTCGAGGATTAAGCATTTCAATGATCCTTTTGAATTTAAGTTTCATATCATAGATAGTCGAGTACCTGACAAAGAACAAAAAGAATTAATGGAATTTTTCATGGATTCTGCAGTAATTTGCTTAGCCGCACATCCTGAGCTAACTAAGAATTGGCAACAAGATGATTCAGGTTATTATCCTGATAATATGTTAATGTGGGCACATTATGCTAATAATCATAAAGGATTCTGCTTAGGGCTTAGGAAGAGATGTATTATGACTCGGGTACATTATATTGATGATTTTCCAAAGTTAGATCTTGAAGAAAAAAAATTAAAGCTACAGTTTCAGCTAATCTCAGCGATGTTAACTAAGCAGACATGTTGGAACTATGAAAATGAATATAGGACTTTGAATACCGAATATAAGGATATGGGAATGCCTTGTTCAGAATTTGGTGAGGTTGAACGAATTTATTTTGGATTAAGGGCTGAGGATGAAGATATAGACAGAGTTAGAGATATTGTGAAGGGAAGGGATATTACATTCTATAAGGCCAAATTGAAAACTAATAAATTTCAAATCGAATTCTACCAAATATAGCTTAAATGACCCCTTAGTAACCCCTAAATGAATATAAAAAACATAAGCAATTGATTCATAGCTCTTTATAAATTAATAATTAGCTACTCTCACGCTACTTAAAAAGTCCCTTACTCATTGAGTTTGGGACTTTTGCATTTTATATGACATTCAGAAAAAAAGGCTGCCTCTTTGGGAGACAGCCTCTAATTCGATATATTTTAAAAATAAATCTTTCTTAGTTTTCAGATACTGGTCGAGGCATCTGTACCCATACATCGTCTCCAGCTCTATCTATAGGTAGCTGATCTAGCATACCCCATCTTCTTAAATCTACCCATCTATGGCCTAGACCGAATAATGAATATCTTTTCTGCTGCACAAGATCTTGAACTATTTCTCCATCAGACGTACCGCCTGCATAATCTCCTAGACCTGCATTAGCTCTTATTATATTAAGAGCATTTATAGCATCGTCAGCACTAGATCCTATACTAGCCTCAGCCATAAGAAGAACTAGCTCTTCATTATTAATGTAAGGAACTGGGTCTGTCATAGATCTAAACACCCATACGTCATTATCACCAGAAAGATCATCTAGGGCTAATGTTCCCGATGGTCTTGCCAGTACTTTACCTAGCCTTGTATCACCTGCTTCAGCATCTGCTAGAAAAGAAGGATGTGCTATAATAGCATCTGCCTGGTCTGGCACTCTGAATAAATTATTAGCAAAGTCACCACCTGCATTAGAATAGAATCTTCCAGGTCCCTGAGATAAATCACCAGACATGTCCATAAATGAATCACCTAGTAAAGCTCTGGCTCCTGCATTATCTCCTCTGTACATTGCAACTCTAGCTGCTATAGCTCTATTAAACTGAGCAAAAGTTTCTGGAGAATCAAATCCTGCCATCGCAGAAGATAGATTAAAAGAAAAAGTTGAACCAGCCAAATCACTATTTGCCTCATCTAATAAAGCACTGATTGCGGCTAGTGCTGCATCATAATCTAGAAATGGTCCTAGATTTTGATCATCTACTACATCTACTCTGATTCCATTTTGGAACTGTAGATTAGCAACTAAGTGTAACTCATATGCTTGGAAAGTTTTTGCAAATCCGAGATATCCACTTAATTCTTCAGGAGTCAAGACTGATGAATTCTCAGCTGCCTCGATTAGTACATTAAGATTTTTTACAGTTCTATACCTTCCGAAGTATGGTCTAGTTCCGTAGAAACCTGCATTATCTAACTGAGACTCTCCCTTACCTAGTAGCTCTCCGGTATAACGTGGATCAGAACCAGTAAAGAAATAATATTCTCTTCCGATTATGGAAGCTACGTCATAGTAGAAACCGATTTCTTGTCTGAGTAATTCTTCAGATCCAGTAACCAATGTTTGTAACTGACTTTTGGTCGCATCTAGAAGTACACCTTCGATACTAGGACCATTAGGATTAGGAACTTCATCTATGTTACAACTCGTAAGAGAGAAGAAGAATCCAAATAAGGCTATATATAATATATTTTTCATTGTTTAATTTTTTTGATTTTGGATTAATTAGAATGTTACTGATACGTGGAAATCCCATCTCTTAGAAGAAGGGAAAGGAGTTACCTCTACACCAGTAGACAAACCGTTACTACCGAAGTTTGAAACTTCAGGATCATAACTGTTATAATCAAAAATGTTAATCAAATTGTTTCCTGACAGTCCTATTTTAAAAGACTGAGCACTAGGGATTATAGAACTAGGGAGTGTGTAATAAACACCTATTTCTCTTAATCTAAGGTATCCAGCATCTTCTATATAAGGCTCTGTATTACTTCCGAGTACACTTAATCTATAAGGACCATTAGCCAAATCTCCAGATGGATCTACTCCTGTACCATCAAAATCATGAGTTGTCTCGTTAAGGTCAAAAAGGAGAGTAGATAGATTTATGTTATATCCACCTTGCTTTAGATGCCATAAGAAGTTAATGTCAAAATTTCCAACATTAATATTATTAGACCAAGTCAGCTGAAAATCTGGCTCTGCATTCCCAAATACCTGTAGAGTAGGTTCTCCATCTCCATTAAGCGTTACATCTGGGTTAGGACCGACACCGATAATAGTAGTAGGGCTAAATCCTTCTTTGATTAAAAAGTTTCCAAGGAAATCAGCAAATCCACCTGTTGTAAAGGCAGGTACTAGTAGCTCAGTAACTTCTGCAGTATTTTTCCAGAAACTAAATCTAGATCCCCAGTTGAAGTTTTCTGAATTTATTAAATCTAGGTTTAATCCTATCTCGATTCCTTTATTCTGTAAAGCTGCAGCATTAGTTACCTGCTGAGAAAATCCAGAAGATGGAGATACGTCAGCATTTAATAATAAGTCTTCTACACTCTTAATGTAGTAGGTAACATCTAAAGAATACTTATTGCTAATTCCTATATCTACACCGAACTCTAATTCTTTCTGTCTTTCTGGTCCTACTTCTGAGTTTCCAAGTAGAGAAGGAACAACTACACCAGCTGCACCATCTACAATTGTAGATCCTAGAATAGTAGATTTAGATCCAAATCGAGCAAAATTTCCTGATTCACCGTAAGCGAGTCTCGCTTTAAGCGAAGTCAGAGGACTGTCTGTAGGTATTAAATCAAAGTTGTGTAAGTTAACTGCAAGGTTTGCCTTAGGGTAAAAGAATAGCTGATTTACGTCAGAATTATTTGAAGATTTATCTCCTCTAAACCCTACAGTAGCCAAAATCTTATCATCAAAGTTTAGCTCCTCTTGGATAAAGAACCCTTTATCCTGCTGTATTAGTCTTGCTTGAGTCACGTTTCTATTTCCAGCCTGATCTAAGTTAGTTTCAGCACCGATTAGATTAGAAGCCTCTCCTAAAATTGTATTTCTATTAAAGTCTTCCTGAGTAACACCTCCAGAAGTAGTAAATGACATTCCGTTATCAGCATAGTAACTATGTACCAGTATAGCTGCAAGGTTAGTATTGAAACTTCTCGTAAATCCTTGAACAGATACTCCATTTAGACCTGCACCATTACTTTGGAATTGTAGTGAGTTAGGAAAAAGAGCCTGAGTATTAAGCGTATAAGAATCTAATCCTCCTCTAAGTAATAATTTTAGAGTAGAATTATCTCTAGAAAGAATCTTAGTTGTTAAGGTTCCTCCACCGATAAATCTATTTACACTTTCGTTATTGGTAACATTTTCTGCAGTCTCTAAGAAATTAGAAGGAGCATAGGGATTAGCAGGGAATAAACCAGTAGTCGGGTCAGCTTCTAATGCTGCAAAAGAAGGAGTAGAAGTAAACGCAACTCCTATAGTTGTACCTGAGTTATCATTGTTAAAAAACCCTCTATCTGCAGAAGAGTTTACAAAATTTGTAGACATCGCAACATCAAAAATTTCTGATATCTTATGGTCAATATTCAATCTTGCAGAAGTTTTTCTATAACCTGTAGAGGCTACGATTCCTTCTTCATCTTTGTGAGATGCTCCAAAATAGAACTGAGTTTTATCAGATCCTCCGGATAGACTCAATCGAGTGTTGGATAATAATGCATTGTTTCCATAAAGGAGGTCCTCGTAATTAGTAACTCCATTATTTCTAAAGTCATCTATGTTACCTGCAAAAGCACTTTCTAGTACTCTCTCCTCTGTCCAATCTCTGATTCCTAACTTCCTTAACTGGGTAGCCTGACCTAGAGACTGAGATACAGATACTCTAGTTTCTCCAGCTTTTCCTCTCTTAGAGGTAATAATTACAACACCACCTGCTGCTCTAGATCCATATATAGCTGCTGCAGATGCACCTTTTAATATTTCTACAGACTCTATATCCTCTGGACTTAAATCTGATAATCTATTAGAAGGATTATCTTGGTTAGAGGTACTACCTCCACCAGCTGCTGCAGAAACGATATTAAGTCCTGCTGGGATAGAAGAGTTATCGATAAAAACTCCATCTAGAATAATAAGAGGCTGAGAGGATCCATTTATAGAGGTTAATCCTCTAAGCTTAAAGGATACACCACCACCTGGAGCACCAGATGCAGATTTTATTTCAGCACCTTTAAATTTACCATATAAGGCAGATTCTACGGTAGATGCAGGAGCCACTGCGAGCAATTCTTGAGCATCTATTTTTGCGACAGAATTGGCCAAGTTTCTACGTTTTACTGTAGTACCGAGACCAGTAATGACGACTTCATCTAGCTCATTGTAATCTTCAGATAAGGTAATAGATGAGAAATTGCCATTTGCAATATTCAGAGTCTGAGTTCCATACCCTAGATAGGAAATCTCTAAATCTTCAACACCATCAGGAACGTTTATACTATAGTTTCCATCGATATCAGTGATGGTTCCTACAGTAGTTCCTTTGGCAAGAATAGAGGCACCGATTACAGGTAAACCAGAAGAGTCTAAAATTTTTCCCGATATAGTAGTTTGGGAAAAACCAAATGAATAACTAAGGACCAGTAATAGTAAAACTGATCCAATTTTGGATAATAATTTTTTCATACGTAATAATGTTTAGTAGTATAATAGAATAGAATTCTAATATGAATAGTTATAGAAAGATAGCAATTAAGAATTAGCTTCTATGGTAATTTTCGAGACAATTTGTTCATTAAGGTTTTTCCTATTTTGTCAAAATATTATGCTTTAATTTTTAGGCAATACATAATTATTATTTGGCATAAGCCAAAGAAATATCAAAAATACATAAAAATTTCATAATCGTATATTAGGCGTCTTTTCTATTTTGTCGTTCAAAATTTATCTCTTTTTATGTAAAATACTTTGCCAAAAACATAGGGTACACGTCCACCACATTGTCATATTTGGAGAGCTTTTAGGACTAATTTCGATTTTCCATATGGGAACCTTTAAAACCAACGTAACTCTTCCTGTTTTTTCTCATATAGAAATTGTTAATCAGAATAGATTTAAAAGCAGTTTTAATGTCCCATTATAGGCAATTTTATTTTTAAGAAATATTTTTCAAGAAAGCTATACATGAGAGCCATCCTTAAGATTACAAATTTGTGGAGTATTTTATCTTGCCTAATTTTTATAGCATTCGCCCAACAGATTGCAGCACAGGCAAATTAGATTTTTCACAAGAGAGAGGATTTAGTGATACGCCTTTTACACTTACCATTACACCAGAAGATCCTTCTGCAACAATAAGATACACGCTAGATGGAGAAGAACCTTCTACCACCTCTGGAACGATATACAATGGAAGTATTTCTGTAAACACAACTACAGTATTAAGAGCAATAGGATACATCATAGGAGTAGATACTTCTAAAGTTTATACACATTCATATATTTTCATTGATGATGTAATTAATCAAGAGAAAAATATTGCTGGCTGGCCCAATAATAACTACGATATAGGAAGTGGAAACGCAACTGCTAGACATGATTACGAAATGGATCCGGCTATAGTAAATTCTGCTGCCTACAATGCTGACCTGATTCAAGGTTTAAAAGACATACCTAGTATGTCCATAGTAATGCCATTTGATGATTTTTGGGATGTAAATGATGGTCAAGTAGAAAGGAAAACATCTATCGAGTTACTCTACCACGACGACCCTACTGAAAACGAACAAGAAGATGGTGGGATAGAACCTCATAGCCATAATCGTCTCAAGCGGTCCTTTAGATTATCATTTAAAGAGATATATGGAGCTAAGGATTGGGATTCAGATATATTTAGAAATTCTGCAGTAGGAGCAGAAACAGCTGAAAACGAATTCGACAGAATTGTACTCAGAGCAGGAAACAACCGTGCCTGGTCTAGAAACTGGAATACTAATAGAACAGCATTTACACGAGATGAGTGGATGAGACAATCACAAATTGCATCGTCTGGAATAGGATCGCATGGAACCTTTGTGCACTTATACATAAATGGGTTATACTGGGGACTGTATAATCCAGTAGAACGTCCAGATGAGTCTTTTACCTCTACTTACTTAGGAGGATCTAAGGCTGATTGGTTTGCAGTAAGTCATGGTGGAGATCAGGGTGGAAATGATAATAGATACGACTACATTAGAAACAACTTGCTCAACTCTAACCTATCAACCAATAGTGCTAAATACGAAGAATTAAAAGATTATCTAGATATAGATAAGTTTAGCGATTACATAATACTGTCTTGGATGACTGGTGTACAGGACTGGCCAGGTAATAACTGGTGGGGAGGAAATAGAAATAACCCTGCTGGAAAGTTTATGTTTTTTGGTTGGGATAACGAGTGGTCATGGGATGTAACTAAAAATGCCAATAACGGGGCTTGGGTACATCCTGATTTTAGATCTAATGATACTGGCGGTCAGAACTCAGCACTGTTCTTTAATAGAGCAAAAGTCAATGATGACTTTATGATGTCATTTGCAGATAGAGTATATAAGTTGTGCTACAATGATGGTGCGATGACAGATGCTAATTCTCGAGAAAGATGGAGTGACCTAAATGATAATATAGAAAATGCTGTAGTGGCAGAATCTGCTAGATGGGGTGATGGAATAGATGACGGTGTTACGAGAACTAGAGATGTACACTGGCAGAATGAGGTGAATAGATTAGATGGACTAATGGATGGTAATGTCCAAAGATTAAAGAATGCACTATTAAATGAGGATTATTACCCGACTATAGATCCACCACTTTTTCTAAACAATGGAAATACTCTAGAAGTACAAGAAATTTTAGTACCTACTAATTATAATCTTGACTTTGACAATCCTAATGGAGTTGGAGATATTTATTATTCAATCAATGGTATAGATCCACGATTACCTGGAGGTAGTATTTCTTCTTCTGCTATTTTGGATTCAAATCAAGGTATTACAATAAACACTTCAACAACCTTACTAGCTAGGGTAAAAAATGGAAACGAATGGAGTGCCCTGCATTGTCTAAATATACTGGTAGAACAAGATCTGAGTTGGATAAAGCTTACAGAAATAATGTATAATCCTGGAGATTTTGGGCTTGTTCCTAATTCGGAATTGGAATTTTTAGAAATAAAGAATACGAGCAGTACCTTATCATTAGATGTAGGAGGATTGCAGATAATAGATGGAGTAGAGTATACTTTTCCAGTCGGAACGATAATGGAACCTAAGAGCTTTTTAATTTTAGCAAGTAATGCAGCAGAGCTAGCTAATAAGTGTCCTGGTATTAATATTTTCGGAGAATATGAAGGTCAGTTAAGTAATGGTGGCGAAGAAATCGAGTTTGCAACTTTCGGAGGAGAAATAATTATTGACGTAGAATATGATGATATAGCTCCATGGCCTACCCAGGCAGATGGGGATGGATTTTCATTAGTGCCTACTTTAATAGACCCAGTAGGGTCTCAGGACGATTTTGCACTTTGGACATTATCTTCTGATAATTTTTGTGGTTCTCCAGAAGCAGATGAATGTAGTGGAAATCAGGCAGGACAATCATGTAATGATGGAGATGAGTGTACTGTAAATGATGTATTTGATACTGCTTGTAATTGTACAGGTACGTACAGTGGAGATAGTGATGGTGATGGAGTGTGTAACACTATAGACTCTTGTCCTAATTTGGACAATAATCTTATCGGAACACCCTGTGATGACGGAAATGAGTGTACAGAAAATGATATATATACCGCAGACTGTGAGTGTGTAGGTGCATCTGCTGATAGTTCTGGATCACTAAGTATTAGTCCTTCTGATGATGCTTATCTACAGGGTAGTTCTGCTTTTAACTCAGGCGTTCTCAGAGTAGAAAATGGAAACAGAATATCCTATTTAAAATTTGATTTATCCGCTATCCAGTCGGCATTGACTAATGTGGAGCTGAGTCTAACTGTAGATAATGATGGAGGTAATGGCCTCATCGAGGTATTTTTAGGAGATTCTAATAACTGGACAGAATCTACACTTTCTAGTGCCAATGCACCAAATGCTACCGTAAGCCTAGCAAGTTTAAATCAGATTTACAGTACTAATCAAACGTACACATGGAATCTAGATGCAAGTCAGCTTTCATTAGGAGTAAATAGTCTAGTAATCGTACATCAGTCTGGAAACGACGTTTCATTTAAATCCAAAGAAAATTCTGTTATTCCAGTTCTGGACATAGAGTTTGCAGGGACTGGAATCGAGGAGGGAGCAGCCTGCGATGATGGTGATGCGGATACTTATGATGATGTATACTCAAGTCAGTGTGTCTGTGAAGGTACTGATTACTCAACATTGGGTAACTATGTCTGGTTTGACACTAATGGCGATGGAATACAAGATCCTGCTGAATCAGGAGAAGCTAGTATCCTTATAGAGTTATATGATGATCAGGATCAGTTAATCGATTCTGACATCAGTTCTTCACAAGGATTTTATTCTTTTGGAGAAATAGAATCTGGTGATTATTATATAAAGGTAAATCTAGGTTTGTCTGCATTAAGTTTTACACAGTACGGGTCTGGATCTGATTTGAACCTTGATAGTGATATAGATGAGTCCAATGGACCTGGAACATCACCAATTTTTAATCTGACCGAAGAAGCAGATCTAGGTATAGATGTAGGATTGATTTTAGGAGTTGTACCCGTAAAATGGTTAGATTTTGGAGGGAAAGTATTTGAAGACTTTAATCACCTAGAATGGAGTACTGCCAATGAGATAAATGCAAGCCATTACGAAGTACAGCGAAGTATAAATAACACAAATAATTTTATAAAAATAGATGAGGTATCTGCCTCAGAGAAACCAGGAGAGATAAATAGATATGAGTATCATGATCATCAGATCCATGAAAAAGGACAATATTTTTATAGAATAAAGCAATTTGATAACAACGGAATCTTTGACCATAGTAAAATTATAAATCTAAACGTGGGTAAGAATACTGAAGATGACATATCTTTCTATCCTAACCCTGCAACAGAATTTTTAAATGTAAGAGTAGATAATCCTGCGGCTTCTAATATGCATATAAGCTTATGGAATGTTGACGGAAGGCTAGTTAGAGATTTTTCTATAGACTTAGATACAGGATTAGAATCTATTGTAGAGCCGATAAGCATAGAAAATTTGCCGTCCGGCATTTATAATGTAAAACTTACGATAGCAAATGACGTCTATTATAAAAAGCTTCTCATCATAGATTAAAGTATATCTAGTTAAGAGAAGTGGCAGGATAGGAAAAAGAGCTTTTTAGGAAGCTATAGTAGAAATGCTGTTTCTAGGAAATTTTGTCTTTCGACCAAAATCATTTTTGTCATTCTTCCGTTGTATTAATGTTATTATATCCAACTACCTTTGTTATATTATAGATATATAATACATTTAATTAGTTAAAAATGAGATACTTACGCCATATTTGACATTGTAGGTATTGAGATAATAATGGAAAACACTTTATTCACGATGCGACAATTATCATTAACATTGGTTTTTACCTTAGGTTTTCTTGGTTGCCTTTTGGCTCAGGAAGAAATGAAAACTGACCAGGATGTGCTTGGCTATGCCTATAATCTTTATGCCGTAAAAGCTCAAAAGATTGAAAAAAATAAAAATTTTGGAGATTGTAAAATACCTGGCGGTGTTTTATTAGATCCTAGAAAATCGTACACTCTGTCATATAGTAAGGATGAGTACTTCAGTGATAATGCTCGATCATACAAGGAAGATGAGGTATATCAGTTTCCGGGTTACTTTAGAATGAGTAGAATATTCAAACCAGATATAGAAGAATATTATATCGCTACAAAAATCGCAAACCAGTGGACAAATCATGCCTACGAAGAAATCATGGCTTATGAGGAGGAACGTATAGGTCAGGACATCGGATGCGAGAATTGTAATTTCTGGCAATATTATTTTAATGATGATGCTAACTGTGTAGTAACAGTCTACTATCAGATTTTACCGCTCAGAGATAAAAATGAACTAGAATTCCAAGAAAGCATTACAGGTACCTTTGAAGGAAAAGAACAAGAAGTTAAACCTGCTATGACACAAGTTGTAAATCATTACACTGAAACAAAACCTAAAAAACAGAAATCTAGACTAGTAGATTATAGTACGTCTGTTAAAAAGACGAAAGTGGCAGATAATAATAGCGGAAAGAAAAACTCTAGTAATTCTAACAAGATGACAACCGCCGTTAAACGAAAAACTGCGATGCCACCGAGACCACCTAGAAAACAAACAAAGAATACTTCTTCTTCTACTACTACTACTACTAAAGCAACTGCCACTTCTAATGCAGCTGTTACTAGAAATGTAAGCAAATACAGACTCTCCTCTAGAATCTCTGATAGAACGGGTCCAGATTGTATGGACTGTCATAAATCGAGAAAAGAAATAATCTCTATGCCCAATAATAATTTCTGTGATGCTCTAGCAAGAGACAAGGCATGGATAAGCTTCTATAATTGTAAAATCGCCTGTTATGACGCTGATGGGGTGGATAAAGATGATATCGGATATCGAAAAGTAGTTGCTGATTTAGATAGAAGTACTAGAAATGCGGCTATTCGGTCTAAACGATGTCAATAAGACTTTTGATTTTTAAAAAAATCAATTAGTCGAATTGACCTTGAGCGAGTCGACAGATAAGGAGACTAAAAGTCGAAAGGTCTAATTCGGCAGAATGTATAATTTTGAATTAAGTAATAAAGTAAGGTGGATAAATCACCAATGCTCTCTACATTCTCTTCAATCCAGAGGTAGCTTTCTGATGTAAGGAGTTTTTATAATCGGATGGCGACATGTCTAGGCACATCTTAAAATACCTTTTTGCCTGTTTATAATTCTTTTGTTGCTCAAAGATGAGTCCGAGCTGCAAGGCTGAGTTACAGGCAAAGTATTCCTTACTCTTAGATCCAGAGTTTATTACCTGATTATAATAGTTTATCGCATCATAGCTATTACCCAGAGACTGAGTAATCCTTCCCAGACGATAATTGAATTCTAGATTATAAGTAGAGTTGTTATTAAAGTAAGTCGAGTTCTTAATCATTACATTATAGGCTCGCTCATAGTAACCTCCATCGTAGAGTAATCTGGATTTAAGAAGGACTGCATGAGGAATCTTGCGACTGTTTGCTTCTTTTTCTGCCTGCTTATCTCCGTCTATAAGGGTTTGGCCATATTTCTGAACCTGTTGCATGTAGCTCTTATAACGAGGTACATTATTGTTTTCTACCGCAAGGTTGTACCAGCCCAGCTTCTGATAGGCTTCTTTTATATAGTGTTGACCTCTAAATTCTTCGATAAACTTTTCAAAGTACACATCAGCATCTTTGTCTAGACGGTTCAGTTTTGCCTTACCCAGCATAAAGTCTAGGTATTGGAAATCGGAATAGTCAGGTCCTTTTGGACGATCTTCTAAGACCTTGATGGCATATTCGTTTTCTCCTACTTTACTGGCAAAGGTTGCCATTAGAAAGGCCACTAGAGGACTCTCTTCTGGTTTTAGATCGCTCTGACTCAGATAATTCCAGGCCTCTTCCTTTCTATTATTTTGGTAGTATAGAATGTAGGTATAGACAGCAGTAGCTTCTTCCTTGTATAAGAAATCATTGTTCTTACTGTAATCCATTACCTCTTGTATTTCCTTAGTACCCTGAGCGATGGAACCCTTTATTCTGAAAACCCTTCTTGCGATTTTTGGAATCGATTCTACCAGCACGTGTATGGCACTGAGGCTTTTTTTATTGGCTATAAAGTGTGGATGCTTTTCTTGATTTGCAGATAGTAATTTGTAGGCCTGATAGGCTTCTGTAGCTGCCTTAAATAATTGATCAAATTTTGCTCTGACCAGAGACCATTGCAGGTCGATTTCTGCCTGTGTGTATAGATAATATGGCGAGTTTCTATCTCCGTACTTTTCTATGTAGTCTAGACGCTTTCTTTTGTTTTTTTCCAGTTGATTAAACTGAGATTCTTCCTCGTTTATAAAGACGGTAAAAAAATCGATATAATTTTCTAGAAGGATGCGGAGTAGATTGTCTGGCTCTGTAGTCTTTAGCTCGTTTACAGCAATTCTAGCCTCATCGAGTTTTAGATCTATGATAAGATGATAGGCTTCTTTTATCCCTTGGGATTCTTCAAAGTAAGCCTGTCCAGAGACATGAGCCACTATCGTAAAGAAGAAAAATATGAAAACAATCCTTTTCACTGTCGTTTTGACGATTTTATACTCCCTAAAGTGAACAAAAAAGCCGTGAGAATATTGTCATTCACACGGCTCTTATTTCTATATGTGTCTATTATTATGCCTCTACGGCTTCTTTTCCTGCTATCTCGTCATCCACTAGTATACGGCTACAGTGCTCACAGAACTGTATAGCCTTACGCATTCCGATTTCGATTTTGAGTTGTGGAGGTATTCTGTTGAAGCATCCACCACAAGCGTTACGCTCTATAGTTACTACGGCTAGACCGTTTCTATAGTTATTTCTTAGTCTATCGTAAGCTTTGATTAATCTCGGCTCTACGTTTACTTTGATAGCATCACCTTGCTTAGTGAGCTTTCTCTCTTCCTTCTCCGTCTTCTTTATAATCTTATCTAGCTCTACTTTCTTATCATCTAAGTCACTAGTTCTTTCTTTTAGTCTTTTCTTACTGGCAGATAGAGCTTCTTTCTTTATCTCTGTCTGTCCTCCTGACTCACCGATTCTCTTATTAGAAAGCTCGATTTCTAGTTTCTGCATTTCTACCTCCTTAGATAGAGCAGTAAACTCCCTGTTGTTTTTTACATTATCCATCTGCTTCTCGTACTTAGCGATGAGAGCTTCAGAATCTTTTATATTTCCCTGGTGACGAGATACTTCTGTTTCGACATTTTTTATGCCGTCTTTGAGCTTATCGATACGCTTATTTAAACCTTCTATCTCATCTTCTAGGTCACTTACCTCGATAGGAAGTTCTCCCTTAAGGATAGATAAGGAATCGATTTTAGAATCGATAACTTGTAGTTCAAATAACTGTGTCAGTTTCTCCTTTATACTAAGTTCTTTTGCCATTAAATCTTTTTTAGAAATATTTTATTGGATTTGTAATTTTCTCCGTCTTGCGGGCTGCAAAAGTACTAAAATTCTCATTTATAAGCTGTTGTAATAGGTCTATCGTGTATTTCTCACTCTCATAATGACCTATATCTGCTATTAATATCTCTTGATTTGCATCAAAAAACTCATGATACTTAAAATCAGAGGATATAAATACGTCTGCACCTTTGGCAATAGCCATATCAAGAAGGAACCTTCCTGATCCTCCACAGACTGCCACCTTCTGTATAGAACTCGATAATAACTCCGTATGTCTCACGACCGAAAGCTCCATTTTCTCCTTTAAATAAGGAAGGAAATCTGTCCCAGACATAGGTTGAGCCAGTAGTCCGATTGCACCCGATCCTATCTGATAATTTCCTGCACTCAGCTCTTCCTTAGGAGCCAGTAGTTCTACCCGTTCTAATCCGATTTTCTCTGCTATTTTGGCATTTACTCCATTTTTTAGAACATTATCCAGATTAGTATGGATGGCATAGATGGCGATATCATTTTTTATAGCCTTTATGATAGTTTTCTCGATGTAGTTATAACCATTTATCTTTTTCAGTCCACTGAAAATAATAGGGTGGTGAGCGATGATGACATTACATCCATTGGCCAGAGCCTCATCGACTATCTCTTCTGTAGAGTCCAGAGCGACCAACACTCCACTCACCTCATAGGATGGATGACCGACTATTAGTCCTGCATTATCATAACTCTCTTGGAATCGAGGAGGAGCTATTTCTTCTAAAAAATCGATTAATTCTTTAAGCTGCATCAGGCATTCTTGATTTTATCTATGAGTGCAGTACTAGAATAACCTTCTATAAACGGAAGACTCCGCACCTCACCTCCATTATCTAACACAAGTTCTGCTCCAATTATTTTGTCCACCGTCCAGTCGCCACCTTTTACCAGTACATCTGGCAGTATACTTTTAATCAGCTCATAAGGAGTATCCTCAGAAAATAACACGGCATGGTCTACCATTTTGAGGTTTTGAAGTATAGCCAGTCGACTTTGCTCATCTTTTATAGGCCTGCTTTTTCCTTTTAATCGACTCACGGAAGCATCACTATTTACCCCGACGACCAGCACATCTCCCAGTTTTTTGGCTTCCGCCAAATAGGATACGTGTCCCAAGTGCAAGAGGTCAAAACAGCCATTTGTGAAGACTATTTTTTTGCCTTGGGTTTTAAGCGTTGATATGGTTTTTGTTAGAGTCAATATGATAATTATAGGTTTTTCTTAATAAACTGCAAATTTACTATCCGATTTTGATAAATCGGTTCACTCATTTTGGTTTGACATTTAGTCAATCCAATTCTGACCATAGGTCAGAACCATTCGTTCATCCCTTGGCCAAGGGAAGGGCTAGGGATGGGTAAGAAAAGAATGATTTTTTTAACTAAGGATACTTAATACATTATCTCACATTATTAACAATACTTCTTTATTCTCAATGTCTGAGCTTCTTTTTTTAAATCAAAATCTTGAGGAAGTGTAATTATACCTCTTAAAGAATCTAGTTCCGTGTCTCCCAATTCAGGATGTGATTCTGTGATTTTTTCTAAAAATGATTCTATTATTTGTGATAGGCTTTGGTTATTAGATAAAGCATATTGTTTAGCTTTTTCTATTACCGATTTTTTAATGGATAAGGTTAATTTAGTTTTCATCCCTTTGTATCCCTGTAAATGTACTTACGTTGATTATAAATGTCAATCCTGAGAAATTATATCCACAATATATTTATTGAATAATGCAGTCTTTGAAAATAATATATCATCCCTTCAGGATTACAAGTTTAACTTATTCAGGAGTAAGGAATCTGTCATCCCTTTGGGATTGCATACGATAGAGAACTTGAAGAAAACAACAATACAAGCAAACTATTATTTAAGAACAACCCTGAAAGGGTGAAACAATCATTGCATCCAATAACATTAGAAACAAAACCCTGTAAGGGTGACAAAAATAAATTCCGAAACCATCTACATCCTCACAAAACGAGAATTATAATACTTCTGATTTTCTTTATTTAAAACCTTCAGATAATAAACTCCTGGAAGAAGCATGGAACAGTCTATTTGCAGATTAAAGCTATCAGAGGAAATTCCAGATTTAACCAACTGGCTATTATTATCTCTGATTTCCCAATTTCCAGATTTTGCCTGTTCAGGCAGTTCTATATTTATCATTCCGGACGATGGATTAGGATAAAGCTTCAGCTTTTGAGTGACCTCAATCGGATGACCGAATATTGAAGTAATACTACTGTCACATACCTCATCCTCATCTATTCTAAAATTTGGAAAATTGGGCATAGAAGAAACTGTAGAAAAATAGGGCAGTTTTATTCCTTGCTGTACCAGATTGCAATCAGTTCCCTGCTCATCTGGATTTTTTATTACACTATAACTTAACACACTAGAATTACTACAGATGTAAATCTTACAGTCTGGACCACGAGCCATCATATTAAAAGTAGTAGCGAAGGGATCTAAAACCCCATTCCAGAAGTCAATTAATACAATTCCATCTTCTAAATCTTCCTCATAACTATCTATCTGGTATAATCTATCATGCACAGCCAGGTATATATAGCGGCCACTTGCAGACCATTCTATTGAACTAAAAATTGTACTAATGTCAGGATTAGATTCGACCTCTAGAACCACGCTATTACTCAGTGCTCCTGTGGCTCTATCAAAATCAAAGAGTAGCAATCCAGTATAAGCACTAAAAATACTATAGTAATTTCCAGTTGGGTCAAATTTTGCCGTACCACTTGCAGTTACAAAAGGGTGGTCTAAAGTGGGACCGATATCCTGCACACTATGTAGGTTAATCCCTGTTGAATCAAGTAAAAAAGTATAATAACTATTCCCTCCAAATCCAGGTTGTATAATCCACCAGTCTTTTTGGTTTTCATGCAATACAGCATCAAAATAGCTCCATAGTAATCTGGTTCCATCAAAAAAAGTCACGTTCTTCTCTACAACATCTCCCTTGCCATTATCTAAAGTAAGGTCAACCTTAGTATATCTAATCTCATCTATAAAATTTATAGGATCAGAGGAAGGAAGAAAGGTTCTAGGTTTATGGATTACATAGTATTCATTTTGATTTGATGGAGAGGGAAGTATAATGACATCCTGTCTGCCAGGATAACCATCACCACAGTCCCCTCCCCACCAATTCTCAAAATAATTTCCTTCATTTATATCGTATCCATTAGGCATAACTTCATGGTCTCCATTAGCAATGGCACAGCCATTGGTGTACAGCAATAAGTTTCCCTGCTCATCACAGATAGAAGCATTTATTCCATTAAATTCTAATCCTGCGTATCTATTCTTTACTCTAAAAGGTTCCTCATTAAAATCAAACATATAGGATTGAACTCCCGGTAAGGTATCCTGATCCCTTGAAAAAATCCATTGGTAATCAGCCTTGTTCTGCGAAAAAACAGAAGCATAGCTTAACAGAAGTAACGATATAAAAAGTACTATTCTCAATCTATTTTAATTAATTTTTTGATGGTGCTAAAGCCATTTTTGCCTTCAAAAGATACATAATATAGTCCATTATTCATATCTGAAATATTGATTAATTGTTCATCACTATCCTCTATCAATGTAGATTTTACAATTTCACCCATTTGATTAAATATTCTAATATTTCCGGTATTTATCGAATTCAACTTAAATATGAACTCACCTGGACTTGGATTAGGATAAATACTAATCTCGGTTAATTCAGTACTTCTCTCGTTACCTCTTTCAGTTTCATCACAATCTTCAAATAAGTCAAAATGGTCATATTCTGTTCCTTGCAAAAATGCTCTTGCCCAATCTACTGGAGATCCATATTCATGAGGACATAGGTTAGCAATCTTATTTATTTCCCGGTAATCACCTGCAGTAAAAGAATCATCTTTTATTGTTCGTAATCTGAAAACAAGGATTTGTTTATAGATAGAAGCAATATATTCATTACAATTTATTTCTTCCACCATATTTATAGTAGGGTCTATCCATTCTATACTTGAAGATGTATTAGTTTCTTGCCCTTCTTGCCCTCCTTCAAAATAGGACTCAAGTATTGGCATATAGTAAGCTGTATCTATTTGGTCCAAAGAAAGTTCAGACAATTCTGAATCCACAAAATCATTAATCCCATCAAAATATTCTTCTACAGACTGATTGAGGTTTAATGAATTTTGAGATAAAATCAATTTCTCTATGTTTACTAATTCTCGAATTCCACAAGCGGTATTTGTATTTATCTCAGTAGTAATACATTGTGGCCAATCATTCTCATCGATATGTAAAATGAAAAAATTCAACAGATGATAATAATTTATAAAATAAGAATTCGGATCAACACTTCTAGAATCGTTCAACCGATTTAAATATCGGCAAATCCAATCAGGGTCATCGCCTGTAAACAGATTCGGATTATCATCATTAAACCATCCAGGTCCAATTTGACCAAGGCATGAAATATCTTCTCCATCGTCTTCGTCTATATCAAACCAATTTGATCCTCCAGCATGATTCATTGGAGTATAAGGTAACCCATCAGTGGCTACTTTAAACTGGTTGTCTAACACTAATGGACCTAAAAGTTCATTAGCTATTCCACTCCCATTAAATTCGTTTCCTCGGTAAGGTTGTGGTCCAATTTGTGAGCGTACTTGGAGATTCACAAGTTCATCATTAAAAAGATTCCTATTTATATATTGCATGTCAGAATTAGGATCAATCCACAATCCATACTTTCCATTTGTTGAATTACAAGAAAAGTAGTTATAAGGAGAGTTACTTATTATAGTTGAAATTACTTCACTAGTTATTTCGTTGTTATATAAATAAGTATTGTTACTGTTTCCAGTCAGTGCAATCCCATATCCCCATGCATTGAACTCATTTTCAAATGCAAAGGACCATTTACAATTGGTAAAACGTGCACCAAAATAATTTCCAGTTATTTTATTATTTCTTAACCAAAGCCAATTAGAATCTGTCCATAGTAATCCACTTTCTTTATTTCTTGAATTGATAGTAGTATTAAAGACTTGGGCGGAATGTGAGTTCTTACCAATAATACCGGTAGATGCATTAATTAGATTTCTAGCAGAACCGAAATATTGGCAATTGTCCAGTAATATTCCTTCGGAATGGGGTCCATTTATGTTGGATTGCATTTCATTAAAAATCACGCCACAGTTATCTGAGTCTTTAAGCTTGATGCCGATTTTATTCAAACTAAAGTAATTTGAACCAATACTGGATAAGGAGCAACTATCAAGGCTAATAGATCCATAGCAGTTATTGAATTGACTTTCAAAAACATTTACCTCAGCTCCGAATCCTCGTATTCCTGTATCCAAATTTACAAATACATTGTTTCTTAAATCTATAATATTTGTTTTTGGAATCGAAGTATCAGATAATGAAATCCCAGCACCAACACGTTCGGGAATACCGTCTTGATTTTCATCTGCAAGTACTCCATTAAATTGAGTGTATCCTATAAAAGAATTTGAAATGCTATTGCCTTCAAGGCTAATTCCAATACCACATGCATTGAATTCACTCAAGTAGGAAGTGATAGTTGAATTTTCGGTTCCTACTACCGCTGCACCTTCTGACCCCTCAACTATAGTGCTGAAAAGAGAGAGCTCATAATCATCGTTTACGTGTATTCCAGACCACTTAGTGCCTTGTTTTTCCTTTATCATACTTTTAAGAAAGTTAAATCCACATACACTTGTAAAATCTTGTTGGAAAATAGTGTTAGCATTTATATTTATTCTTTTGCCTTCATCAACCACAAATGTGCATCCCTTGAAAATCATGGGAATATCTATGTTTAAATTTGTATTTACATGAAATGTAAAGCCAGTCAAATCGTTTTTGAAATTTGGGTTAGCATCAACGGGACTATTTTGGGTGTCATCAAACGTAATGTTATTATCAGATAATACTGTGGACAATTTGAGATTAGTAACTGGACCATTAACTAAAATGGTCCTATTTATTACAGGACTAGGATGAGCCGGAAAGTTATTAAAGACTCCAACGATGCCCCAGGCATTTTCGATACTTTCAACAAATTTAATATCCTCAGAACACAAGTCAAAAGTCTCTGTTGCTTCTATAACAGTAAACTGAGCAAATTTGGGAATCGATAGTTCTCCATGCATAAAAAGAAAGGCATCATCGATAATTTTCCTTAAAATATCTGAGTCAAATTGATGTACTGTAGGACCAGGTGTAGGGGAATCTCCCGTGTGGCATAGATAGAACCAATGACCTACTG
>CAZDWO010000046.1:0-16335 GCA_964509175.1 uncultured Saprospiraceae bacterium
ACTGTAGAAGATAATGGAGGATGTACGGCAGAAGCAGATTTTGCTCTAGAGCTAGATACATTAAAACTGGATATAGAAGTTATGCAGCCTGCTAGCTGCTTAGGAGCAGAAGATGGAATAATAAAGTTAAGTGCAACAGGTGGAAATCCATTTACTACAAGTCCTGACACTTATCTTTTCCAGAATAGTAACACCCCGACGGATTGTTTTATAATTAATGATGCAGAAGGTGGTGAGCTCATTACGCTTACGGTACGAGATGATCCAGATGGTGCCTGTATCGTAGAAGATACACTTAGAGTTCCTAACAATCCTGGATTTGAAGTAGTAGAACTAGTAAATTCTGGAGTGCAATGTAGTGGGGATAGAGTGGATTGCATAGAATTACTTGCTACCCTAGTAACAAGCATTACTGTTACCCTGTTGGACGAAGACGGATTTATGGTTACTGATCCAATGATAACAAGTACTACTATCGGAGGTAATATCGTAAAGCTCGCAAATCTTCCTGCAGGAATCTTTATTGTAGAAGTACAAGCTGTAGCACCTGCAAGTTTTAGTAATTGTGCAGTACGATATGACCTAGTTATCACAGACCCAGACCCTCTGGTTTTTGAGGGAGATTTTATTGCTCCGGACTGTGGTGGAAATCCTGGAAGTATTCAGTATACCTTATCTGGAGGCGGTGGAAATTTTGACGTAAGTCTTAATGGAGGTGCGATACCCATATCTCAGCTTATAGATTTAGGAAATGATATGTTCGATATTATAAATCTAGATGGTGGCATGTATGAGCTTACTGTCGAGGATGATAATGGATGTCAAGATACTTTAAACTTTGATTTACCTATGGCAGGTACGCTGCCTCTACAAATAGATACCTTACAGAATCTAGCTTGTGGTGGTGGAGACGTCGGTGCCTTGCTCGTAAGAACACTCACTGTATGTAACAATTGTGATTATGAGTGGTTTGATAGTGATGGAAATCTCCTTGCTGGTGGAAATCAACTGATAAATCTAGGAGAAGGTTGCTATACTGCGGTCGTTACAGATAACGACCAAGGTTGCTCTAATATGATTACTGCCTGTCTATCAGAGGTAGATGGAATAGAATTTATGGAAAGTCTAAACCCTCCCAACTGTGCTGGAGGAACAGATGGAACCATAGGAATCGTAATTACACAGGGAGAGCAGCCGATTACCTTTGAGTGGGAAAACTTTCCTCAGGTTACTGGTTCTGTACTGGGACCGATAGGTGCCGGAACCTACTGTGTAACCATCATGGATGCTAATCTATGTGATATAGAAACCTGTATAGTTTTAGAAGATCCAGATGCACTAGAACTTACCATAGAAGATATAATAGATGTAGAGTGTAGTGGAGAGGCTACAGGCCAAATTATAGTAACTGCCATAAATGGATTTATGGATACTGACTTTTTTAACTATATCGTTTTTGATGAAAATGGAATGGAGTTTACAACGGCTTCAGGAGATGGACAGGTCACTATCGATAACCTCCCAGCAGGCAATTATAGTGTCATAGTGACTGACGGCCAGTGTGCTGCTTTAGAAGAAACAGAGTTTGTAATAAATGAATCGGATCCGATTCTTATCGATGTAGATAATGTTACGATGGTTACTCCATCCTGCTTCGGTGTATGTGATGGACAGCTGTCTGTAAGTGCCATAGGTGGTTCTGGATCTGGATACAGCTTTATGTGGGTCGCAGATGGCAATATGACCAACTCCGCCTCGGATTTATGTGGAGATATATGGTATCTTATAGATATCATGGATGACCTGGGTTGTGTAACTCGAGATTCTATCTTTTTGCCTCAGCCAGATTCTCTAGTCGCTGAGCTTAATACAAATGCTTCTGTAAATCTATCCTGTGCTGCAGACAATACTGGGGTTATTACAGTTTCTACTACTGGTGGAACGCCAGACTACGACTTCCAATGGCCAGGTGATATTTCCACGACTAATACCGCAAATGGACTAGGAATAGGAGTCTATACCATTACTGTTACTGACGTAAATGGTTGTGTAGACTTTTTAACTCATGAAATAACCGCTCCGATTCCAGTAGTTGCTGATATTGCGATTCCTCTAGAACCTGCTTGTTTTGGAGAAGAAACACTTATATGTATAAACGGAGCCTCAGGTGGAACTGGAGAGGGATACATGTATTCTGTAAACCTTGGTTTCAATTTACCCTTGGATTCTTGTCTAACAGTAATTGCAGGTGATTATACGATAAACGTTTTTGACGGATCAGGATGTGGTGTCGATACGACTATAGTTATAGGCCAGCCAGACCCTGTTCTAGTAGATCTGGGAGAAGATCTAATCGAAGTAGCTCTAGGAGATAGTTCTACTGTGCTACAAGCCTCGATAAGTGCAATAAATCCTGTAACTATCGACTGGACTCCTATGGATCAGGTAAACTGTGTAGACCCTAATTGTCAAATAGTAAATATATCTCCTTCCCAAGCTCAGTTGTTTGAAGTACTAGTAACAGATTCTGATGGCTGTACTGCAACGGATAATGTACAAGTGATAATCGGACAAGAGCGAAATGTATATGTTCCTAATATATTCAGCCCTAATGGAGATGGGATAAATGATGAACTCTCCGTTTTTATAGGCGAAGGTGTGAGGACTATAGATTACTTTGGGATTTTTGATCGATGGGGTAATCTTGTCTATGAGATGGAAAACGTTCCTGCAGAAGCTGCTAATACCATACAATGGGATGGCTTGTTTAAAGGTGAGGAATTAAATCCAGCAGTTTTTGCTTACCGTGCTACTGTTACTTTTATTGATAATCAGCCTATTAATTTTGATGGGACGATAACCTTAGTCAGATAATCTAGTCTGTACTTATTGCGTTATGTAGATATAGCATTAATGAATGTTATACAAATTGTCTTATAAACTTGCTGAAATATGTGAAATCTCTTCCCAATATTAGCGTTAAAAATGCTCGCCTTAGCTTTGGCTAGGACTCCGCTTTTTGCCTAGTCTTGAAAAGATATTTCTAAATATTCTTGACCGTAATTTCATAAAACAAATTGTATTTAACCACTTTACTCAAATAGGTATCGTTTTTGATATTAGAATAAAGTGTAATATGTTTATTATGAAAGTATACGCAAAATTTCTCCTTCTCGGCCTCTTAGTATTCGCTTCTTGTAAGTCTAAAGATATCATTCTACCTGCAGATGATTTACCTGCTGGTATGGTACATTTTGAAAATGAGAATACTCTAGGAGCCGTTCTAGACAAGGCCAAGGCAGATAATAAACTGGTTTTTGTAGATTTCTACACAGACTGGTGCATAGGATGCAAGCTCATGGATCAGGATGTCTTTACAGACAAACCGATGGCCGATTTTCTAAATGAGAATTTTGTAAGCTTTAAAATAAATGCTGAAGAAGGCGTAGGTCCAGACCTCGCTGAACTTTATCAAATACAAGCCTTTCCTACCCTGCTTTTTTTAGATGAGAGAGGTAGAGTACTCGTACGTAAGGATGGCACTGCTTATTTTACGGAGCTAAGGAAGATGGGTAATGAGGCTTTGGCTTTTAAGGATATGGGAGTTAGGTAGGAGTCAATACTCTTTAATTAAAATTTCACTTGGTATCCTCAACTTAGAACTAAGTTGACGAATCATTTTTAGAGTAAGCTTTCTTTTCTTATTCAAAATTTCACTTGCTCTACTTTTAAAACCTACGATTTCTCTAAGCTCACTTTGAGAAATATTCATCTGTTCCATTCTAAACATAATTGCTTCTATAGGGTCAGGTGGGCCGATGGGATAATGCTTATTCTCATAATCTTCGATAAGTAAAGCCAAAATTTCTAATTCATCTCCCTTCTTTGTTCCATGTTCAGAATCAAATATTTTTTCTAATCTTTTTAAAGCGAGATTATAGTCTTCTTCAGTATGTATGGGTTTTGGGTTCATTGCTGTATTTTAATCGGTATAATTATATGAAATTACTCCTCCTCAGAAGCCGTAAAATATTTCTGAATTTTCTGTCTAACACTGAGTCCGAATAACTCCTCAATTTCCTTTAGTGGTGCTTCTCTGAGTTTCTTTACGCTCCCAAAGTGAGTGAGTAACTTATCTGCAGTCTTCTCCCCTATTCCTGGAATCTGAGTCAACTCTGTGCCTAGGAAATTATTAGATCTGAGGTTACGATGTAAAGCGAGAGCAAAGCGGTGAGCTTCGTTTCTAATTTGTTGCAGGACTTTGAGCGATTCAGATTTTTTATTTATGTATAGAGGAACTGAATCACCTGGGAAGTAGATCTCTTCTAGCCTCTTAGCAATACCGACCACTACTATTTTCTTTTCCAGACCTAGCTTAGTGATGCTCTTCATGGCAGAGGAAAGCTGTCCTTTTCCTCCATCTATTACGACCAGTTGTGGAAGGCTTTTCTCTTCCTCTACGAGTCTTTTGTATCTCCTATATACGACTTCTTCCATGGACGCAAAGTCATCAGGACCTACTACGGTTTTTATTTTAAAATGTCGATAATCTTTTTTAGAAGGCTTGGCATTTTTAAAAACTACGCAGCTAGCGGTCGGATTAGTTCCTTGGATATTAGAATTATCAAAGCACTCCATATGAAATGGCACCTCATCCATATTTAAATCGCTCTGTATGGTTTTGAGAATACGTTCTGTAGGTCGTTGTTTTCTGATTTTATTTAAGTCTTGTTTTTTGGCTTGGATGATGGTGTACCTAAGATTCTTAGCGGCTAGCTCTAGTAGCTTCTTTTTATCTCCGATTTGTGGAACTGTTATTTTTAATTTCTCATCTGGATACTTGAGTTTTACAGGAACGATAAGCTCTGGTGCTATGGAATTATACTTCTCCCTAAAAATCTGAATACCATATAACAATAGAGAATCAGGATCGGTATTTAGATTCTGCTCTAGGACGATATCTGCAGTATTTATCAGAGCTCCGTTTACCACCTTTAGATAGTTAACATAGGCTTTAGTCTCATCCATTTGGATATTAAAGACATCTACATCTTCGATACTTGTGCTTGCCACTGTAGATTTGGACTGATAGTCTTCAAAGACTACAAGCTTCTGTTTGAATTCCTCAGCCTCCTCGTATTCTAACCTCTCAGCATGAAAGGCAATCTGCTCATAGATGTAATCCTTCACAGGTTTAAAATTTCCTCTTAGAATGTTCTTTACCTGCTGAATCTTTGCATCATAATCTTCTACACTCTCCTTCCCCACACAGGGTCCTTTACAGTTTCCGATATGATATTCTAGACAGAGTTTAAACTTATTCTTTTCGATATTGGCTTGGCTGAGATTTAGTTTGCAGGTCCTGATTTTAAAGAGCTTCTTTATAAGTTCATGGAGCACATTTGCTCTATACTTCGAAGTGTATGGACCGTAATAGGTCGAGCCATCTTTTATAACCTTACGGGTAAAAAAGACTCTAGGAAATCGTTCGTTTTTTACGATGATGTAAACGTAGGATTTTCCATCCTTGAGCATTACATTATATCGAGGTTGTAATCTTTTTATCAGCGTGCTCTCGAGCAATAAGGCATCCTGTTCTGTTTCTACAACTGTATAATTTAGGGTAGCTGCATTTTTGACCATTATTTTGGTCTTATGAGCCATGTGCTTTTTCTCTCCGAAGTAAGAACCTATTCTCTTTTTTAGATTCTTTGCCTTACCTACATATATAACAGTACCTGTATCATCAGCATACTGATACACTCCTGGAACATCAGGAAGACTGGGTAACATTTCTTTATAGTCTGCGGTAGTCACGTGGTATTAGCAAATTACACCAAAGGTATAGCTTCTATTCTGATCATTTAACTCATTAAAAAGATCTTTAAAGATTTATTAATAAGCAATAAATTCGATAGCTGTCTACAATTTGTGAACTTCTCATAGAGGTGAATTTAATTGATTTCTAGAATAGAAACTCTTATTCCCGTTATTTACTAACTATCTCCATTCCTGCTATAGTATTACAATAAATTGAATCATATATAATTCGAAAAGGACCTTTTGGGCTCTTTCTTTAGAGTGTCTTAATATGAACAAAATATATAATTGGGACACCCTTAATTATATATTATTCATCTAATAAAAAAATATGAGATCGATTATCGTATTAGTTTGGTTTTTCTTAGCAGGCGGTTGTGGTAATTCACCATCCGGTTTTGGATTGTCAAAATCGACTGGGAAACATCAGTCGACAATGCAATCCCCAAGGACCACACAAACTCATAACCCATCCAATTCAAATTTAGAAACCGGATCTAAAGTGATTCGTAATGGCTTGATGAAATTTGAAGTAATTAAACTCAACGAGGTAAAAGCAGATATTGATTCTATCGTTAAAACTTTCGGCGGATATTATGAAAACGAAAAGTACAATGCCTACCAAAATAGAATTTCTTACAATCTAATTATAAGAATGCCTAGTGAAAAATTTGATTCGACTATAGTCGAACTAGAAAGTGGAATAGGAAAACTTGTAAACAAGAAAATAAGTGCAGAAGATGTAACAGAAGAATATGTTGACTTAAACATCAGACTCAATAATAATCTTGCCTATTTGAAGCAATACAAAGCTATACTGGCAAAGGCCAAAACAATCAAAGAGATTCTAGAGGTCCAAAAAAAAATACGTCGCATCGAGGAAGAGATAGAAAGTAAAAAAGGAAGACTAAAATACTTAGACAATAAGACCAGTTTCTCCACCCTCAATCTAGAAATAACGGAACTCGCAAGTGGAGACTTTTCAAATAAACCCAAATTTGGAAATAGAATAGTTAATGCCTTCAATAATGGGATTAGGCATTTTGGAAACTTTCTGGTTTTTCTGATTAGTATCTGGCCGTTTATATTAGGAATTGCCTTGCTCTATTATGGAAGGAAGCCATTGTTGAATAGACTTAGAAAATTTAAAAGGAAAAAGAAAAACTGATGGCTTTCTCTACAGAAAAGCCCTATAGCCAATAAAAGCAGACACATAAGCCAACACAAACATGATTATAAACTGATAGATCGGATATTTCCACGAGTCAGTTTCTCTTCTAACGATGGCCATGGTACTCATACATTGCAAAGCAAAGGCATAAAAAAGCAGTAGTGAAACGATGGTGGCATTGTCATATCGCTTACCACCGGTTTCCATATTTACCTCTTTTATGAGTCTGTTTTTTATAAGGTCTTCTTCTTCTGAACCGACACTATAGATTGTAGATAGAGCACCTACAAAAACTTCTCTGGCAGCAAAAGAAGATATGATAGCAATCCCCATTTTCCAGTCGTATCCTATAGGTTTGATAGCAGGTTCTATGGCCTTACCTAGATACCCTGCAAAGGAATACTCTAGTCGGACTGCATCCTCAGACATCTCAGGATTACTCTGTTGTACAGCAGATATTTTTTCTTTAAAGAACTCATCAGACTTAGGACTATGGCTGGCTAGAAACCATAGCACCATAGATACTATAAAAATTACTTTCCCTGCATCTATTACGAAGGCCTTGGTTTTTAAATAGACATTATAGAAAACGTTTCTCCAGTTGGGGATTCTATACACTGGCAATTCTAAGGACCACAAATCGGTCCCTTTTATCTTACTTCTTCTATTTATAAAATAAGCCATGACTAGTGTTGCGACTACACCCATAATATACAGAGCCAGCAAGAGAAGACCTTGTAAATTAAAGAATCCAGTATCCTCACCAGGAAGCATAATAGCAATAAGTATAGTATAGACTGGCAGTCTAGCACTACAGGTCATCAATGGAGAAGCCATGATTACTGCCATCCGCTCTCGAGGATTATTGATTACTCTAGCACTCATTATTGCTGGTATGGCACAGGCCCAACTAGACATAAGCGGAATTACACTCTGACCACTGAGTCCGAATTTACTTAACAGACGGTTACTTATATACGATATTCTAGACAGATATCCAGAATGCTCCAGCACTCCCAACATAAAAAACAGAATGGCTATCTGCGGAATAAATATCAGCACACCACCTAGGCCCGGAATGATTCCATCACAAACCATATTTCCTATCCATGTATCGCCGAGCAAACCTCTAGCCCATCCACCTAAGGCTAGAAAACCATTATCTATCCAGTCCATCGGTACTCCAGCAAAGTAAAATACTGCTTGAAAAATAATAAGGAGTGTAGCAAGAAAGCTAAGAATTCCAGTAACAGGATGAAGTAAAAAGCGATCCCATTTTTTAGTGGCAGATAGGAAATTTTGTCTATTGGCAAGTGTGCCTACACTATTCCTTATTATGGAACCGATAATCTTTTGTCTTTTAAAAAAATCGTTCTGGTCGAGTTGTGTTTCGCAGATGGCGAAGTTTGATATTCGAGAATTGTAGGTGTTTATCAGTTGACCATTTTCGAAGCGGTCATACATGCTTCTGCAGACTGCATTGGGTACTTTAAATGCATTTTCTCTTATTGCCTTGAGAAGTACATCCAGACCATCACCACTTCTTGAGTTCATCATTATAACTGGACAGCCGAGTGTATCTGCCAGCATTGCATAGTTTATACTGATGTGATTTTTTTCTAAGTCGTCCTTGAAGTTTATTACCAATAAAGAAGGAACTTGTAGGTCAGCTATCTCAGAAAACAACAAGAGATTATCCTCCAGCTGCATTCCGTTACTTACAAAGATGATGGGACTCTTAGAATCTACATATTCCAGAATCTTATCTCGGGATATCTCTTCGTCAGCACTTACCGCTTTGAGCGAATTAAGACCGGGTAAATCAATCAGTTCATGGTCCAGAACCTTACCTGTCTTACTCTCTACCGTAGCACCACTGTAGTTTGCGATCTTTTGGTTTAGACCCGTAAGTAAATTGAAAAGGCTACTCTTCCCGGCATTGGGTTTTCCGACTAAGGCTATCTCTGACATCCTATATTTTGACGAGATCTAAAAGGTCAAAATCCTTTTTATTAAGAGAAAGCATTTTACCAGAGGTGGTAAAATTTACGAGACGAGCGTATCGAGGACTATAGTTTTTTGTAAGCACAGAACCTAGAGCGATTCCATTGCTAAGCAGAAAATTTTTAAATTCCAATGTGCCATTTATGGATATAATCAAGGCTCTTTCTCCCTCTTGTAGATTCATTTTCTGTAGGCTAATTTGAGCGGCAAATTTAACTATTTTGATTTAATCTAAATAAGGATTAGCAAGAATATTTAGCTAATAATTAAGGTGTATTTTAGTGCTTATGATTGCTAAAGAGATTATCGTTTCAGGTAAGGTTCAAGGGGTTAGTTTTAGGTATTTTACCTCTCTAAAAGCCGCGGAGCTAGGCATACTAGGCACTGTTCAAAATCTATCAGATGGCTCAGTAAAAATACAGGCAATCGGAACTACTCTTCAGATGCAAGAGTTTATAAAATGGTGCCATGAGGGTTCGCCATTTTCCAAAGTAAAAAGAGTGGAAGCAACCGAGAGTTTTAACAATAATTTTGAAGATTTTAAGATCATACGCTGATGCATAATCGAGTCCATTCCTTCTATAAAAGTGAGCGTATCATCTGCTTGATCATGCTGATTCTGGGAATCGTTTTTGGGATTTTGTATTTCTTGGCAGATAGCGTCACTATACAATACACTTATTTTTTCTATACCATGAGTGGTTTTGGATTGATATTTATTTTTCATTATGGCCGACGACTTTTGTTTTATCGTAAATGGGTGAAAGGTGTTTCTTCTGACGGTTCTATCCCTAATGACCTACCCTGGGTCGAGCCCAAAATCCAAGAAGTAGAACGCTATAGAATTATTCTACAAGTCATTTTCGGAATCGGAGTCCTGATGATACTAGTCGGTTTTGCTGGCTACATGAAACAGCTAGTTGCCGGAACCGGGCTTGCTGTTGTTTTTGGGACTGGGATATGGTTTGCTGCTGAGCTATTTAATGAGTTGCATCTAAAGGAGTATAAGCAGTTTTTGGAGAAGTGAGGTTTAATGTGTAAATGTGATGATGTGGGAATGTGGAAATGGCTTTGCAGGATAGTTGTGGATTTAAAATTTTTACAAATAGATTTTCAATATCTGTTACCCCTTTTCATGTCGACCTTGTGGAGACATCTTTTTCCTTCTAAGAAGATTGTTGCTTTGTAAAACTAGTGTTCAAACTTAGCCTCCGTCTGATTTTTCCTAAATGGCTTTGTTCCTTTTTCCATACCAAAAAGATGTCTCGACTACGCTCGACATGCCAAAAAAAAATAGCATAAAGAATGTACACCTGGCACAAGAATTATCGCATTTACACATTTACACATTTACACATTAAAAAGCCTAACCCTAGCGTCGAGCAACCTTGTCGCCAATGAGTACAAAGACAACAAATTCCAAAACCATCGCTATTAATAGTTTTCTAATCCTTATCTTAAGCAATATGAATAACTGGAAAAAACTAACTTTCCTATTTTCTCTCCTACTTATAGGTAGTACTAGCTATTTACAAGAGACACTATTTATCAAAGGTCAAGTCGTGGATGCTATCTCACAGGACCCTCTTATCGCAGCTTCAGTTGCTATCCCCAATAGCCTCATAGGGACTATAAGTGATGAAGATGGATTTTTTAAACTGGAAGTTCCTAGAGGCTTAAGGCAAATAACGATTAGTTATGTAGGTTACGAAGAATACAAACTTACACTTAGACATTATAAAAATAATAGTCTTATAGAATTAAAACGTAGCGACACATACCTAGACCTCGTTACCATTGTTTCTAAACCACCTGCAATACCTCTTACTTATAAGGTAGAATCTGTCTTAGATTTTTCCGTACAATCAGATCGCATTCTACGTCTTACAAAGGTCAAAACCGAAGGCTATCAGCTAAAACTTACGGACTTTGATGGAAATGTATTGGATTCTTATTCTTTAAAAGGGATAAGGCATATCGAAGAGCTAACGACTAGTTGTTTAGAAACTCATTTTCTACTTACAGAATTCTATGCTCATCAGATTTCTATAGAAGAAGATAAAATCGCCATCCTGTATAAGGATAAACGTAAAAAATATGATGAGTACATCGGAAACTGCCTAGATGCCAATAGTCAGTACTTCTACCTAAATGCGAAAAAAAACTATGAGCAGATATCAGAAATCACTGGGTTCCATAGATATCTAGAGGAGAAGGTAAACTTCGGTCAGATTACAGATGACTTTAATGTAAAGAATTATAAGGAAGAGAGGCACTACCTAGAGTTTATGGATAATAAGGGTGCTGACGAATGGATAAATTTGACAGACTCGCAAAGCCTAGAGGGTTTCTATGATTACTGGGAAAAAGCAGCCTTGATAAAATATAATTTCTACCATCCCGTAAATTTTTATCTCCATGCTCAAGAGCGTAGTGTTTTTATAATGGACCATGAGAAGCACCTCCTTCGTAAGTTTACACTTAACGGAAAGGTAATAAATCAGATTCCGATACAGTATAGTAAGGAACGCAAATGGTCAGGCAAGATTTTTAAAGATGCTAAGACTGAGAAGCTATATACCTACTTCGATTATACGGAGAACAAGATGTTATTTGAGATAGACTTAGACAAGGGACTATTGCTTCCTAAAGCAGAAATCGAACTTTCCTATGTAGAGGATTTCCAGATTTTTGATGATACTATTTTCTTTACTAATTCGGGGTTAGTACAAGGTCAGGAAGCGAGGATATTGAAGAGGATTGATTTTGGGATTTAGGGGTCGCTTTGCTCTAATTTGGAAATTTGGAAATTTGGAAATTTGGAAATGAGGCCAGAAGGATAAATAATTTTAAGGGTCTATTAGTGAGTTTCTAAAAAATCAAAATACATTTTCAAACCAAAAAGATGTCTCGGCTACGCTCGACATGACAAGAACAAAAAAGAAAGAACACGTATCACGAGTATTTTCAAATTTCCAAATTATCCCATTTCCAAATTAAAGAGCCTAGCCCTCGCCGCCGAGCACCTTTGGCCTAAGCCAAATCCAATGCTCCGTAAAACTCCTTTACATATGGACCTTCCATAAAAGCATCTGTCGGAATCTGACTTTGTAGAATTACACCCTTATGATTACCCGTTAGTAAGATTCTAGCAGATTCACAGAGTGCACAGGCAGTAGTGGTCTGTATTGCTCGGAGCATCTTAGTACCGACCTGAGCAGGTTTTATATCATAAGAGGCTTCTACTCCTCGGAGCAGACCATTTTTATCCCTTCCTTTTACCGCTGAGTATATAATGACTTTATCGTCTTCTACCATCGGAATCTTATCTAGCATCTCTGCTTGTAAGAGAGCAATCTTGTTTTTCTTGGCAAACATTTTACTGAGATTTTCTTTTACCCAGTTGTAGTGCCCTCTGTAACGGATGGTCTTATAGTCTAGATTCTTTGCTTTCCCTTCAAAAAATTCTGGAAGGTTTGCAGCTCCACCAGAGGTAAAGTTATCCTCATAGTCTTCTCCATCTACGATTAGATTTTCTAGTCCCGAGAGAGCTGGTATAGCTACCTTTTCAAAATCTCTAACGATGTACGCATCTTTTAGGTACTCTGTAGCCACTCCTACTGGACTCCAAGTAAAGGCATAAAAATGCGGTCCAGCTGCATGACGTGATAGAGCTCCTACTTTCATCTCTATATGCTCGACTACTTTTATTCCGTGTCGCTGTACAAACTCCTCATACAATCTACAAGCTAGTACATTTATAAATCCTGGAGCGAGTCCAGTCTGTAGTAGAAAACCAGTTTTGGCCTTAGCCGCAATCTTCATGACCTGCTCTGTCTCGTCTACGTATTCTGTTAGATTTGCATAATGGCATTTGTATTTTTTTGCCCAGCGAGCCATACGAGGTGCCTGAGAACCAGGCAGACAATCTAGTATTATATCGCAGTCCTTAATTACCTTCTCTAGTCGAGCAGATATTCCTTCTCTAGGCATGAGAGCAAAAGAGGCTTTCTTAGTACCTGATCCCTCGTTTACAAATTTTACTGCCTTCTTTCCAGCGGCTCCATTTATGTCTCCGAGTACGACTTTGCAGTCCATAAAATCATAATGTGCTAGTATGAGTCCTGTAGCACTTCCTATACCTCCGCTTCCTGCGATAAATACTTTATACATCTGAATAGTTTTTAATGTTTCTAGTGTTTTGATACCATCAGTCGGCAAAAGTAGCAATAAAAATGAACCTTTTTTATGGCCATAAATGATTGATTTACAGGCTCTAAATAATACATATGATAAATAATTGTCATGTTTTAATCACTTTAATTCAACATTTTACATATGTACACTTTTTTTAATATGAATTATTTTGCATATTTGTATTCCCGAAACTAATTATACCAAAAAACTCGATTACTGTCATGGGTAAGAAGAAAAGAGCGACAAAGACGAGTCGCAAGAAAAAAACTATAGATTTAAGTCTAAATGACGAAAGAATCCCTAAAATACTAGGAATAGTATGCTTTCTATTGGCTATATATTTGGCTATAGCCTTTATATCTTATATGTATACCTGGAAACTGGATCAGGATCAGGTACTGCAATATAAGTGGAACATCCTTTTTGAGAGTGAGACGAGTGTGGCCAACTGGTTAGGAAGACTAGGTGCTGTGGTATCTAACATGTTTTTCTACTGGGGTTTTGGACTTCCGTCGATTGTGGTGATATTTTTATTGACACATCTAGGCTTTGATTTAATCAAAAAAAGACCACTCAGTCAGTTCTGGAATGTACTACAATACAGTTTTGTAGGAATGGCCTTTCTATCTATCAGTTTAGAATTCCTTTTTAGAGACTCTAACTTTTCTTGGGGCGGAGCCTTCGGTCAGAGTACGTATGGATGGTTAAGTACCTTCCTAGGAAACATCGGTTTATTGCTCTTACTCTTATTCTCTCTCATAGGATCTGCGATCTGGTATTTTAATCCAAACTTTGAAAAAATGGATCTCAGTCTTGCTACTGATAGATTCGATATAAATCTACCCTCTTTTGGTGGATTTGATTTTTTCAGAGCTGAGGATGATGAATTTGACCTAGAGTCAAAACCAAAGAAAAGAAAAAGAAAATCAAGTTCTACTGCAGCTGCAGAAGACAAAGAATATACTGCTCTAGCTCCATCTGGAGAGAGCATGGATTTAGAAAAGGGGCCACTCCCAAAAACCCCAGGTGTTGCAGAAGGTAATGAACTAGAGTTCGAAGTACCTTCTACTGCTCCTACTAAAAGAAAAAAGAAAGAACCATTCGTACCTGCTGAACTAGAAATCAGTGAAGAAAATGGTATACCTATAGTAGACAATGGTATACCTATGGAGCAAGTAGAGACTACTCCTAATCCTACAGCAAGTACACTACCCGTACTGCCTATACAAGAAGAAAATATAGATCACTCTGAACCTTATGACCCTACCCTAGACTTATCGGGTTATAAGACGCCTTCTTTAGAACTACTAGTAGATCATAGTTCTGATAATGTACAGATGGATAGAGCAGAACTAGATGCTAATAAGGATCAGATTATTAAAACCTTGTTAGACTACAAAATAGAAATTACTAAGATCCGAGCAACTATCGGACCTACGGTTACGCTATATGAAATCGTTCCTGCACCTGGTGTAAGAATTTCTAAGATTAAAAATCTAGAAGACGATATCGCTCTGACTCTGTCAGCACTCGGTATACGTATAATCGCTCCGATACCTGGAAAAGGAACCATCGGTATCGAGGTACCAAATAAGAATCCTCAGATGGTAGGACTTAAAGAGGTTCTGTCTTCCGACAAATATCAAAACGCAAAATTTGACCTACCGATAGCACTCGGTAAAACCATATCCAATGAAGTCTTTGTAGCTGACCTGGCAAAGATGCCTCACCTACTTATCGCTGGAGCAACTGGACAGGGAAAGTCCGTAGGTATAAATACTATACTGATGTCACTGCTTTATAAAAAGCATCCATCACAGGTAAAACTGGTTCTCGTAGATCCTAAGAAGGTGGAACTATTCCCTTACGCAGGTCTTAAGAATCACTTCCTAAGTTTCTTACCTAACGAACCAGAACCAATTCTAACGGAGACTAGTAAGGTTATCTATACCCTGAACTCACTCTGTATGGAAATGGATTCTAGATATGATTTGCTCAAAGCTGCTAAGGCTAGAAACATAAAAGAATACAATAAGAAATTTACGAGTCGTAAGCTTAACCCTAACAATGGGCATAAGTTTATGCCATATATCGTACTCGTTATAGATGAGTTTGCAGATCTTATAATGACTGCGGGTAAAGAGGTAGAGATGCCTATAGCACGTATAGCTCAGCTTGCAAGAGCAGTAGGTATACACCTGATTATAGCAACACAGCGACCTTCTGTAAATATCATAACAGGTATTATTAAAGCAAACTTCCCAGCAAGGCTAGCCTTTAAGGTTACCTCTAAAATAGATTCTAGAACTATTCTAGATTCAGGTGGTGCGGAGCAGCTGATCGGTCGAGGAGATATGATTCTAGCTCTCGGAAGTGATAATATAAGACTACAGTGTGCATTTGTAGATACTCCAGAAGTAGAAAGCGTACTAGAAGATATCGAAAACCAAAGAGGATATCCAGAACCGTTCTATCTTCCAGAATATCGTACTGATGATGACATCAGCGTAGGTGCAGGCAATATGAAGCTTTCTGATTTAGATCCTATGTTTGAAACTGCTGCTAGACTCGTAGTAGGCTCACAGTCTGGATCTACGTCCAATATCCAACGTAAGCTCAGCCTCGGTTATAACAGAGCAGGCCGTATTATGGATCAGTTAGAAGCTCTCGGAATCGTAGGTGCTGCAAACGGTAGTAAGCCTAGAGAAGTGTTCTACAACTCTGAGATGGAATTTGAGAACTTCTGGGAAAACATGAAAAACGCTTAATTAGACATAAAGATTTTTACCCATGAAATCCTGGGGGCTGCAGACATGCAGTCCCCTTTTTTTGTTTGGCTTATGCCAAGGTTGAACGCACAAATGCCATTCCTCCATTCGGGTTAGCCTAAGTCTTTACACCTAGTGTTAGTGGATTTTTATTCCTCTTCAAAACTTAATTCACAATTCTAATGAAATGTGTACTCGCCGATTTTGATAAATCGGTTCTCTCTCTTACAAGAGACGTTTAGTCTCTTGTATTACGCTTTGCGTAACATATCTACTAAGAACTCTTCAAAACTTAAAACAGTCTTCTAATTGAAATGCAAACTCGCCGATTTTGATAAATCGGTTCTCTCTCTTACAAGAGACGTTTAGTCTCTT
>CAZDWO010000046.1:16435-31731 GCA_964509175.1 uncultured Saprospiraceae bacterium
TCGGTTCTCTCTCTTACAAGAGACGTTTAGTCTCTTGTATTACGCTTTGCGTAACCGTTCGTTCATCCAGTGGAATTCTTGGGGAGTTGTAGACATGCAGTCCCCTTTTTTATTTGACTCAGGTCAAGATTAATCATTTGTAATATCTGATTCACAACCCATAACCGCCAGTCTATACTTAGAACCTCTTTTCAAATATAGCATAGCACCAGACTTATGAGCTACAACTCCATCTATTTCATAATCAAGTTCATAAGAAACATCAGTCATTCCATCGATACCTATATCTATAATTTCACCAACCACTATATTAGAAATTTTTGTTCCTTTCGGATATCCTTCACAATTCCCGCTGGGAAGTTTAGTTGCGAGATCATTGATAATTTGTTGTTCGAAGGTCATGCTAGGTTTGCAAGAAGAAAAACAAAGCATAGATGAAATTAAAACGAGGTAATAATTTTTCATTGTTCTATAATTGTTAAGATTGCTTAAAACTAAATTTAATTCTAACAGATTTATATCAACATTTTTCTCAATTTTCTTTTCAAGTTCTTATTGGAATCGAACAATTAACTTATCCTAGCATCTCAATCCTTCCCAAACATCCAAGACTATATAAATACTTTTTCCGAACTTGCCATTCTTAAATAGCAATCAACATAAAAATGATAAACAGCAATAAAATAAAAGGAAAGAATGTACTCATTACCGCAGGAGCACAAGGAATCGGAGAATCCATCACAAGACACTTTATAGACCATGGAGCTAATGTAGCAGTCCACTATTTTTCTAGTGCAGATATGGCTAACGAACTGGTAGAATATGCAAGTTCTAAAGGATTAAAAGCAGTAGCTGTAGGAGGAGACCTTACCAAGGAAGAGGATGCAAATGCCGTAGTAGAAAAAACAGTAGATGCTCTCGGAGGCATGGATATACTGATAAATAATGCAGGATCGCTAGTAGCTCGTAAAAGACTAGGAGAAATAGAAACGGATTTCTGGAATAAAGTGATGGATATTAATCTTACTTCTATGATGTTTGTAACAAGAGCTTCTGCACAACATCTAGGAAAACATGAAAACAGCAGCATCGTAAATCTAGCCTCTCTCGCAGGACGTAAAGGAGGACATGCAGGCTCACTGGCCTACTCTACCAGTAAGGGAGCAATCCTTACACTTACCCGTGCATTATCTGCAGAGCTAGGACCACAGGGAACTAGAGTAAATGCTGTAGCACCTGGGCTGATCTTAGGAACAGCCTTTCATAATACACACACTACTAAAGAATCCGCTGCCAAAACTGTATCAGGTATTCCGATAGCCAGAGCTGGTAATGCTGCAGATGTAGCCAGAGCGGTATTATATCTGGCTTCTGAGTATGATGGCTTTATTACAGGAGCTACACTAGATATCAATGGTGGGTCTTACAATATGTAGGCACTTTTAAATGGAAAAACAGTTTGAAGAATACAGGCCAAAGTTTGAAAGACAATTCCAAAAGGGCATCGTTTTACTTCCTATTAAAAACTCATCTATAGATTTATTAGAACTCATCCTTGTTGAACAGTGGTCTAATCTACGAGGGGATCTAACAGCCAGCTTAATGGCTGTATTATTTCCTGTAATCGGAGTCATATTATATTCAATTGGACGATTAGACTATACTTATGAGGATGAACTTTCCAAATATATCGGAATAGGAGTTGTAGTTCTAATATTCATTGGAGGCTTGGCAGGCTTTTTAAAACAATTAGTAAAATGGACTCAAAAAACTTACGCAATAGCTTACTAGTTGATAAAAATGGAATTAAGTTCAGTAATCCGAATGAAGCATTCTTCACAACAAAGAAATGGAATGAAATCAAGAGTGCTGCACTGAAACGCTATAGTGATCAACACGGATTCACCACATACTTATTAATTCTAACAAAAAATGGAAAACTGATAGACATTAATATTAACCTTCTTAGAAAAACTGATAGCTCTCTATTTTCTATAGAACATTGGAAAAATTTCTACGAAGGTATTGTTCCTGAATATGACGAATTAAGAAGTTTACTAGGAAAATATCTAGTTGCTTAACAAAGATTTGACAGCAATTAAAAAAATAAATCTCCGTTTAAACCTTATCCTATTTTATCCATTAACTATCCATGACCGACGATTTCATAAATCATTTACTCAGCAAGCATCAAAGCTGCCTAGACTGTCCTTCAAACGAGGCAATAAAAAACTTGTTTGAGGATTGTCTGTCTTTGCTGTTTCCTTATTTCTCAGATAAGCGGTTAGCCAGTTCTGATCTTATACAGGATAGAATAAAAAGTATCCATGAGCGGATTCAGAATATGCTGACTACTCACTCGGGATTATGCTCGGCATCGCCATCTTCGGTAGCAGATGATTTTACATCAGCCTTACCAGAGTTAGAGAAGAAAATTCAGATGGATGTAGATGCCATATACGAGGGTGACCCAGCAGCAGATAGTAAAGAAGAGATTATTAGATCCTATCCTGGATTTTATGCAATAGCGGCATATAGAATAGCACATCTACTCCATAATCTTAATATAAAAGTTATCCCTAGAATCATTACTGAGGGAGCACATGAGAAAACTGGGATCGATATACATCCTGCAGCCCAGATAGACCACTCCTTTTGTATAGATCATGGAACAGGAATAGTAATCGGAGAAACCACGGTCATCGGACCTCATGTAAAATTATACCAAGGAGTAACGCTAGGTGCCATTTCTGTAGACAAGGTAGATGCTGATAAGAAAAGACATCCAACCATAGAACACCATACAGTCGTCTATGCCAATGCTACGATCCTCGGTGGAGAAACCACAATAGGACATCATAGCATTATAGGTGGTAACTCATGGATTACTAAAAGTGTAGCACCCCACTCTACCATTTACTACATTGCTGAAAACCATCAAATAGAAAAGAAGAAGAAATAAGAATGATAGAATTAATAGGAAATACTCCACTTGTAGAATTAAAGGCACTTAATAAAAATCCTAAGGTAAAAGTCTATGGAAAGCTCGAAGGTCAAAATCCAGGAGGAAGTGTAAAAGACAGAGCCGCTTTAAGCATGATTACTAATGCTATAGAAAGAGGAGACCTTGAAGGAGGGAAAAAACTTCTAGAAGCGACTAGTGGTAATACTGGTATTGCATTGGCTATGATTGCAGCTCTTAAGAAAATTCCCATTACCCTCATAATGCCAGAATCCGCCACTGAGGAACGTAAAGCTTCGATGAGAGCTTATGGAGCAGAACTTATCTTAACGGATGGTACTAAGGGAATAGAATACTCCCGAAAACTCGCTGCAGAAATGGCCGCCACTGATGACTATCACCTACTGAATCAGTTTGGAAATCAGGACAATCCAGATGCTCATTACAGAACTACAGGTCCTGAAATATGGAGAGATACTAATCAGAAAATAACTCACTTTGTAAGCTCTATGGGTACGACGGGTACTATTATGGGTACTTCCAGATTTTTAAAAGAAAAAAATTCAGACATTAAAATTATCGGAGTCCAGCCAGAAGAAGGATCGAGGATTCCAGGAATAAGAAAATGGAGTCCAGGAATGGTTCCTACTATTTGTGATTTCTCAAGAACAGATGATATTAGATATGTAAATAAGGCTCAAGCCATCTCGATGACTCGTAGACTAGCCACAGAAGAAGGAATCATGGCAGGTATGAGTAGTGGTGGATCTAGTACAGTTGCTCTACAACTGGCAGAAGAATTAGAGTCTGGTATTATTGTTTGTATTATCTGTGATCGAGGAGATCGGTATTTGAGTTCGGATTTATATCAGGATTAAAACTAAATCAGTTATATATTAACAGCATATTAACCACCTCTTTACTAATTTTATCGCTCTAAAGTAACTTCAGCGTACATTCTGGGGTTATCTAACTAAATATCTGCTTATGAGATCGATTATGACTATCTGTTTTTTGCTTACGATTGCTGCTTTTGGCTACAGCCAAAGTGATCCTGCTGCCAAAGCCATTCTGGACGATATGAAGTCTGAGTATGATTCTTATAAGTCTGTAGAAATAGAATTTACCCTAGAAATAGAGCTGCCAGAGCAAGCCATGGAAACCCAAAAAGGGAAGATTATCCAACGTAAAGAAAAGTATGCCGTAAGCCTAGACGATCAGGCCATCTACTGTGATGGAGAGACTGTATGGGTGCACCTAAAGGATAATAAAGAAGTACAGATAAACGATTACGAAGAAGACACTGGCGGAGATATCATGTCTCCTAAAGACATCCTCTCTGTCTATGAATCTGGAGAATACGAGTATGTTCTGGTAAATGAGCAAAGAGAAGATGGAGCTAAAATCCAACAAATTGAATTTAAACCTCTAGACAGAGACTCGGAATATTCTAAAATGCGACTCACCTTAGTAAAAGGGAGTAAGCAGCTGAAACGTGTAAAGATTTTTGCAAAGGATGGTTCTCGATTTACGATGAAAGTTGATAAGCTGAAATCTAATTCGGATTACCTAGATTCTACCTTTAAGTTTAATGCAGATGATTATCCTGGGATTTATGTGGAGGATTTGAGGTTGTAGATTGTATAGTCACTATGATACTATTACATATCAATTCCTAAAATATTTGACTTTAATGTCAAGGTATTCACCTCGATGCCATGTACTTATCTAAATAATGAGTCGTCAGTTTTATTACTTTTTGCATTGGCCAAAAAGTAACCAAAAACCCTAGTCGCCCTAATGGCTTTACTGCTAATGCCGCTCCCTCCAACCCACTCTATGGCGACGGGCTCGGCTTCTTTCTACTTAGGTTATTTGACTAAATCTCTTTTTCTTTAATTAATACAAATCTTCCAGGTATAGAGAATTCTTAGAAATAGAATCTTATGCCTTCCCTCTCAACTTATCCATAACAAGCTGACTCACTTTGAGATAACGAGTTACTGCTTCATCCTTAAAGTCGATTTCTCCTTTGCTGTTTTTTGAGGCTACTTTATTTGTAACCGTTACAAAATTTTCGCCACTAGCGTTATCATAAACTGTCATTGTAGAGTGATGTTCTGTTTTTATATCTCCGGCAGGAGTAACCATAGTTCCTAATGCCTCTAAGTCGCCTCTATCTAGTGCACTAGCAAATGCTGGTGCATCCATTATCAGTCCTGTAGGTGCTAGATCAGTTTCTTCAAACCACTTGCCCTCAAACTCGCAAAATGGCTTACCACTCTGAGAGATTCCTGTAAATAGAGCTGCTCCTACAGTAAGTACGATTTCTACTATCCATATAAAAGATAAGAAGCCACCTTTTACGGTTCCTCCTTTGATTCCCCAGACTCCTACTTCATTTATAAGGCTCATGGACTCAAATAAGGCCGCAGGATTTAATATCAGATTAAACACTTCTCCAAATTTTACATTACTAGTAGCTATCCCTATACGATCAGTACCCATCGTACCACTTACATTAAAGGCAAGATCTACCCAGACAGCCCAATGAAAATATAGAGCGGTCATCGCACCCAAAACAAGGAATATTCCAGCCCATAATGGACTTCTTACCTTTCCTAGATTTATAACTATAAATCCAATGGCTACTCCTGTTGCTACCCCGAATATTGCCGTGATGAAGAAATTTATATACGGAATCGGTATGTACCAGATGGCATAGGCATAGATAAGTCCTAGTATAGGTAAGATAATCAAAGCGGTCAATAAGAAATACAAATATGCCATCGGAGACACTTTGCCTGAGGGTATATAATTAGTAGCCATAGTAGAATTTAATTAAAGGTTGTTATTTTTTTACTCTCTGTAATTTAATAAAAAATATCGAGGTGAGTATCTTCATGCTATGAGATGGAAGTCCAGAATCGTCAAACCACTGGCCAAATATTTATCTGACAAAACGGAAAGAGATGCAAGAAATGCGGTAAAGGACCAGCATAAAATACGGACTATGCTCATTAATAGGTCCTTAAAAACGGCATTTGGGCGGGACCATTCTTTTAAGACAGTACGTAATTATGAGGGTTTTAAAAAGCAGATTCCCATCCGAGATTATGAGGGACTTAAGTCTTATGTCGAAGAGATAAAAAAAGGGAAGGCAGATATTCTATGGCCTGGAAAACCGACCTACTTTGCTAAGACCTCTGGAACGACCTCAGGAATAAAATACATACCTATCAGTAAGGAGAGCTCTCCTTATCATATAAACACGGCTCGCAATGCTCTACTCAGTTTTGCACATCGCAATAATCTGCTCGACATATTTGATGGGAAGCTGATATTTATGTCTGGTTCGCCGACACTTAGTGATACTGCTGGGATAAAGACGGGAAGGTTGTCAGGAATTGTAAATCATGAGATACCATCATGGGTAAAAGGAAACCAGATCCCTACCTACTCGACCAACTGTATAGAGGACTGGGAAGACAAGCTAGATGCGATTACTGAGGAAGCCCTGAACGTAGACCTCCGACTGATTAGCGGAATTCCTCCATGGATACAGATGTTCTATGAGCGTATCCTCGCAGTGTCGGGTAAGGATACCGTGATGGAAGCCTTTCCTAATTATAAACTCTTTGCTTATGGAGGTGTAAACTACAGTCCTTATAAAAATAGCTTAGAAGAACTGGTCGGTGGACAGTTACCTTCTTTTGAGACCTATCCAGCCTCAGAGGGATTTATCGCTTTTCAGGATCAAGCTGATAACGAAGGGCTTTTACTCAACTCTAATGCTGGTATCTTTTATGAGTTTGTCCCATTATCAGAAATCTCTGCCGAGCAGCCTATCAGACTAAGCCTAGAAGAGGTAGAACTAGATAAAGACTATGTAGTCATAATAAATAGCAATGCAGGTCTGTGGGCTTACAACATAGGTGATACAGTAAGGTTTGTTTCTAAAGAACCCTACCGACTAGTCGTAAGTGGCAGAGTAAAGCATTTTATATCTGCATTCGGAGAGCATGTAATTGCTAAGGAGGTGGAAAGTGCTTTTTTGGCTGCAGCCAAAAAACATAGTGTCTCAGCAGCAGAATTTACATTAGCTCCTCAGGTAAATCCTGCAGAGGATTCTCTACCCTATCATGAGTGGTTTATAGAATTTGAAAAAGAGCCTAAAGACTTGACTCAATTTGCCCTAGACATGGACCAAGAACTCAGATCCCAGAACATCTATTACGACGATCTCATAACTGGAAACATTCTACGACCACTAGTTGTAAGCAAAGTAAAAAAAGGAGGCTTCCAGTCCTATATGAAATCCATCGGTAAGCTCGGAGGCCAAAACAAAGTCCCTCGATTATCCAATGATCGTAAAATCGCTGATCTTCTTTCTAAACATCTCATAGACTAGTAAGGCAGATATGGGATGGAAATCATTTTTGCTTAAACCCTACGCAGCTTCGCTTTCAAGAAAAATAAAAACAGCTGCTCAGCAAGCCGTAAAAATACAGGAAGAAACCCTACTTAGAAATATACGTTTTGCAGAGAACACACTCTTCGGCAAGGATCATGATTTTAAAAATATCCATAGCTATGAGGATTATAAAAAGAAGGTGCCACTACGCTCCTATTCAGAGATAAAACCCTACATAGAAAAAATCCTAAAAGGAGAAGAAAACATCACCTGGCCCAGAAAGCCAAAGTATATCGTAGGAACGGCAGGTACGACTGGAGGTATAAAACACATTCCGCTGTCGAGAGAGAGCATGCCTTATCACATGAAAGCAGCGATTATGACTGGCATGAGCTATGCTTACCGCAATGATTTGATGGAAATTTTTGATGGAAAGCTGATCTTTCTTACTGGCTCTCCAGTCCTCACAGAGATCAGCGGAATTCCTACAGGTAGATTATCTGGAATTATAAATCATGAGGTTCCTAACTTTCTGAAACCGATGCAGGTTCCCAGTTATGAGACCAATAGTATAAAAGACTGGAATCTCAAAATGGATAAGATTGCAGAGGAGACTGTAGACCTAGATCTGAGAATGATCGGAGGCATACCTCCATGGATTGTGATGTATCTGGAAAAGCTCCTAGAACTCTCAGGCAAGAAAAATGTCTCTAATATTTTCCCCAATCTAAAAATGATAATCCACGGTGGAGTAAATTATCGCCCTTATCATTCTGTCTTACAAAACCTCATCGGTAAGCAGGTAGACTATATCGAGACCTATCCTGCCACAGAAGGTTTTGTGGCATTCCAAGATGGTAAGCCAGAAGACGGTTTGCTTTTAAATGTAGATGGTGGCGTTTTCTTTGAGTACGTTCCAGCGGAAGAAATCCATAAAGAATCCCCGACTAGACTTTCCTTATCTGAAGTCGAACTGGATAAGGACTATGCTCTAATCATAAATAATAATGCGGGCCTGTGGTCTTATATAATCGGAGATCTGATATCCTTCTGCTCTTTAGATCCTTATCGTATAAAAATGGTCGGGAGAGTAAATCAGTTTATATCTGCATTCGGTGAGCATATAGTGGGATCTGATGTAGATGAGGTGATGAGTAGAACTCTAGCAGGTGGTGAAGCAATTGTAAAAGAATTTACGGTAGCACCACAAATCGATGAAGAGAATAAAAAACATTTATGGCTGGTAGAATTTTCTAAACCGCCGAGCTCACTAGAAGATTTTGAAAAGACGCTAGACTTAGAAATGCAAAAACAAAATTTCCATTATAAAGACCTAGTCGGAGGAAATGTTATCCAACCACTCAAGGTCATACCCATCGCAGAAGGGAGCTTTAATACCTACCTAGAAAAAATAGGAAAGCTGGGAGGCCAGAACAAAGTCCCTCGTCTGAGCAACACGATGCATATAGCCCATGAATTAATCAGCTTACAGAATAAACGATAGTATCTTTAAGAGTATCTTTAAAGTATGGGTAGTACGCAAGTAAGGATGGAAGAAGGATGGAAAAATCTACTCATCGATGAGTTTTCTAAACCCTACTTTGCAGAAATACGAAGTTTCTTAAAAGCCGAAATAGCAGCGGGTAAAAAACTCTATCCTCCCAGCAAGCTTATTTTTAATGCCTTTGACTCTTGTCCTTTAAACACAGTAAAAGTGGTTATCATCGGACAAGATCCCTATCACGGACCAGGCCAGGCGATGGGACTGAGTTTCAGTGTACCTCATGATGTACGAGTACCTCCTTCTCTTAAGAACATCTATAAAGAACTACATACTGATATAGGCATGGAAATACCGAATCATGGTGACCTCAGCTCATGGAGCAAGCAGGGTGTTTTTTTACTTAATGCCATACTCACTGTAGAGCATAAAAAAGCTGGCTCGCATAGAAAGCTCGGCTGGCAAAAGTTTACAGATAGTGTCATCACTAAACTCTCAGAACATAAAAAAAATATTGTATTTCTACTCTGGGGTAATTTTGCAAAGAGCAAAGAAGAACTCATCGATAGCAGTAAGCATCTCGTACTTACCGCTGCTCATCCATCTCCGCTGGCCAGGGGAGCATTTTTTGGATCTAAGCATTTTTCTAAAAGCAATGCCTATCTCATCGAGAAAGGTCTAAAACCGATTACATGGAATCTATAGATATAAAAAAGCATCTCATTATAGTAGGTATTCTCGGAGCTACAGCGGTGATATTCGGAGCCTTCGGAGCACATAGTTTAAAGGAAGCCATTCCCGCAGCCTCATTACTCAGTTTTAAAACAGGAGTGCAGTATCAGTTTATCCATACGATAATGTCACTGTTATGCATAGTCCTCAGTCTAGTGCTAAAAGAGCGGAAGTTTTTGAGTGTATTTTGGTTGTTTGTGATAGGGATATTGCTATTCAGTGGCTCGATATACTTACTTACTTTAAGAACCCTCTTGCCTTTCGGCGAAATGTTTTATAAAATTATAGGTCCGATAACACCTATCGGAGGATTGTTTTTTATTTTAGGGTGGTTTAAAATGACCTACATTGCAATAATATTAAAATCTTAGTTGATGAAAAAAGTAATTTTTATAAGTTTAGTATTCACTCTTTTTGTTAGTTATTCTGGTTATGGCCAAGAGTACAGCTCTGCCATCGGAGCCAAAACAGGAACTGGTATAGTGGCTTCATATAAGGTCTCGCCGGGCAGCTCTAATTACTTAGAACTCGTAGGAGGATTGGATTTACTACAAGGAAATCTTTTTGTTTCTGCCTTCTATGAAATGCACAAACCCATGGGTAATTCTGACTTCCGATGGTACCATGGACCCGGGGCTGGCGTGATTTTTGAATCTGGTAATGGTAATGAGTCTGGCAGTACAGCTATAGCACTGGGATGGATTATAGGTATAGATTATGCTTTTGATCGTGTACCCTTAAATTTCAGTATAGATGCAGCACCTGCCATAGTTATAAATGGAAACGATAATACACAAGGATTGCTAAATGCAGCCCTACGATATGTTTTAAATTAAGTAGTACTTAATAAAACCAGTTTGAGAATACTAGTAATTATTTTCTTTTTGATTTTGGGCTTTTGCCCAATGCAAGGAGATGCCCAAGACTTTAACTCTGCGATGGGTTTTAGATTTGGGAATGGTGTACAGTGGACAGGTAAGATATGGACCAACTCTAAGACAGCTGTTGTAGGTTTTCTGGGAGTAACCAACCTCGGACTTTCTGAATCACGGGCTGGAGCGAGTATACAGTATCAGAGAATACATCGTCTGCTAGACTTAGATAATGTTTATCTATTTTATGGAGGTGGTCTAATCGGAGAAATCGGAGATCAGGAAGGATTAGGAATCGGACCGAGTGGAGGTATACAGTTTAATCTATGGAAAAAACTGAATCTTGAGTTGGATATTTTTCCAGCCTATTATTTAAGCGAAGAACTGGATGTAGTTATAAATTATGGAATATCGTTTAGATATATATCTAGAGGATAGAAAATAGAAATCTTAATTAGTAATTTTTTGATTTTTAGAACAAACTATCTACTACAAACTAAAAAGGAGATGCTGTGAGGTGTCTCCTTTTTTTTAAACCCTTTTATGATGTTAAGCGGATCTGAACTTTCCGCTTTGGTAATAGCAAATTTTTAATTTGCTCAAGATAGAATCTTGATATTACATCCGACGCAAGTACAAATACGCCGAACGAGTATGAGTTATAATAAAGATGATTCCGATAAATGAGAAAAAGATTTCTCGACTCGCTTCTCTCACTCGAAATGACAAAAATGAGGGGTTTATTATCGATAGCTTGTTGAGGAAATATGGCTAGAATTATTTAGTTACAACTAGCCTCTTATAAAGCTTCTGATTACCATATTCAATTCTGACAGCATATAGCCCAGCTGATAAATCATTAGTATCGATTACTAGAGTTTGTTCTCCTGCGTCTAGTGTCTTATGATTAGTAATGATAGTATTTTGTTTTCCTTGTAGGTCTATTAGTGATATGTGGACTTGTCCGTCTTCTGGTAGGTTTAGTTTTATGTTTACATATTCTCTAGAAGGATTAGGATAGATTTCTGCGGATAAGATTTCTTCTCTGGTTCTTTCTAATCTTATTACATCGCTATAGCTTACCTCGCTGCTCTTGTCCATTTGTTTTATTCTATAGTAGTAAGAATCGTTATGATAAACATCTCCATCTCCATAAGTATAGTAATCAGAGGCTGTTACTTCTACCCTATCTAGATTTTCAAATTCTTCACCAGTACCCAGTCTACGTTGAATAATAAAGTGGCTAGTGTTAGAACTATTGGCTACTTGCCATTCAAGAATATTTGCATTGGCCTCAGCCTCAGCAGTAAAACTCAACCAGTCAGAAGCTACTACTCCGAAGATTATTCCGATGTCTATATTGTCTAATTGGTCTCCGTAGGTCAACTCATATTCTGCAGTAGTTTGATCTCCATTGGAGCCATCCACATCACTATCTAGATTTCTTGAATCACCAGCAAAAGCAGGAGTGATACTAAAGCTTTCTGGAGGTGTAATCTTTAGATAATATTTGCCTGGAGTGAGATAATCAATTTTATATGCTCCGTCAGCATCACTGACTGTACTCTGTATAAAATTATCATCGCTATCATAGGCCTCAACCAGTACATTAGCTATTCCTTGTTCTATAGTATCTTGGATTCCATTTTGATTTAAATCTAACCATACTCTATTTCCAAATTCGGGAAAAGGAATAAAGCCGGCTCCTACATTAAAAAATTGATCTCCACAGTTTACATTAAAGAAGCCAGTTGTCAGGCTGGCATTAAAATCATTGTCGATTGTGCTTTCTGCAGAATGCGTAATTGGAAGATCTCCTGCCTCTCCTAAATTTAATGTGGTAATAACGAGTCCAGATTGTGGATCTACTATGCGTAGTTCGTAAAGGCCTGGGAGGACGCAGAATTGATAGTATCCTTTCTGAGTAGGATCTTCTGGTTTGTTACTAGTAAGCTGTTCTTCGATGAGAATCGTTTCTTCATTTATGGTTTCCCAGAGTTGTACTTTAATTCCATTTAATCCTTGTTCTAAAGAGTCTCTTAGATTATTTGCATTGGTATCTGCCCAGATAATGTCTCCTATCGGAATGCATTCCATCAAACCGAGGTCAAAATTTTCAAAATCACATTCTTCTTCTGAGATCAGTTGGATGGGTGTAGTTCCAGGACCTAGTCTCTGATCTACATCGCTATCTATAGTGGCATTATAACCAGTCTTATAAGGAACTGTAATATATTCCTCTGGCACATCGAACTGCACGTAATATTTGCCGTAAGGCAGATCATCGAACAGGTAAAAGCCTTGAGCATTAGTTACCGTTTCTCTAACTTTTAATCCATTGCTTTTATAGAGATTTACTTGAACGTCAGGCACTCCTGATTCTCCTATGTCCTGGATTCCATTCTGTGGACAATCTAGCCATACGTAGTTTCCGATTTTGGCACAATCCAGCATGGTGAGGTAGGTATAACATACTGAGGAGTTCTGCAAGGCATCCGTAACCGTTACACTATATCCTCCAGGTGCTAGATATCTTCTTCTGGCAGACTCTAGGCCGTTTTCCCACTTAAAGGTATAAGGTGCTTCTCCGCCGGTGGCACTCGCTAGCACTACTCCATCGTTTACTCCACAATTGGGATTTCTTTCAATTTCTATAGAGCATCGCGGATTATCATCAATATCAAGTGTCTTAAGATCATGGTGATTCTCATTTATATTACACTCATCTTCTGATACTAAACTAGAAATAAGAGACCAGGAACGATCTATATCTGCCACTGCATAGAGGCTAAAGGATGTCCCAATAATCAGGACAAAAACTAAGATTTTCTTCATAAGGATGAGAAATAATCAATATTCTTCAAAAGATTAAACTATCTCTCCAGACGGAGAATCTCAGGTGTGTGGCATTTCAAAACTCGAATATATTAAAAATATTTATATATATAAAGTATTGATTTCATTTTGTCTGTATATGTCGGTTATACAACCTTGTAAGCGGTAGTACGAGCATTAAAAAAGGGATGCAATCATTTCTGACTGCATCCCTTTAAGTATCTAGTAGTTTATAATCTCTAATCGATTATCACTAACTTTTTCTGTATTACTGAATTACCCAGCTCTATACTCAAAGTATATACTCCAGCTGGATAAGTACTAATATCTATAGATCTAGAGTTATTTCCAGAACTTAGCATCTCGTCTATAAGACTTAGTGCTACGATTTTTCCTTGTGCATCAATAAGTGATATTGAAAGTATACCGTCTTCTGGCGATGCGATATCTATACTTACCAGCTCTTTGGCTGGATTAGGATAGATGATGACACTCAGTTCTCTAGATGGTAGTACATCTATTTTTACTATCTCACTGTAGTCAAATGCACCGTTTAGATCCACTTGCTTAATACGGTAGTAATAGCTTCCTGCTAGTTCCACATCATAATCTTTGGCCTGATAGGTCAGTAATTCTGAACTGGTTCCTGCTGCTGCTTTTCTTCCGATTTCTACAAATTCGTTTCTATTTGCAAAACTTCTTTCTATCACAAAGTGACTCGTGTTTACCTCATTAGCAGTAATCCACGTGAGTAGATTATGATGCTCTCTAGCCTCTCCTGTAAAGCTGTACCAGTCTAGTGGCACTACTCCGAATATCAGTCCTGCATCTACTGTAGGGATATCATCTCCAGAATTAAGACTTATAAGAGCTGTCGTGTTAGGTCCATTAGAACCATCTACATCACTATCTGAGGTATCATCGTTTCCTTGCTTAGGAATTGTAACACCGTAACTCGTAGGCGGCGTAAACTTAAGGTAGTAATCATTCTGACCTAGATAATCGATTTTATAAGCTCCGTTACCATCAGTAACATCACTGTTTATCTTATTATCATCAGCATCATATGCTTCTACCATTACTCCACTTATTCCCTGCTCATTTACATTCTGCAAACCATCATGATTTTCATCATACCATACACGGTTTCCTATCTGAGACATCGGGAAATATCCTGCACCTATGCTACATATATCTGCGTTATTACAATCTATCGTAATGGCATCTGTTCTTCCATTAAAGTTTACATCACTATCTCTATTACTTTCGTTAGGATTTGTGAGTGGTAGACTTGCATTACTTCCTATATCTTTTGAGGCAAGCACTAGTCCGATCGGTGCTGTATACCTCAACTCATATGTTCCTGGAGGAGCACAGAATTTAAAGTATCCATCATCTGATGGCGAACCTGGTCTGCTTCTAGATGTCTGAGCATCATAGAAACTCCATACTCCATTTACAGATCTCCACAACTCTATACGTATTCCATTGATTCCATTTTCTATGAAATCTCTGATAGAATTTCTATTTGTATCAAACCATACATGCTCTCCTATAGGAATACACTTAAACAATCCTGCATCGAATGATCCTGGATTACAAGCACCGCCGCCAACTGCAGCGATAGGTGATGTACATTCTCCATTAGAATTATCCAAATCACTGTCTATACCAAGTATGGTACCCTGTCTAAAGTCTGTAGCTAGGTAATCCGCTGGCTTTATTACCTTAATGTAATAGTTGCCTGGGAAGAGATTTTCTAACTGGTAAAAACCTGAGTTATTTGTAAACGCTGTTCCTACAAACACATTATTAGAATTGAATACCTGAACTTCTACTCCTGCAATACCTGCATTTCCATCGTTACGTATTCCATCTCCGTTACAATCTTCCCATATCGTCCCACAGATCTTTCCTACTACTAGTATCTCTGCCGCATCGTTATCATCTTCGTCATCATCCCCTAATCCAAATGGATCA
>CAZDWO010000047.1:0-31646 GCA_964509175.1 uncultured Saprospiraceae bacterium
GTACCGGTGCTAAGCTCACCATCCAACTCCTCGACGAAATGAAAAGAAGAGACCAAAAATATGGAATGGTCACGGCATGTGTAGGTGGTGGACAAGGGATTGCTGGGATATTTGAACGTTTAAGCTAATGTGAAAATTATTAATGTGTAAATGTGATAATTTTTTAGTGTGACAAGTTCAATTTGAAAATTAGCCAATTTGAAAATTTGGAAATGGGCTTAGATAGGCTTGTTCAATGTGTAAATTATTAATGTGGGAATGTGATAATTGCTAAGTAGAAGTTTTTCAATTTGGATATTTGATAATTTAGAAACGGGCTATAATACCCAAAACTCCTTGTCATGTCGAGCTTGTCGAGACATCTTTTTCCTTTGGAAGCACTATTCGTTTCAAATAAACATTAAAACTAAAAGAGCTGTGACCTTTACTGTACGACTCTTTTCGACTTATTAATTGCTTAAGCACAAAAACTAAACTACCTCCTAGCCTCTATAACCTGCAGCGGAAACATCTCCTCTACTCTACCCTTGGTTTTGGGAACTAGTTGCTCTAGCGTTTTATCATATAAATCTATGGCCTGGAGCTGTAGATATTTATAATGGCAACTTTTAAGTTCTTCTTTTACTTGCTGATAAGCAGCTTCATTTCTTTTTGATGGAGCACTGAGAACAATATGCCAGCTGAAGGCATGTTCAGTAAAAAGTGCCTGACAGAGATCTGATTGCTCTACTGGATTATCATTTAGAAATAAGTTAGCATCCTTATCTAGGTCTACATAGTTTAGTTTCTCATATAGAGCTGGATCGATTTCTTCACGAGCTGGTAAATCAGATTTATGAGCACTTATTCTTTCCTGTGCTGGACAAGCCATAAAAAAGGGAAAACAAAGAATCAATATTTTTTTCAAGGCAATAATTTACCCTAAAGGTAATCAAGGAATTTTTACAAATGATGCAGTTTGTCTCGCCCCCTTCTCAGTTAGAAATTCCATATGATAAATTCTTGCCTGCCAGTCTTTTAGAGATATTGTTAATTCACTAATGTTATCTCGGATATCACTTTGAAAAACACTTTTGCCCTGAGCCGTATAAATGGTTAATTTACCTTTTCCAGATTCATTTAATCGGACTGTAATTTGACTCGAACTAGGATTAGGATAAATCTTTATGGATGCATTGTCATCTGCGAGATTATCAGTACTCGACACTCCACAAAAACCATTTCCTTACAGAATGTTTAGATAGGTATTTCTTACCACGTTTACCTCGTAATCGTAATCTTCAAAGATTTCATAGCCCGGTTTTTCTCTATCATAGATTACTAGATCCGCATAATCTATATGACCCGTGTAACCTGTAGATATTCTTTCTTTTTTATGGAGAGCAGTTACGGATGCTGCATTAGAAAACGGAGCATCGACATTACGCATCGACCAGCCAGACGTATCAGTGGGAAAATCGGAAAAAGGAAAATCTACCAAATCCATACTCATTGTATCATATCCTATACCTCCTTGTACAACCGACGAGCCATCTCGCCATCTATTGCTTAGATTATTGTCATAATGAATTGGCTGATTTGGACTATAGGTTGCAATCGGAAAGCCTCCTACTATCATAAAATGATGATACATGTAGTTATCGATATCATTATTTAAATATATGTGTGTAGAAAGAGCACCATCGCCAGCTGGAATCTGTTCAGAATCCTCTACGCAGTTTTGCTGGTCTCCGCCATTGAGGTTATACACATAGGTTGCATTATGCTCTACGCTTACCCCTAAGCGATCATCCAGATGACAGCCTAATGATTCTAATTGCCAGATGCCCATTTTTAAATCCAATAAATCATCCGCTCCTTTATACACATATCTAATTCTAGTAAAAATGCTTCTATCTACAGGGCCTCCTACCTCACAGTCTACGAGATAATCCATCTGATGAAATTCCATCCGTAAAGAATCAGTATCAGATCTCGTATGCTCGATGTCATCATTATATACCGTAAACACATATTGCTCAGGAATGAAATTGCTTAGTTCTTCTAAAGCAATCGGATAATCGCCACTTAACGGATCATATATTCCATTACTATTATTGTCATGAAAAGGAGCCATTTCTTCCTCTGGCATAAATTCTCCTAGAGCTTCATTTCCTATCGCTGGCCATTCCCATATGTCTATTGGAATGTCACTTTCCATCAGTACTCCTGAATCAAAATCATCTCTCAACTGCTCGATTTCTTCTCGATCCACTTTCCATATCCGAGTATAAAATTCACAAAACTGACTTTGGCTTTGTTCTTCTTTTAATACAGGTCCAGCCACAAAATCTCTTGCACCATTGGTCACTACCGTATTGGCGGCCACTCTTAGGACATCATTTTCATCGTAGGCAGTTATCCATAAAGCTTTTTTAAACCCCATATCAAAACGAGAATCTTCATCTATTTTAAAGTAATTTTCTCCAGACGTAAGACTGGCTATTTCAGAATATGACTTGAGTCGAAATTCGTTTTCCAGGGTAGTGATCTCATCATGATTTATATCACACTGAGCATCTATACTTAGACTAGAAAATATACTAAGAATTAATATTAGATATAGATTACTCCAAATATTGTAGGTAATAGAAGTGGTCGTTCTGTTGTTCATATGGATCATTGTTGAATTAGGAATCTCTTATAAAACTTCCATCATCTTTAGCTTCTATTAAGTTACACAATTTCATGTACCATATCATTAATAAATAAGCCATTGTCGTAGAAAATTACAAAGTATCGCTATCTGTCTCCTTTTTGGCTTTAAGCCAAAATCGTAATAAGGGATAAAAAAATTAGAGATACTAAATAAACTTTCTGCGGTATCAATGTTATACTAATACATATTCGTAATTTTCCGCCATGTCCGAAACAAAAAAAGCCATCAATATTTTTAAGCCCTATTTATCTCTAAAGCAAACCTACAAAGGAGGTATAACCAAAGGAGAACTCACCAAGAGTGGTAAGAAAATATATAAACTCTCTAGTAACGAAAACATCCTCGGCAGCTCTCCATTGGCTCTTGAAGCCATAAAAAATAACCTCTCCGCCCTTAACGAATATCCAGATCGTACCGATGAGCGACTACGTAATCAGCTGCATCATTTCTATAAAGAAGAGCTCAGTCCTGAGCACTTTATCGGAGGACCTAGTGGATCAGAAGTGCTGGATCTAACCATAAGAGCATTTATGGATCATGACCTCGAATGCATAGTAAGCAATCCATTCTTCCTTCCCTATCAGATGTTCTCACAGTGGCTAAATGCAAAGATCATAGACATTCCTATGAATCCCGATAGTTATGAAATAGATGCTGATGCTATCCTTGCCGCTATAACTGACAAGACAAGGTTACTCTTTCTGACCAGTCCAAATAATCCTACAGGAACTTACATCCCTAAGGCAACTCTAGAAAAAATAATCTATAATGTCCCTGATCATGTAGTCATCGTTATGGACGAGGTGTATTATCACTTTGCAGATGCAGAAGATTTTACGACTGCTCTACCCTATGTAAAAGAAGGAAAGAAAATTATCGCCTTGAATAGTTTTTCTAAGGCATTCGGACTGGCATCTATGCGTATCGGATATGCTTATACCACTCCAGAAATATCAGCTTACATACGTCAGATATCTAAACCATTCTTAATAAATAGACTGAGCTTAGAAGCGGCAATCGCAGCCTTAAAAGATGAGGCATTTTTAAAACTTACCAGAGAAACTATAATCGGAGAAAGAAAGTGGTTGTATCATGAACTCGATCAACTAGGAATCCAATACTGGAAATCTCAAGCTAATTTTATACTGATACAACCACCTATCCAAGATGACCACTTTGCTCAAGCAATGTTATCTGCCGGTGTCATGGTCAGACCATCTGCTAATTTTGGGTCACCTGGAAACATAAGGGTGACTATCGGGGATCGGGAAGCCAATGTCGCGTATATTAATGCCATAAAATCCATTATCAAGGAGTCGTAGCGGTAATATCGGTAGTCTCATGTAAGGCTAGTACACGTAAACTATTATCGTCTTTCTGATACATGCCATGTACTTCTACATGCGTAAGATTATCAAAATCCAATTCTGATGATTCTTCGTATTTAAATTTTAAAAGTATATCTGTACCTGCTTCCATATCTTCTAAGTAGAAAGCTTGTTGATCATTATCGTAGAAAAGCAGCCCTTCATAGGTCTGAAAATCTGGAATAGGTTCTGCTTGCGTAAAATAGAATGCAGAAGTGACAGTGGCTGTGGCCAATAAGGCGAGAAAGAGTAGGTTCTTATTTTTCATAACAGGGTTAGTTTTGATTATAAAATCTAAATCATCTATTACAAGTTTAGATATATTATAAAAAGCCTACATCCGTATATTCCCTATTTCTTAGTACTAGTGGAAACCCTGACTCCTAAGGAGTCAAATCAATGTGGTAATGTGCTAATTATTAATGTGTAAATGGTATAGTCCTGCTCCAAGTCATCCCTTCTAATTTGAAAATGAGTAAATGACCACAACTGATGATGCCCTAGACCTTAAACCTTATCCCTTAAACCCTATACCCTATACCCTTGGACCTCGACACCTCAAAACATTGAAACCTTGAAACCTCCAAACCTTAATACCTTGAAACCACGATATTAACTAAATTTACAACAAGACTTAAAAGACATGATTCGACTCCTCCTACTCCTACTCCTCCCTATTTCCCTCTTCGCTCAGAAACAAGATGGCTTTATCAATTATACCTGGGTCGATAGTGCAGGAGAGCTGCTACTACATGTACCTGAGTCGATGATCGGCAAAGAATTTCTATATGTAAACAGTCTTGCCGCTGGAGTTGGGTCTAATGATATCGGTCTTGATAGAGGACAACTTGGAAACGAGCGAGTAGTACATTTTTATAGATCGGGTAAGAAGATGTTGCTTGTACAGAACAATCTAAAGTACAGAGCCATTACAGATAATGCAGCAGAGCGAGCCTCTGTCAAGGAAGCCTTTGCTCAATCTATCTTACATGGATTTGAAATAAAAGAAAGTAAGAATGGGACGTATTCCTTATCTGCTACTTCTTTCTTACTCCGCGATGCTCATGGTGTGGCTAAGACCTTAAAAGATAGAGAACAAGGCACCTTTGCTCTAGATCCTAGCAAGAGTGCCATCTATAAGGAAGGACTTTTTAACTTTCCCGATAACACAGAGATGGAAGCCTTGTTGACCTTTGGTGGAAGCCCAGAAGGAAGACAAATCTCAAATGTCACTCCTACTCCAGAACTGGTAACTGTACGTCAGCATCACTCCTTTGTAAGACTACCTGATGATAAATATAGCCCTAGAAAATTTCATCCTAGGTCAGGGTATTTCTATGGTAGTTATTATGACTATGCTGCTCCCATCGGTCAGGACATGCAACAACGATATATCCTGAGACATAGATTAGAAAAGAAAAATCCATCCGCAAAAACTAGCGAAGCGGTAGAACCTATTATCTACTATATCGACCCTGGCTGTCCTGAGCCCGTAAAATCTGCATTGATGGAGGGAGGTCGCTGGTGGAATCAAGCCTTTGAATATGCAGGGTATAAAAATGCCTTTCAAATCAAAGAACTTCCTAAAGGTGCTCATCCACTAGACGTGAGATATAATATGATACAGTGGGTACATCGTAGCACTAGAGGTTGGTCATATGGAGCATCCGTTGCTGATCCTCGTACTGGCGAAATTATAAAAGGTCATGTAAGTCTTGGTTCTCTTAGAGTAAGGCAAGATTTTTTGATTGCTCAGGGAATCATTTCTTCCTTTGATGTAAATACAGATGATCCTCGATTATTACAGATGGCTCTTGACCGACTCAGACAACTCTCTGCTCATGAGATCGGACATACGATAGGGCTGGCTCACAATTTTGCAGCCAGCACAAATAATCGTGCTTCAGTAATGGACTACCCTCACCCATATGTGGTGCAAGAAAAAGATGGCCTTTCTTTTAAGGGAGCCTATGATCAGAAAATCGGAGAATGGGATAAGCGGGCTATTAAATACGGTTATGGCATTCCGGCTCAGGGCCAAAGTGAAGAAGCCTTCCTAGCAGAAATCATAGCCCGTAACGCCAGAGATGGTCTCAGATTTATCAGTGATCAAGATGCTCGTCCAGCTGGAGGACTGCATCTTTATGCTCATCTATGGGACAATGGTTCTGACCCTATCACTGAGCTAGAAAGACTTTCAGAGCTAAGAAAGAGCGTACTTGAAAATATGGGAAAACAATCTATCGCTAATGGAACACCTTACTCCGAAATAGAGAAAGTACTCGTTCCTGCCTATCTCATGCATCGATATCAGGTAGAGGCTGCAGCCAAAATTATAGGAGGACAGGCATTTGATTACAGCATAAAACCAGAAAAACTCACAAACGACCCAGCTACTGTCTCATTGCAGAAAAGAGCTCTGGATGCAATTCTAAAAACCTTAGATACTGATTACTTAAAACTCCCAAACCATATCATCTCTAGCATACCTCCCGCTGCTTACGGTTACCCGAAAGACAGAGAAACCTTCGGAAGTTCTATGGGTAGCCTCTTTGATCCACTAGCAGTGGCAGAAGCAAGTGCCAGTCACACTTTAGGCTTTTTACTCCATCCTCAAAGACTGGCCAGAATCGAATTTAATGCCGCTAAAAATTGGAATCTTGCAAATTACTTAGACGCTATAAAAAATCATATCCGGAATCAAAAAGGGGACGAAGCTTATCAGCAGGTAATAGAAAAAACACTCTTTATACATTTACTAAAATTAAAAACAGACCGTACGATAAATAAACAGGTAGCTGCAGTAATACAAAATCACTTAGATCAGTTTTTCGATTTTAAGAAATCACAAAAGCATAGTGACTCTAGAACAGTACATATAAATTATCTACGTGGTCTTCTCATGGAGCATAATAAGCATCCAGAGACTTTTAAAATTCCAGAGATTATGAAAATGCCTCCGGGTTCTCCCATCGGATGCTACTAGGATTAATTTGAAAATGTGTCAATTTGGAAATTTGAAACTGGGCTCCGTAGGGCTTGTTGTAATGTGTAAATTTTTAATGTGAGAATGTGAGAATTAGCTAAGAAGGATTTGTTCAATTTTAAAATGACTGCGTAGTACTTATTCAATTGAGCTACCTTTAGATATTAGAACCTTTAAACCTCAAGTCCTTTGTTAGACCTCATAGAAAATAAATCTTTCAAACAAGAAAACTACACAGAAAATCCTCTACCCACATCAGAATACGACAGCTGCTCATTCTCCCATTGTGATTTTTCTAGCTCTGATTTATCAGATGTCATTTTCTCAGATTGTCGTTTTGACAACTGTAATCTGAGCATGGTCAACTTGACCAAAACGATACTAAGAGACGTCGAATTTAAAGAATGTAAAATATTGGGAGTAGATTTTGAAGTATGTAACCCATTTGGGATAAGGATGTCATTTGAGGACTGTGTTCTTAATCATAGTCTGTTTTATAAAACTAATATCAAGAAGACTACATTTAAAGGCTGCCTATTGCATGAGGTAGAATTTAGTGAAGCTGATCTCAGCAGTGCAGTTTTTGAAAACTGTGATTTAGAAAGAGCTACTTTTGAGAATACAATTCTTGAGAAAGTGGATTTTAGAACAGCATATAACTTTATTATCAATCCAGAAATAAACCGAATCAAAAAAGCCAAATTCTCCAAGACTAATATTTCTGGACTACTGGCAAGCTATGACATCAGCATTGAGTCCTAGTCCACTTCTTCTATAGATTATAAAAGAACTGTTCCTTTACGATTTTTCCATCTTGTACCTCATAGACACATAACTCGTCCATTTTTTCTCTTCCTACTCCTTTAAAAGTTGCATCCATCATCATGGTCATACAGATGTGATTGCCAGCTACGATCGGATCTCCGACAGATGAATCATGAAATTCTTCCATAGATTCATTCCATGCCTTGCCTTTGGCAGCCATTTCTTTTAGTCCATTGCAGACTTCCATTTTAGCACCTTTGGGTTCGATACTTACACAGTCTGGTGAATATAGCTCTTGGTAGATGGTTTTATAATCTCCCTTGCGACAGAGATCTACTAGTTTATTTGCGATTTCTTGAGTAGTCATAGTTTGTATTTTTCTGAAGCTGTAAAGTATGATTTATCGTCTATCCTATATCTATTGGCTATTCTATTTAACATTAGCAAATTACATCGTATTTTAACCCTATGAAAAATCTTCTACTCGTCTTTATTTTCGGCTACAGCCAAATCCTCTTCTCACAATCTGCACCAGGTAAAAACCTAAAGCACTATGATATTATAGATGCCATCTCTGCAGAACGAATCGAAAAAGACATCAGGATTCTTGCAAACTTCGGAACGAGACATACGCTCTCAGATACTACCTCTCAAACTAGAGGAATCGGTGCAGCACGTCGATGGATAAAAAAAGAAATGGAATCTATTTCTAAGGATTGCAATGGCTGCTTAGATGTACGTTACCACAGAGGACTTGTAAAGGCTGGAGAGTCTAGAAGAATTCCTACAGATACATGGATCGTAAATGTAATGGCCATCAAAAAAGGAACTCAGTTTCCCGACCGATACATCATTATGTCAGGAGACATAGATTCTAGAATCTCCGACCCAGTGGATTTTAAAAATGATAGCCCTGGAGCTAATGATAATGCCTCGGGCATGGCAGGAGTTTTAGAAGCAGCTCGAGTACTGAGCAAGTATGATTTTTCTTGTTCGATCTTATTTGTAGGCCTTAGTGGAGAAGAGCAGGGGCTTTTCGGAGGTAAGTTTCTAGCAAAAGATATAAAAGAATGGGGCTGGGACGTCATCGGAATTCTCAACAATGATATGATCGGAAACATAGAAGGAATAGATGGAGTAATCGATAATGAGAGCTTCCGAGTATTTTCAGAACCTACACCACCCAAGCCTACCGAGCAGGACCAAATCTGGAATAGATTCTACGGAGGTGAGGTAGATGGACCCTCTAGACAACTCGCTCGATATGTAGATAAAATGACTAGCGATTATATGACTAATCTCAATGCCAAGATGATTTACAGACTAGACCGATTCGGCAGAGGAGGTCATCATCGCCCGTTTAATGATGAGGGTTTTGCAGGTGTACGGATAATGGAAACTCATGAAAACTATGACAGACAGCATCAGGATATTCGTACAGAAAATGGCATAGACTATGGCGATGTAATAGAAGGAGTAAACTTTGATTATGCAGCTAAGCTGACTGCCGTAAATGCCATCACATTAGCAGGCCTCGCTTGGGCTCCGAAGGAACCAGATTTTGTCATGATCGGAGGAGCGGTAAAACCTTCTACCCGATTAAAATGGGACCCTATTACAGATAAAAACCTAGCTGGTTATAAGGTCTACTGGAGAGACACAACCTCTCCTATCTGGCAGTATAGCAGATATGTAGAAAAGGAATCTGATGTTACTCTAAAAAACATCGTAATTGACAATTATCTCTTCGGAGTATCATCAGTGGGTAAGGATGGCAACGAAAGTGTAGTCGTTTATCCAAAAACATTGATTCCTCGTAGGAATTAACCTTAGTAAATTTTACGATTAATTGAAGCGAAAAAAGACAGTAGCTTCAAGATCTAACTCCAGACTATCAGTGGTCATTGCAGTTAATTGAATTGTACAGTCTCCAGTAGGTATACTGACTGAGTCAATTAGAGTTTGGGTAAATATAATTTCTACCCCATCCAATAAAACATTGCCCGCTAAACCTGGCAAATTTTCATTTAGCACATTCGTTCCACTAGAAATGATCTCACCTTGATATACGAGATCTTGAGAAAAAGATACACTGAGCGATTCATCTACTATAGGATTAAGGTAATTGTATTCACACGAAGTTGCCCAAGCAGCAGATATAAAATCTACATGTTGTGTTTCATATACTACATCCCCTTCATATAAACTAGTAAGAGAAAATTGATTAGAAATAGTGTCATTACTTAAAGTTGCAATATCTGTCACAGCGAGATCCTCTAATCCAGTAATTTCAAAGCTCTCCTCATCACAACATTGATAGAAAAGAATTGAAAAAAATAACATACCCAGATAAAAAGCAAAAGTTCTTCTTAAATTTTTCATTTTAGAAATTTATTGTTCAATAATAATTCATAATTAAAACGTTTAAAAATATTAGTATGCTGCCCGCTAACTCTTTGAAAATCAATATTCATAACTTTTAAGCTATCCACAATAGTTTTATCTGAAAAAGATGATTCCTCGTAGAAATTAACAATAATACAACCGATATTTTTCCATTTTTAATCGTTATCAATCTAATATTGTAGTAGGATAACATATATAATTATTTTATATATGTTTAAATTTGATCTATGAATAAATTATGGGGTGCCATGATGGCATTATTTTTTACAACAGCACTTTCTGCTCAGGATTATTCGATAAGTGGTTATATAAAGGATGGGACTAGTGGAGAGACCTTAATCGGTGCTACTGCCTATGTTCCTTCCCTTGCTAAAGGAATTACAAGTAATGAATATGGATTCTATTCTCTTACATTACCTCAGGGTGAGTATGATGTAGAATACAGTTACCTCGGTTTCGAGACCATTTTAAAAAATGTATCTCTCAACCAAAATGTAAAATTGGATGTAGAAATGGGTGCTACTGAGAATCAACTTCAAGAAGTGGTCGTAACTGCTGAGGCAGAGGATAAAAACGTTACTGACGTGCAGATGAGTGTCGAGAAACTCGATATCCAAACGATAAAACAAATGCCTGCCCTCCTCGGTGAGGTAGAAATTATTCGTAGTCTGCAACTGCTGCCTGGGGTAACCAGTGTGGGTGAAGGTGCTACTGGCTTTAATGTAAGAGGAGGTAGTATCGATCAGAATCTCGTCCTCCTCGATGAGGCTCCTGTATATAACTCCTCTCACCTATTCGGGTTTTTCTCAGTCTTTAATCCTGATGCCGTAAAAGATGTAAAGCTTTATAAAGGAGGAATTCCTTCTAGATACGGTGGTAGACTATCCTCTATCCTCGATGTACGGATGAAAGAAGGTAATAATAAAAAGACAACGGTAAACGGAGGTGTAGGTCTAATCTTTAGTAGATTATCTATCGAGGCTCCGATTGTAAAGGATAAGTCTTCCTTTATAATCGCAGGTAGACGATCTTATATAGATGTACTAGCAGGCCCATTTTTAGGAGAGGATTTAGATGATACTGTATTGAATTTTTACGACCTCACTCTTAAAACAAACTATAACATCGACGAAAAGAATAAGATCTTTTTATCTGCGTACTTTGGTAGAGACAATTTTGGTTTTGGAGGAGCGGCAGGTTTCAATTGGGGAAACAGTACTGGATCGTTTAGATGGAATCATTTATTTAGCGATCGACTTTTTAGTAACCTTACCCTATTCTATAGTGACTATGATTATAAAATCGCTTTTGGAGAGGATTCTGTAAATCGATTTGACTGGCAAGCGAGCATACAGAATGGAAGTATAAAACCAGAGTTTACCTATTTCTTAAATCCCAATAACATTATCAGATTTGGAGGTCAGGGAATCGTTTATAAATTTAAGCCTGGAGCTGCAGTCGGTGTATCAGAGGGAGAAACTTCTGACATAAGTCTAGATGACAAATTTGCAATCGAGAGTGCCATCTACGTGGAAAATGAGCAAAACCTAGATAATGGCATCAAGCTAAATTATGGATTACGACTCTCGTCTTTTAACTATACAGGTACAGGAAAAGCATTCACCTTTGAGGATGCAGAACCAGGACAGCGTAAGACCTTTGTTTCTTCTGAGGAATTTGATCAGTGGGAATCCATACAGAGATATGCTCGTCTAGAGCCTAGATTTTCTATTAATGTGCCTGTCGGCGAAAATAAATCTGTCAAAGCCAGCTACAATCGAACCGCTCAGTACATACATCTAATCTCTAATACGACAGCCTCTACTCCAGTAGACGTGTGGGCTCCGAGCTCTAATAATATTCTTCCTCAACTGGCTGATCAAGTAGCAGTGGGATATTTCCAAAATTTTATGAGCAATAAATACGAGCTGACTACTGAGGTATATTATAAGGACTTTCAGCACTTAGTGGATTATGTGGACAGAGCGGACCTCCTACTAAACCAGTTTTTAGAAGGAGACCTAGTGGCTGGTGACGGTAGAGCATATGGACTAGAAGTACAGCTAAAAAAGAACAAGGGAAAATTTAATGGTTGGATCAGTTATACACTAGCTAAGTCAGAAAGACTTATAGAAGGCATAAATAATAACGAGTGGTATCCATCTAGATTTGACCAGACTCATAACTTGAGCATCACTTCTTTTTATGATTTAAATGATAGATGGTCATTCAGTGCAAACTTTGTTTATCTGACAGGGACTCCAGCTACCTTCCCGACCAGCCGATATGAGATCGGAGAATACATCGTTCCTCATAATTCTAATAATACTCGTAATAACCTGCGTATCCCAGATTATCACAGACTCGATATATCTGCAACACGTAAAGGAAAGAAAAAATCAGAAGACGATAAGTGGGTCGGTGAGTGGGTTTTCTCAGTCTATAATGTTTACAGTAAGCGGAATCCATTTTCTATATTTTTTAGACAACAAGGAGCTCCTCCTCTAAATCAGGTTATACAAACTGAAGCGGTGCGACTATCCGTTATAGGGAGTTTTATTCCATCCATTTCTTACAACTTTAAATTCAACCAATAATGATATTACGTAACATAATACTTATAGCTGGCGGGCTGTTTCTTCTAAGCAGTTGTCAAGACATCATAGATATCCCAGCACCAGAGGGAGAAAATAGACTAGTAGTAGAAGCTTTTCTAGATAACCTAGCTCAAGAACAAGTTGTCCGTATCACACAGACACTACCCTATTTTACAAACGAGTTTACACCAGGAATCACAGATGCAGAAGTAACTGTAACCAGCTCATCTGGGAATACCTTCATATTTGAAGATCAGGGAGATGGAGATTATATCTATGATGCTAGCAATGGACCCATCGGTGCAGTAGGAGAAATATTTACTTTAGATGTTAATACACAAGGAAAAAACATAAGTGCTATCGCTGCAATGAATCGAGTCCCTGTTATAGATTCTATTTCTCAAGAGTTCAGAGATGATGCATTCGGAGAAGGGATATTTTGCAACTTCTTCTCTAGAGACCCTATAGGACTAGGAGACACTTATTATATAAAAACCTTTAAGAATGGAGAGTTTCTAAATGAACCACTGGAGCTTAATATTGCTTTTGATGCAGGATTTTCTGCAGGATCAGAAGTAGACGGCTTTATATTCATTACTCCTATCCGTGAGACTATGAATCCACAGGTAGATACACTAGGCACCAGTCCATGGGATCCAGGAGATGTAGCCAGAGTAGAAATACATTCCACTAATGTAGAGACCTTCTTTTTCCTAGAGTCCATCAGAGATCAGTTACTTAATAGCCTAAACACCATCTTTGCCGAGCCGATTGTAAATTCTAAAGGAAACATCGTAAACAATACGGATGACGAAGAGATATTGGGAATATTTAATGTTGCTGCTATAAGTAGTCTAGAAATAGAAATTCAGTAGAGTGAACTGGGAACCTAGATCTCTACGTCCTTTTATAGGCTCTAAAAACTTTAAGAAATCCAGTGCTTTCTATGAGGATATGGGTTTCAAGAAATATGAGATAAGTCCTAAGATGTCCTTTTTTGAGGTAAACGAGAAAATGTGCTTCTATCTGCAGGATTACTATGTAAAGAAATGGGTAAACAATACAATGCTCTTTATAGAAGTAGAAAATGTCTCTAAGGCCTTAGATGAACTCAGATCCAAGCATCTAGAAAAGAAGTATCCAAAAATAAAAATCAGTGATATTACCTATGAAGATTGGGGTCAAGAGTTTTTTGTTCATGATCCATCAGGTGTGCTGTGGCATGTAGGAAGTTTTAAAGAATAGATCAAATATTTTCTTCTAAAATTTACGTCTTACTTGTTTAGAGCAACTAAGTAAATTGACTTAATTTCAGGGTCTGATATCAGTATAATAAAATCTACAATTAATATGATCCGTCTCTTTACGGTGATGCTTATCATCCTCGTTTTTACAAGCTGTAATGACAAGGAATCTCAAGGTTCTGCAGCAGTTCAGACTAAAGAATCAAGTGCATCCTTTGCCTCCAATAAAAAGATGGCAGAAGAGCTTTTGGCTATAGCCAATAACAAGTCTGATCTCGACCAATGGCATCTGTGTAAAGAAAGAGCAGAAAATTATGACAAGAAAGCAGCAGCTGCCCAAGATGCTTCTTCACTAATCCAAAGTCTCTATCAGTCTTCCCTAGAATGGTTAAATGCCGGCGAGTATGATTTAAGCATTGCAAGAATGGAACAGATGATGACTTTTGTTAATGAAAATAATGTCTCCATTCCCATGAAGGACTTCCATAGATTGAAATCCTTTCTAGCAGTATGTTACCTGCGTAAAGGAGAGATAGAAAACTGCATGGCAAATCACAATGAATACTCTTGCCTTCTACCCATCGAAAAAACTGGGGTACATCAAAATGTAAATGGAGTAAGCAAGGCTCAGAATATTCTAAAGACCATGTATAAAGAGGATCCAAGCAATCTAAAAACAAAATGGCTGCTAAATATAGCCGAAATGGCTCTTGGAAAGTATCCCAATAAGGTACCCTCAGAATATAAAATAGATGAAAAAGTATTCTCTCAGTCAGCCGGTATAAAAAGATTTAAGGACAACGCCATGGGTCTAGATCTTGCGATAAACGATATTGCAGGAAGTGTCATAATTGATGATTTTAATAATGATAACTATTTAGATATCGTAACCAGCTCTTATGGACTAGATGACCAACTACAATTTTTTACAAATGATGGTAATGGAAAATTTACAAATAAGACCAAGGAAGCAAAATTAGAAGGCCAGATTAGTGGTCTTAATATTATGCAAGCCGATTATAATAACGATGGCTATCTAGACATACTAATTCTGAGAGGTGCTTGGCTCAAAACACAAGGAAGACATCCTAACTCCTTATTACGTAATAATCAAGATGGTACATTTACGGACGTTACGGTCGAGTCAGGACTTTATTGCAAATTTCCCACTCAGACAGCTACGTGGCAAGATTTTAATAATGATGGATGGGTAGATCTTTTTATAGGCAACGAATCATCAGTCAGTCTAAATGCTCCATGTCAACTTTTTCAAAACAATAAAGACGGAAGCTTTACTGATGTAGCGGCGGATAAGCGATGTAATATCAGGTCATTTATAAAAGGATGTACTGCTGGAGACATAGATAATGACGGAGATCAAGACCTATTTATCTCAAGTATAACAGGACCAAATTTTTTACTAGAAAACATGGGGCCAGAGCATGATTATAAATTTAAAAACATCAGTAAAACGCTGGATGGCAGAGGCATGAAGAGTTTCCCATGTTGGATGTTTGATTACAATCAAGATGGATGGCAAGATATCTTTGTAAGTGGTTTTGATTTTAATCAATTTGATATTGCAGCTGGAGAAGTAGCAGCTGCTTATCTAGATAAACCTACCAGTGCAGAATTACCACGACTGTATAAAAACTTAGGAAATGGCTCTTTTACTGAAGTTTCTAAACAGACCAATGTCAACGTACCACTATATACGATGGGTTGTAATATCGGAGATATAAATAATGACGGCTATCCAGATTTCTATGCAGCCACAGGAACTCCAGATTTCTCTGCCCTTATTCCTAATCAGATGTTTTTAAATAACAATGGTTCTGGATTTCAGGATGTCACTCATGAGGCTGGTCTCGGACATTTACAAAAGGGACATGGTGTTGCCATCGCAGATCTAGATATGGATGGAGATCAGGACATCTATAATGTACTCGGTGGTTCCTATGATGGAGATAACTTTATGAATGCCATGTTCTTCAATGAGAATAATGAAAACAACTGGGTAAAACTTAAGCTCATAGGAACAAAGGCCAATAAAGCAGCTATAGGAAGTAGAATAAAACTAACGCTGGATAATGGACAAAATGTCTATCGTACTGTAAACTCAGGAGGAAGCTTCGGAGCCAATTCTCTGATGCAGCATATCGGATTAGGTTCTGCCAATACTATAAAAAAAGTAACAGTTACCTGGTATGGTTCCGGCCTAGATCAAGAATTTACTGGTCTACGTTCTAATGGATTTTATAAACTTACAGAAGGAATAGCAGAAGTGAATGAGGTCAAAACCAATTCTATGGATATGATCTCTCAGAGTAGTGATCATGGACATCATCATCACCATTAGAATCTCTTTCTATAATTCTAATTTATGATTTCTAGAAATAAAGCCTTGGTCAGTTTCTGTCCGGCTGCTTTCTTTTTTATATCTACAAAACTAAATCTAAAATCACATCCCGTTTTCCATAAAGAGCAGCCATAGGCAGATTTCCCTTTAACCAGTTTTCCGTTCTTGCATTTTGGGCAAGTCGGCATTTCTGATGTGGGTGATTTAGTAGATTTACTCAACTTATTCTCATTCTGAAAAATCAACTGATTATTAGAATCTAAAATTATTTTTCCATCTACCTTACCATTATCAGATTTAAAACCCTTTAGCTTTACAGTAGATCCTTTATCTACTATTCTCTTTATCTGATTATCACTTATTTTTTTATCCATAAAAATAAATGGCAATGCAAAGTCACAACCTTCCTTATAACCTGTACATCCATACCTAGTCTTGCCTTTAGCGACTATACCCTTCTGACATTTAGGACACTGCATGGATGCTTTAGGCTTAGAAGTTTTTGTTGTTTTTCTAACTGACTTCTTTTTGCTCTTAGTTTTTCTGACTGACCTAGAATAGGAATTATTGGCAGGAGCAGAAAAACGTTTTACATTCTTTTCCATTCTAACTTCCGTCACCAGCTCATCGACCATTTTTTTCATATCCTTAATAAATGGTTTAGGGCTGTATGTTCCTCTTTCTATTTCTTTGAGTCGTTTCTCCCACTGACCAGTAAGTTCTGCAGAAGTAAGAAGCTTATTCTTTATAGTATCGATTAAGGCAATACCCATATCCGTAGGTACGACTTGCTTTTTTCTACGATAAGAATATTTTCTTCTAAATAGGGTTTCGATAATATTAGCTCTAGTAGACGGTCGACCGATACCATTTGCCTTCATAAGTTCTCGGAGCTCATCGTCATCTACCTGCTTGCCAGCTGTCTCCATAGCTCTCAGCAGTGATGCCTCTGTGTAATAAGATGGAGCCTTAGTCATCTTTTCTAATAGTGAGGGTTTATGTGGACCACTTTCTCCTTCATTAAAAGCAGGCAGGACCTTATCAACTTCTTTTTCCTTATCAGAGGATTCTGCATTTGATTTATCTTTTTTAGGAAAAAGTACTCTCCATCCCGGATCTATAATTTCCTTTCCTTTAGCCACAAATTGAACATCTTCTACCGCTGCATTTACTGTGGTTTTAGCCACTTTACAATCCGGAAAAAATACTGCTAGAAATCTTCTTACAATCATATCATACACCTGCTGTTGCTCTCCACTAAGATGCTGCTGCTCTCCAGTCGGTACGATAGCATGATGATCTGTTACTTTCTTATCATCAAAAACTTTCTTAGATTTTCTAATTTTTCCATTTAAGATCTGACTTGTAAACTCCCCGTAATTAGTCAGCTTTTTTAGAATACCAGGCACTTTAGGATATACATCTTCTGGAAGATAGGTCGTGTCTACTCTAGGATAAGAAACAACTTTCATCTCGTATAATTTCTGTACAATCTTAAGCGTACGATCTGCGGTAAATCCATATTTATTATTGCAATGGACCTGTATACTCGTCAGATCATATAACTTAGGAGCATACTCCTTTCCATCCTTCTTGCTTACTTTATTTATTACTAAATCCTTTCCAGTAATCTTTTGCAGCAAAGCAGATCCCTGATCAGGATTCTCAAATTTTCCAGTCGTATTTTTAAAAGTAACTGCTCTATATACTGTATGCAGTTCCCAGTAAGGTTGAGGTACAAAGTTTATAATCTCATGATGTCGTCTTACCAGCATCGCAAGTGTCGGAGTCTGCACTCTTCCTATACTTAGAACCTGCTTATATCCGCCATACTTTAAAGTATAGAGTCTGGTAGCATTCATTCCCAATAGCCAATCTCCTATCGCTCTCGAACTCGCTGCATAAAACAGATTATCAAATTTACTAGCTGGCTTCAATTCTAAAAAACCCTTACGTATCGCCTCAGAAGTAAGAGAAGAGATCCACAATCGCTGTACAGTTCCTTTATACCCTGCCTCTTTTATAACCCATCGTTGTATCAGTTCTCCCTCTGTTCCAGCATCACCACAGTTTATAACAACCGAAGCTTTTTTAAAAAGACTTTTTATTATTTTAAACTGTTTTTTAACTCCAGAATCACTCATCAGTTTAGTCTCAAAAATATCTGGCAACATAGGCAAGGAATTCAGATCCCATCGTTTCCATTGTGGCTTATAATCCTGAGGTGGATAGAGTGTACAGAAATGCCCAAAGGTCCAAGTAACTTGATATCCATTACCTTCAAAATATCCATCCTTACGAGCGTTTGCTCCTATAACTTTGGCAATTTCTTTTGCGACACTGGGCTTTTCGGCGATACAGACTTTCACTTAGATTTTCAGGTTTTAGAATCGTGAAAATAAGCAAACAGTTACAGAAAAATTAAGCTATGTTAATTAGATAAAATAGTAAAGATTCCTTACTAGGCTCTAGGCCAATGTATGTGATGATTCCCAAAACCTTCGTGTAATGCTTTATGTTATTTAAGAGTGCCGGAGGACTTTTTAAAACAAATGAAGAACTGCAAAAAAACTAATGGATAGTTACGATAAAGAAAGGATAACGATAAGACCGAAGCTAGATCACCTAATAATTACAGATGCCATGAGTAAAGATGAGCAGTTCCAAAATGCAAGTCTTAGACCTATTCTGAAAATGCAGCATGAAGTGATTTCTTCAATGGTTAGCGAATATCTCAAAATGAAGAAAAATACTTTTTATAATCTGAGCAAAGAACAAAAACCTAAATATCTAAAGGAAACCCTTCTGGCAGATAGAAATGTTTTACATGAACTAAGAGGAATTATAATCGGTATGTTTAGCTCTGAAGAGATGACCTACTATCTAGATAATAAATCCGCAGTCAATAAACGTATACAATCTTTACTGCTTCAGAGGATTAGTAGTATTCTTTAATTCAGAATTCGATATAATTTCTCATTCATAGTAGAAAACTTAAGGTTCTAATTTTTAGTAACTTTTGAGAACAATTTTACAACTGTAGAATCCCCATTTTTAATTCTCAAAACATACTGCCCATCTATTAATTGAGAAACATTTATTTGATTACAATTTTCCTTAAAATAGCTTTGCAATAATTGTCCGGACATATTATAAAGTTCAATGCTGTTGACATTTGCATTTGTATTTTTTACATAAATATATTCATGGGTCGGATTAGGATGGATTTGAATATTGTCCAAATTTATATCAGGATTACTTAGGGTAGAATCGCTCAGCTTAAAAACCCATATGCTGGCATTAGAATTTTCAGATTGAACATCACCATCGGAAGAATTAGAAAATCCCGTCACTAAAAATCCTTCTGAAATTGCTTTTACTGATCTTACTACATCTCTTAAAGATCCTCCATATGATTTTTTTTCTATGATATCACCATCTTCAGAAAATATAAGATGCTCTACATCCGTTTGGTTCCAAACCTCTCCAATAGATCCAAAAACATCAATTTTACCATCTGACCTCGGATTTATTCTACTACTAAACATAACACCTTCAATTTCGCTTATCCATTTTAAATTTCCCATGGAATCATATCTTACTATAAAACTTCCATTTGGTAATTGACTATCAGTAGATTCGGAGCTACCCGTTACTAGTATGTCTCCATTTGCAGCTTCTTTGACATCATTTACTAGTTCTGTACTACTCCCGCCTAATTCATTTCTCCATAATTCTTCTCCACTAGAACTTATTTTAATAAGATTTATATCCCAACTTTGTCCAGACTCAAATAGTCCCGCACCCAATAGAATACTTCCATCTGAGAGAAGTGTGGCAGAATCTAAAAAAGGGTTAAATTCATTTCCAAATGATTTATCCCATATTATATTTCCATCTATATCTATTCTTACTAACCAAAGTTCTCCGTCTTCTGAATTTGAAACATCCCCATCATCTGAACACGATGATCCTACGAGCATAAATTCATTATTTTCTAGTGGAAATATATTTATGAGCAGATCATTTGAGGAGCCTCCATATTTTTTTGACCACATTTTCTCTCCATCAGAATCTAGTTTGATCACCCAGTAATCATAATTTTGACTTCCAGGTTCTTCTTCAATCCATCCAGCAGCTAAATACATTCCATCACTTAGCTTTAAAATATCCAAAAGATAATTAGTTTCGGCTTCAGCATAAGTATTTAAACTTATTAGATCTCCATTATTATCAAGAAGTAAAAAAAAAGCTTTTGTTTGAGTATCATTATCTATTCCAAAATCATTTGATCTAGAAGAACCCACTATAGCAATCTCGTCATTAAAGAAATCAAGCTTCCAAGCCTCTTCACCACTTTGACCACCATATACTTTGGACCATTCTATATCATTCTGAGAATACAGTTCTACGCAGAAATGCAGAGAAAAGAAAAACAATAAACTTAAAATATATACCGTCTTAATAGTCATCTTCTATAATATTGTTGCTATAAATTTATTGAAAAATATTTATAACGGATTGTTTAAGCTTATACCCACAACACAGTTCTCTAAAAAAGAAAAATAAAAAAAGACGATCAGAAATCTGATCGTCTCATAAAACATGTGAGCCTCTCAAATATAAATATAACTGTGATAATCCTTATCAGTTTTAAAACTTTCATCGTTTCCCTTTCTAGTACGAGTGTCCTATTTTTAGTAAATCAGAATAGACAGCCCTTGCAGTAACCTTAGGTCCTGCTCCTGCACCCTGTATCACAACAGGCTGATCTCCGTAACTCTCTGTATATATTTCAAATAAAGAATCGGCATTCTTTATCTGCCCCAGAGGAGTAGCCTTAGGAACACGTTCTAGAATTACTTCCATTTTTCCTTGTGGGACATTTAGTTCGGCTACATATCTAAGAACATGGCCTTCTGATAGATTAGACTTAATATCTTGATAGTAGGTATTTAATTCTGGGGTCTGACCCATAAAGTCTTCATAAGAAGAGTGTCCCATGAGAGATTCAGGAATTAAATTCTCAAGCTGTACGTCCATAAGATCAGCTGGATAATTAATTTCTCTTGCTAGGATGACCAGCTTTCTAGCCACATCTAACCCTCCTAAATCCTCTCTAGGATCTGGCTCAGTAAAGCCTTTTGCTTTTGCTTGTTTCACACAATCAGAAAATGAGATCTGCTCTTCCGAGAAAGTATTAAAGATATAACTAAGTGACCCGCTAAAAACCCCTCTTATTTTAGTCACTTTATCTGAGGAAGAATATAGGCTCTTTAAAAAATTAATGATAGGTAAACCAGCTCCTACATTAGCTTCATAATAAAAGTGTCGATCTTTTTGTTTAAGTAATTTTCTGAGACCGATATATTCTCGATATTCTGAAGAATTAAATTTCTTGTTTGAGGCTACAAGATCAAAACCAGATTTGATAAATGTGGTATACAATAGACTCACTTCCTCTGATGAGGTATTATCTGCAATGACGACATTATTTAAGAAAAGCTGATTTATTTCCTTTATGATATCATTCTTAGAATTATAGACTTTGGCCTCAGCCAATCTGTTTTTCCAATCTGTGTCTAGACCTTCAGGATTTATAAAATATCTTTTAGAGTCACATACTCCGATAATCTTAATCTGGAGTCTTCTGTTTTCTATTACCTCTTTAGGAGTATGGAGAATCTCATCGATAAAAGTAGCTCCTACATTTCCTTTTCCGTAGGCAAACACATGCATTACTTTTGTAATCCCAAATACCTGATTATGTGTTATTCTTACTGCCTTTTTTAGTAAGTGTCGATCTACTACTAGTGATATGTGCTCACCGTTTATACTGTTACTTATGAGATACATCCAAATAGTATTTTTCCTAAGTATAGATATTACCTTTTCTAGAGCAAAATTATGTCTTCCTATTATGGAGATGATTCCTATGTCTTTATTGATTCTTATACTGGAGATATTATTTAATCGCAATTCGATTTTAAATTCTCTGTTTAGGGCCACTTCTGCTTTTGCCGCATCTTCTTGAGCGATTACAAAACCTATTCCTCTTTCTGAGGATGCCTGCGAGATCATTTTTATACTAATCTGTTCTTTCTCTAACGAAGAAAAAATTCTTGAATCTATACCTATAGAATGGGATAGCTCATCTCCTTCTATCGTAACTAGGGCCACATCATCTAGACTCGTCACAGCCTTTATACCTTTTGCCCCACCATTATTATCTATACAGGTACCTGGCTCATCAGGGATATTTGTGTTCTTAATATACAATGGAATTTTTCCGTACGTAAGTGGTAGTATAGTTTTATGATGCAGAAGACTCATGCCGAAATGTGCCATTTCATTAGCTTCTTTATAGGTCATATTACTTATTCTTCTTGCAGTAGGAACAAGCCTAGGATCCGCACTGAAGACGCCGTCTACATCGGTCCAGTTTTGGACCTTACTAGCTTGGATAAAATAAGCAATTAGTGAGGCCGTATAATTACTGCCATTTCTTCCTAGGGTGACTGTTTTGTTTTCTTCGCTGGTTGCAATAAAACCTGCTATGACGGGTATGTAGCCATATTCTATCTGTGCAAAAGCCTTGTGTGTGGCAGATCTACTTTTCTCGATATCTACCTCATACTCATTATAAAGCTTTTCTGTAAATATTAATTTTCTTGCATCTAGATAATGGGTTTTCAATCCGTGCTGTGCTAACCATTTTGTTAAACTTTTTGCACTTATTATTTCGCCGAAAGCGATAACCATATCATAGGCAAACTCACTGTCATCTTTTAAAAGTGAAATTGCCTTCAGCACAGAAAATAATTTATCTAGCTCTGGTGTAATATCGACACCCATATCATCCAACCATAGATATTCCTTAAAAGCCTCAAACTCTTTAGAAAAATCTTCTGCTTTTTTTGCCAGACCAAAAAGGCCTATGAGCATATCTGTACTTTTTCCCCGAGCGGAAACGATGAGAGCGATTGCATTTTTTCTTTGTGCTGCTTTTACAATATCGAGCATCTTTTTCAACTTACCCTTCCCGTATAAAGATGAACCTCCAAATTTTAAAACTACTCGATCAGATACTTCAGGTTGTTTATCCTGGACATAGAAATAATTTATACTTTCCTTAATTTTTTCTAACTCCTTTAAAAACCCATCATGCCCATATTTAGAATCAAAATCCTTAAAAACGGCATTGGGTAAATGTTGTGCTAAAAATTTTTGGAAGCGTATCGGCACTAAGGTGTCTGAATTAAATCCGATCACAAGTGTAGGAATCTTAATCTCTCCTAAGGCTTTTATCTCCCCACCTCTTCTGCGACCGATGTTATGGGAATCTATACATTTTGTGAGATAGTATAAGCTCATCGCATCAAAGGTCTTACTAAATTTATCTCCCTGATAATTTATATAGCTTGATGCTTTAAAATCATCGATTACATTTTCCTCGTCTTTCTGATTATTTATTAGATCTTGGCTAGTCCGATAGGTAAGCATCGCAATGGCTCTTGCTGCTCTCATCCCCAGTTTCCCTTCTTCCTTCTCCCCAAATGTAACATCTGCTTTAAGTGCCATACGCTGAGATTCATGTATGGCTATACCCCAGGCAGACTCCTTAGCACTGCTCGCTAGAAGTATCAGGTGATCCAGCTTACCCATATAACTATAGGCAAATTCTAAGGCTTGATAACCTCCAAAAGATCCACCTATTGCAGTCTGAATTTTTGTGATTTTTAAATCTTCAGCGATGAGCAAATGGGCCTTTACAACATCCCTTACTGTAAAATAAGGGAAGTCAAAATTCTCAGGTTTTGAAGAACCATATGGGGACCCTATACTATTTACACAGATTATAAAATGGTGATCTGGATCATAAATTTTTCCTTTCCCAAATAATCCGGGCCACCACTCTAGTACATTACTGTCAGCAGATATGGCATGGAATACCCATATAATATTATCCTGATGTTCATTTATTTTTCCAAATACATGATAAGTCAGCTCTAGGTTCTGAATAGTTTCTAGAGATTCTAATACAAATTCTTCTTTGTGTATATATTTTTTCTTCATGTTTTGAGTTTCTAAAAATTTATAGCTTGATCCAGGTCCTTTATTAAATCTTGGACATTTTCTAATCCTACCGAGAGTCTTATATATGCCGGAGTAATTCCTGCTTCTAATTGTTGTTCTGGTGTCAGTTTAGCATGTGTAGTAGATGCCGGGTGTGTTGCTATACTCCGAGCATCCCCTAGATTAGCAGTGAGACTAAAGAGCTTAAGCCTGTTTATAAAATTCATTGCATCAGAACGATTTCCATTTAGCTCAAAAGCAACTAAACCGCCACCTAGTTTCATCTGGGCTGAGGCCAATGTGTGCTGTGGGTGAGATTTAAGAAAAGGATAAGAAACACTTTGGATACCTGTCGCATCTTTTAACCATAGTGCGATCTGATGAGCATTAGAGCAATGTCTATCCATACGGATGGCCAAAGTTTCCAGACTCTTAGATAGTATCCATGCATTAAATGGAGATAAACAAGCCCCTGTTCTTCTTAGAAATTCAAAACATTTATCTATTAGATCTTTTCTGCCTAAAATGGCTCCACCTAACACTCTTCCTTGTCCATCGATGTACTTAGTCGCGGAGTGTAAGATTAGATCTATCCCATAATCAGCTGGCCGTTGCAGGTAAGGTGTGGCAAAGCAGTTATCTACTATGGATATAATATTATGTTTTTTACTAAGTTTAGAAAGGTATTCTAAGTCGGCAATTTTAAGTGTAGGATTAGATGGGGTTTCTAGATAAAGTATTTTAGTGTTTTTCTGTACATTATTTTTCCAGGCTGATTTATCATCAACATTTACAAGTGTGTACTCTACTCCCATTCTAGGAAGAATCTGAGTAATTATATATAATGCATTCCCAAATATATCCTTAGATGCAAGGATATGATCTCCACTTTTTAATAGGGCCGCAAAACTTGTATAGATGGCTGCCATTCCTGAAGCTGTCGAGACACCATCGGGGCAGTTTTCTAACAGACACAGTTTTTTTATAAATTCGGATGTATTGGGGTTAGAAAATCTAGAGTAAAGATTTCCAGCTTCTACTCCGCTAAAAATTGCTGATCCTTGTTGAGCATTTTCAAAGGTAAAACTAGAGGTAAGGAATAATGGCGTAGAATGCTCTCTGTATTGTGTCTGTTCTGACTGCGTTCTTATTGCCTGCGTCTCAAAATTGTATTTTTTACTTTTCATTTTTAATAATTAATATCAAAAATGATCGAGTATAAACTGCAATTTAAATAAATCCACAGACGTATCTTTCTCTTTGTAAGAGCTGGAATTAGCACCGTAGTCAAAATAAGAATGACTGGTTGCTAAGGTATCAAAGGGCCATTTCCCTCCACCTTTCTTGATATGTTAGTTATTTAAAGAACTTTCTTCTCACAAATATACTTCTAGATTTATTATAAAATTTTACTTTAACGAATAATTAATAAAAGGAGAATGCCCCTAAAAGCTAAGCAACATTTGTTATTAGTGATTACTAGAAATAAGAAAGGACGAGCAGAATCTGCTCGTCCTTTTTTTTAAATATAATTTTGGCGAAAGCCTAATTCTTATAAACTAGGACCCGCCGCTATAATCTCTTTAGAAGTCCCTGCCTCATACTTTCCAAAATTAGAAACAAAAAGCTGAGCTAGATCTTTTGCCTTAGCGTCATAGTCTCCCTCATTTGTCCAGGTAGGACGTGGATCTAGAATAGCGTTAGGCACATCCGGGCAGTCGGTAGGAATCTGTAATCCAAAAATAGGCATCTCCTTATACTCTACCTTATTTAATTTACCTTTTAGAGCTGCCTTTATCATTGCTCTGGTATGAGATAATTCCATACGAGTTCCGACTCCATAAGGACCACCTGTCCAGCCTGTATTTACCAGCCAAACATTTATTTTACCATCTCCTACTCCCGACCCATTCTCTATTTTCTTGCCCAGAAGATCTGCGTACTTAGATGGATGTAGTGGTAAAAACGGTGCACCGAAACAAGCAGAAAAAGTAGCCAATGGCTCGTTTATCCCATCTTCTGTTCCTGCAATCTTTGCAGTGTATCCACTCATAAAGTGATACATCGCTTGCTCGACAGATAGCTTACTTATCGGCGGCAATACTCCGAAGGCATCGCAGGTCAGAAAGAATACGTTTTGTGGCAACTCTCCTCTCGACTTATACATGATGTTATCGATGTGGTATATCGGATAACTTACTCGTGTATTCTGTGTAATAGATGTATCCGTATAATCTGGAGTGCAGCCATCTTCTTTGAAACCTATGTTTTCTAGCATAGCCCCAAATTTTATAGCCTTATATATCTGTGGTTCTTTTTGTTCAGAGAGGTCTATGGTCTTTGCATAGCACCCTCCTTCAAAATTAAATACACTACTGTTTGCCCAGCCATGCTCATCATCTCCGATTAGACGTCTGTCTGGATCGTTAGAGAGGGTTGTTTTTCCAGTTCCTGACAATCCGAAAAAAAGTGCCGTATCTGCTTTCTCTCCTACGTTTGCAGAACAGTGCATAGGGAATACTCCTTTTTCTGTAGGGAGTATATAATTTAAAACAGAGAAAATTCCTTTTTTTATTTCTCCGGTATAAGCAGTTCCTCCTATGATTACTTTTTTCTCAGTAAAACTAATAATTGCAAAATTTTCTTGTCTCACCTTGTGGATAGAAGTCTCTGCGGTAATAGTCGGAAAAGAAAACACCTCCCAGTCGGCAGAAAAACTATCTAATTCTTTTTCTGTAGGACGTAAAAACATGTTATAGGCAAACAAACTCTGCCACGGATGCTCTGTATGCACTTTTACCGCAAGGCGATAATTATTACTTGCACAGGCATAGGCGTCTCTCTCGTAATGCTCATCGGAGTCCGCCATGTACAGCTTGATTTTTGCAAACAAGCTATCAAAGGTGGCCTTGTCAGTGGCAATGTTTATATCTCCCCAGTCCACTGTGTCTTGGGTGATATCATCCTTTACGATAAATCTGTCTTTGGGTGATCGGCCAGTAAATCGGCCGGTGTTTACTACTAGTGCTCCAGAGCTACTTAGTTTTCCTTTTTTCTGCTGGATGGTATGCTCTACCAGTACTGCAGGTTGAAGGTTCTTATAGATTTTTTTATCTGTTAGAACAGGCATATGTATAGTTTAGTATTTATGTTATATAAGACGTAAAACTCATCATAAAAGTACATGTCATATTGCACCTATTTATATTCAAAATGCATTTTGATTTTAAAATTATCCTGTAAAACTGTTAAACTCTTGAGCATTGGTTGACCACTGCATGTGCATACCAATTGTTGTTGATATTTCCTTAAAAATGTATGATTAGTGGAGGCTTAAAATATGAATTTAGATTTATTATTTGAGCCATAAAAATTGAATTGACTTGTTTTAAAACCATGAAGAGTCTTTTATTTATAACTTCCATTTGCGACTCCGTAATTAGAAATATTTCAATGGCTTTGGTTTCAAAAATGACGCTATTCTAGCCTAGAATTTTATAATAAAGCTCGGATGGAAAATTTGAATGAAAAGGCGAATAAATCAATCTTTTACAACTTTTTTTGCAAAAAAAAGAACAATTTCAATTTTAATTTGACTTAGGAATATTAGTATGCTCAAACAAGGAAAATTACTATCTTCGGGTTCGAGTGGGTCCTGAAAAGGACTGGAAATATACTATGCATGAAACTCACGAGGCTGATAGGAAATACCCCTCTTGTACGAATAAGAAACCTAAATCCTAATAAAAATGTAACTCTACTTGTAAAGATGGAGTCGCATAATCCTGCAGGGAGCGTAAAAGACCGAGCAGCATTAGGAATGATAAGAGCGGCTCTAAAAAGAGGAGATATCGTGGAATCTGACCGTCTGGTCGAACCCACAAGCGGAAATACAGGAATAGCACTGGCAATGATTGCCAATGAGCTAAACCTAGATCTCACACTAATAATGCCCGAAATCTCAACCAGAGAAAGGATACAAACCGTAAAAGCACTAGGAGCACGAGTTATATTAGAAGGAACTTCTTCTGAGCAGTGTCGTAAACTAGCTGCCCAACTGGTAGAAGATGAAGGCTATAAAAGCCTAAATCAGTATGATAACCATGATAATCTGATGTGCCACTATGAAAATACTGGCCCAGAAATCTGGAATGATACTAATCAAAATATAACCCACTTTGTCTCTGCCATGGGGACGAGCGGTACGATAATGGGTATTTCTAAGTTTCTTAAAGAACAGAATAGAAATGTAAAGGTAATCGGTACTCGTCCGCTGGATGGACCTAAAATTCCTGGAATGAGTAGATGGAGTCCTGGAATGGTTCCTAAAATATTCAACCCTTCCCTACTTGATGGCATTATGAACGTAAGCTATCAGGAGTCTATACTCACTATGAGAAGACTGGCAAAGGAAGAAGCCATATTTAGTGGGCCTAGTTCTGGAGGAAATGTAGCAGCTGCTATAAAACTTGCAAACCAGATAGAAAGTGGATATATCGTAACGATAGTCTGTGATCGAGGAGATAGATATCTTAGTTCAGGTCTGTTTTCTAGTGATATACAAGAAGCCTCTGTTAAGGCAGTTCCGAGTTCACTATAATAAGTGTCATTATAATGTATATCTCGCTTAGGCAAAAGTAAAAATAAATCCGTACAGGATTCTAAAGGCTCTGATTTCTCAGAGCTTTTTTTATGCAATTACATAAAGGTCAAATTTTTACATATTATAATTTTATATAATATGTGGTATGCTATTTGCTCTAAATGAGTTAATCTTAATTAATTTGAACTTTTAAAATTTTGACTCATGAAAACTTTGGTTTTATTTCTCGCCATGACTTTAGGAAGCCTAAATACCGGCACTAGCCTTAGCCCCAAGACTGACGACCCGATTAAAAAGATGGAGGTAAACACTTCTCCATTGACTACTGTAATGACAATTATAGAAGAAATCAATTTCCAAATGCAGAAAACAGATGTAGATGACTTTTTAGATAATGTTATCTATAATACTGTAAACGAGAATTTATCCATCGTGACTAATCGACCGATGACCTTTCTTCAACTCTTAGACGAGGAAGGTAATATCGATTTTCAGCTACCAGTCTTTTCAGAATCTATAACGATAGATTTAAAAGACCTACAGAAAGGAAACTGGACTTTGCAGTTTGTCATAGATAATGACACAACCGTACCAGCTACTTTTACGAAGATTTAGATAAACAATACAAATCGATTTAAGAGGTGCAGCTATTATTTAGTTGCACCTTTTTTTTGTCCTGATTTATTACTTAGAGTTCTCCCCTACTTTACAGATATATATTCGGTTATTTCTAAATCATAACCATGTAGTGCAAATCGGCGATCTATGTTATCAGTAAGCAGCTTCATATTTTTTACTCCTAAAGCATTTAGAATTTGAGCTCCGACTCCGATATTTCTTTCTACTGTGCTCCTTGTATTCTTAGGATGTGGATCTAGTATTTCTCCTTTTTCTTTTTGTGTCGAGAGCCTTTTTAAGGTACTCAGCAACTCGTTTTTAGACTCTTCTTGTCTAAGCAAAAGATATACTCCTTTTCCTTCTTGTTCTATAGCCTTTAACCATTTACTGAGTTCATTACTTTGATTTTTTAGAAATAGACTGATGAGATCTCCCGTATTAGTAGAAGAGTGTACTCTAGTAAGTACCGCCTCATCAATAGTCCAACTTCCTTTGGTCAGAGCCAAATGACAAAGATCACTATCATTCTCAGAAAAAGCGATAAGATTAAATTTTCCATACTCAGTTTCCATCTCAAATTCTAATTCCTTCTGGATAAGACTCTCCTTCTTTAACCTATATGCAATGAGCTCTTCTATACTTATAATTTTAAGGTCTAGATTCTTTGCAATCTCCATCAGTTCTGGTAGTCTAGCCATAGTACCATCTGGATTGAGAATTTCGACCAGTACACCTATCGGCTTTTTACCTGCTAGTATTGCCAAGTCGACAGCTGCCTCTGTATGACCTGATCTACGGAGTACTCCTCCTTTGGTCGCAACCAATGGAAAAATATGTCCAGGTCGTGCATAATCATCTGCCTGTGTATGCTCATCACATAAGGCTTGTATTCCAGTCGCTCTATCATACGCAGATATTCCAGTGGTACATCCTTTTTTACGATAATCTATAGATATGGTAAAAGCGGTTCCATGGAGATCGGTATTCTTTTTTACCATAGGAGTAAGTTCCATCTTCTCTGCTAGGTCTGGAGTAAGAGGCGTACATATGAGCCCACGTCCATGTGTAGCCATAAAATTGATCATTTCTGGATTGACCATTTCTGCAGCTCCTATAAAATCACCCTCGTTTTCTCGGTCCTCATCATCTACTACAATAATCAGTTTTCCATTCTTTATATCCTCTATGGCTTCTTCTACCTTGCTGAACTTTACCTCTGTTTCTGCAATCATTAAACTCATTTATATTCTAATATTTTTTGCCCATTAATTGTTTAGGCAATTGTCCAAAGATAGAACATTGTGGACTTTTATCTCTCGCTTGTAGCTGCATTTACTACACTTATCAAATAAGTAGCTCTACTACTTTACCTACTAAGAAAATCAGCGTCTAAAGATTAGACAAAGTTACAGATGCCTTATTTCAAAATTTTTGCATTCACCCTATTTTCTGTTTTTAGCCTCTATGGGCAAATAACTAAATATCCCTTACTGGAGCATTCCACTGCTGACCATGTCGTAGTAAAAGAAGTAAACATCCTTAGTAAAACTTCTTCTAAAGACTTTACGATTGTCAGTTTTGAATATGCTCCAGTGAAGGATGAATTTTTTATGATTCCCGCTGGAATGTACATGACAGACGAAAATCGTCGAGTATATAAAATCATCTGCTATTATGACAAAAGCTATCTGCTAGATGACTGGTATCCAGTAAAGGCCGGAGAGCTATACGAGTTCAGCTTAATATTTGAGGGAGTAGAAGACTGTGTATCTATGCTCAGCATCTTTGAACCTAAGTTTCCAAACTCAGTCCCATGGACATGGAAAAATATAAGAGTTAAAAATAACTGTGGCAATACAGTTGTAGCTCAATCTCAGTATATACCTATAGAAGAGACTAGACCTGCTCCAAAAAAACCTAAGCAGGT
>CAZDWO010000048.1:0-31070 GCA_964509175.1 uncultured Saprospiraceae bacterium
GCATTTTCTGGAAAGAGACCTAGCTCTTCCATGGCATCATAGATTCTCGCTGCTCCAAATGAGATTCCCACACCAGACATATCCTTCATGCCGAATACACTGGTAAGGTCATCATAACGACCACCTCCACCGATGCTTCCTATCTGTACATCATCTGCAGCTACCTCTACGATAAAGCCTGTATAATAACCGAGGCCTCTAGCTAGGGTCATGTCAAATTTCACAGTATTATGAAACTGAGACTCGTCTAGATAATTGTGTATTTCTAAGAGCTCTGCTTTTCCTTTTTGTCCTATCTCGTTGGTAAATTCTAGGTCTTCTAGTTTTTCTGTTTTCAGTAAAGTAAAGACCTTATCTATGGCCTCAGTACTGAAGCCTTTTTCTGACATTTCTTTTCTTACTCCTTCTTCTCCGATTTTATCGAGCTTGTCTATGGCGATGGTCATGTCCATCCACTGCTCAGAAATTCCAGCTTCTGCGGCTAAGCCTTGTAGGATTTTACGATTGTTTACTTTTATGGTTGCCTTGAGATTAAGTCTCTTAAATACTTCGTCGTATATCTGTATCAGTTCGGCTTCATAGAGGAGTGAGTCTGAGCCTACTACATCTACGTCACACTGATAGAACTCCTGATACCTGCCTTTCTGTGGACGATCTGCTCTCCATACAGGCTGTATTTGATATCGCTTAAAAGGAAACTGGATATCGTTCTGATGCATCACTACAAATCTTGCAAAGGGAACCGTAAGGTCATATCGCAGTCCTCGTTTAGAAATCGTAGGTAGTACTTTATTAGAATCTTTTGCCGATAAGGCAGCCTCGTCTGCCTTCTTTAAAAAGTCTCCATTGTTTAGGAGTTTAAAGAGGAGCTTGTCGCCTTCTTCTCCATATTTTCCCGTAAGGGTAGAGAGATGTTCCATCACTGGAGTCTCGATAGGCAGAAAACCATATTTCTGAAAAACCGATTTTATCGTATCGAATATATAATTACGCTTATAGACCTGCTCAGGGAGAAAGTCTCTTGTTCCTTTTAGAATCTGAGGTTTCATATCTGACTAGATTGCAGAGTTAAACTGTTTGAGGAATCTCACATCGTTTTCAAAAAGCATACGGATATCGTTTATCCTATACTGGAGCATCGCCTGTCTCTCGATTCCCATTCCGAATGCAAATCCAGAATACTCCTCTGGGTCTATGTTACAATTTTCTAACACCTTAGGATCTACCATTCCACAACCTAGGATTTCTAACCAGCCTGTACCTTTTGTAATTCTATGAGCATGCTCATCTTGCAATCCCCAGTAGACATCCATCTCCGCACTCGGCTCAGTAAATGGAAAATATGAGGGTCGCAATCTGATTTTAGCATCTGGTCCGTACATCTCCTTAGTAAAGTACATGAGCGTCTGCTTCATATCTGCAAAGGAAACTTTCTTATCTATAAACAGTCCTTCCACCTGATGGAACTGACAGTGAGATCTGGCAGAAATGGTCTCATTACGATATACTCTTCCAGGAGCGATTATTCTTATCGGTGGCTGCTGAGTAGTCATTACTCTAGACTGCACGGATGACGTATGCGTACGTAGTAATTGCTCTGTAGAATTCATCAGATAGAAGGTGTCTTGCATGTCTCTTGCAGGATGATCGTCAGGTGTATTCATGGCAGTAAAATTATGCCAGTCATCTTCGATTTCTCTCTCCTCAGCTACTGTAAATCCTATCCGCTCAAAGATGCCGATTATACGATTCATCACGATGGAGATGGGATGCTGTGATCCTCTCTCATTAGGTCTAGAAGGAAGGGATAAATCTAGTCCTGCATGAGCCTCTTTCTTTCCGGCTGAGGCCAATGTATTTTTATGACTAGTAAAAATGTCTTCTGCCTTGGTCTTTAAAGCATTTACTGCCTGACCAAATTCTTTTTTACGCTCATTAGGTACATTTTTTATCTCTCCGAATAGGGCTTTTATTTCATTCTTAGATCCTAGAAACTGAATTCTGAACCCTTCTAGAGCCTCAGCATCTGAGATAGAAGCTGCATCTAGTTTTTGTAAAATTTCCTCTACGATTTCGAAAGCATCTTTTGACATTCCTATTACAATTTTAGAATGTGCAAAGGTAAGGTATTCCCTTATTAATTCGTTAGTTAGCGGCAGAGACTGACGGAATGACCCAAGGAAAGACTAATAACTACTGGAATAAGGAGAATATATTGATGGGTATTGGGATATTGTTTTTCATTTCCCTCTTCTATTCTAAGTTTCTGCTCTCTCTTACCCTGTTTTCTTTTGTCTTTTTGGCTATAGCCAATGAAGAATTACGCTTCTCATTTTCTGGTTTAAAAGCACTAGCAAGAAGGTATAAATCTGATCCTGTATTATGGAGTTTTGGGCTTATATTTTTAGGAGTATTGTTATCGATGCTTTATTCTTCTAATCTGCAGCAGGGTTTAAAACATGCTCAGTTAAAACTGCCCTTTCTAGTCTTGCCATTGGCTTTTGCGGGGATAAAAGTGGAAAGGTCTATGATGCTCAAACTCATCTATGCCTTTGTAGGGATTGCTTTTCTATCAGCTGTAATTGTGAGTATTACGTATCTACTGGACTATAATTATTATAACGACCTCATCGGAAAAGGACAGAGTCTACCTACTCCTATACAGCATGTGAGCTACTCGATAATTATGTCCTTTGCGGCAGTGTCGGCTTTTATTTTGTTCTTAGAAGATGAGCTTTATGTAAGACTAAAGTATCCAGTGCTTATCATCGGTGTTCTCCTGTTCTTATTTATGCATCTGCTGGCAGTGAGGAGTGGAATAGTCACGATGTATCTAGGTCTTTTCCTCTTGATTCTAAAAAGGATTTTTGTTGCCAAAAAATATCTACAAGGATTTGGTTGTTTAGCAATCTGTATCGTAGCTCCCTTGCTGGCGTATTACTTCATTCCAAGTTTTTATAATAAAGTTGGATATATGCTTTGGGATTTTAAGCAGATGCTGCAAAATAAAACAGTAAATTATTCTGATGGAGGAAGGTTGTTATCTTACCAGTTAGGCTGGGATTTATTTACAGATAATCCATGGCTCGGAACTAGCCTGGGAGATTTTAAGGAAGTCTGCAGCAACTGGTATCAAGCAAATGTGGCTGATTACACTGGCAAACTTAACTTTCCACACAATCAGTTTTTATTCTCTCTTGCCTCTACAGGCATCATCGGATTTATAATTTATCAAATCGGTATATGGCTGCCCTTTATAAAAGGTAAGATGTTTAGAAATAGTTTTTCACTATGTCTGTATGCTATAGTCGTTACTTCCTTCTTAGTAGAAACTCAGCTGGAGAGATCTGCGGTTATCTGTTTCTTTCTGTTTTTTGCGATGGTGATATATAGAGGGAGAGATTAAAGAAGGTGGTCTAGATATTCTGATATTTTGGATACAGAATAATAGGGTAGATTAATCAGTGTAAAATCTTTTCCACTAATGGTTTTTGATTTTTCTAAGTTCATTTTATTGGCCAATAGGCGTACTCCTACACTCAGTTCCGATTTATCTATAAACTGATGCAGAGATCTCAGTCTACCTTTTTTTCCTGACTTTAATTCGATAGGGATTAGCTGATTTTTATAAGGGACTACTAGATCGACTTCGGCATTTGCATTTGCATTTTCTCTGGTCCAGAATGGTGGAATATAGCCGAGTCTAGGGGACTGTGCAATCAGTTCTTGCGTCATCATGTGATTAGTGATGTATCCTCTGTACAGATCATTGGTATCTTTTATTTTAAGAATTTCTGTCTGAATACCTGCGGCAAAATTGAGTAGGCCAGTGTCTAGAAACTGAATTTTTGGTTTTCTTCTATAGTTCAGAGCTACAGGTAAATCAGTATTGCTGGTAGGATAGACAAGATGTATGAGTCCAGCTTTATCCAGTTTTCTGAACGCTTCTCCCATCTCTCTAGAACGGTAACTCGAGTTGCCGAAATTGTTAAAACTTATCCGATCTCTGACACTAGGAGCAGTATCGATGATGTGTCTCAGTATTTTTTTCTCCGATGGATTGTCTCCATATTTTTCGATATCCTTTATATAGGTATCCCAGATGGATGCATAAACTGGATTGAGATCAGTGAGTACTTTATTACTTTCTACATATCGCATTACGACCTCAGGCATACCACCTATGAGGATGTAATTATTGTAATGACGTAGCAGCGTATCATGTGCAATATCTGGAATGGGAAGTTTCTGGAAATAAGATAAGACGATGTCTTCTCCAGTAGCTTGCAGATATTCTTCAAAATCTAGTGGATGCAAAGCCATAAGTTCTACTCGTCCTACTGGAAAAGAGGGTACATCTCCCACTGCAAACTCTAACAAAGACCCAGCTGCGATTACATCTAGTTCGGGGAGCTCTTCATAAAAATATCGTAGTAATGAAATGGCCTTAGGTACTTCTTGTATCTCGTCTATGAAGAGTAAGGTTTTCTTTGGCTTGTTAGGAAGATTTTTATCTAAAAGAATTCTCTCAAAAAGCTGGGGGACGTCATCAGTTTCTAGAAAAAACTGAGCATCTGCTGACTTTTCTAAATTGAGAGAGATAAATATCTCATACTCTGAGCCTAGCTGTGTAGCAAGTGTAGATTTACCTACCTGTCGTGCACCTCTGATTATTAGTGGCTTAGAGTTTTTTTGCTCTTTCCACTTGCGTAGTCTATGTATGGCTTTTCTATAAAACATCTATCTAAAATACGTTAGTTCCAGATATAATGTAACAGATAAGGGGTTATTTAATACAATTATTGTAATAGATAAGGGGTTATTTATAACAAATCACGTAACAGATAAGGGGTTATATTCTGTAAGTTGTCAGAAAACATGCTAAAATTAACGTTTTTAGTTCTTCTTCATCGTTTCCATCTTCTCGATAATCCGTTCTCCTATTTCCTGTCCCCAGATGGCACCCGCTTGCATAGATTCAGCCATAATTGCTGGATTTTTACTAGCCAATGATTTGCCAAGAGGTGATTTTAAATAAGTGATTCCAGCATCGATTTCTGCTTCTGTGATATGCTTTTTATATATCGGGATAAGTAAAACCATTAATTTATCTATCGATTCCTCTTTTATCTCTCTGGAAAAGGACTCAAAGAAAGTAGACATTTCTTCAGAATCATCTAGCTCCTTATACATGTCCATCATCTGATCTATCGCTACTTCAAAGCTTTCTTGACCGCCAGAAAGATTTATATATTCTTTGATTTTATTTTCAAAGGTTTGAGAATCTTGAGCTTGTAATCCAGAGTAAAATAGTATTGCTAGGAAAAGTACAATTGATTTTTTCATGTTCTATTAGGTTTTGTTAGTGGTAAGATAGTTGATTTATACCATAAATCAATATACCTCAGAAATGCCCAACTCCACTTCCCCAAAATCATTTAAAGCATTAAATAAGCATACTTTCTGAAATGATTGCAGTTCTTTAAGCTTAATATCTGCCTCTTTTAATATTCCTTTTTTCAATAATCTAGCTCTTGCAGTTCCATGTAGCAAGGGAGATTTTGGCGTAAGCCAGTCTTTGCCATTATAGAGAGCTACATTATAATAAGTACTGTCCGTAAGCAATCCGTTTTTTACTATTAAAACCTCATCGTGACCTTGTCGATTTTTGTAATGAGTATTTAGCCTTTGACGATTTTCATATTTCAGTGGGTATGAGATATCGTTATCTACGATGGTTTTTATTGATCTGATAATTCTAGGGTGATAATGCTCGTAGGATATAGACCTAATCTTATGGTCATAACTGACTCTGCATTTTACCAGACCAGTTTTATAGTAGCCAGAAATATAAATGTAATCTCTTAGATCTATATGGTCCGTAGAGTTTAAGGCTATACTTCTCGATTGGTTAAGTCGCTGATTGTGGTAAGATAGATTCTGTAACTTGCCATTCTTTACACATATGGTCTCAAATAATAGGGACATAGATCTTATCGATTAGTTCGGTATACTCTTCTTCTAAGTTACTCATATGTGTGATGCCTCCACCGCTATGATAGAATAGCTGATTCTCTTTTTTCTGGATGCATCTGATCATTACCCCAGAGTCTAGATTATGACCATCATAGATGCCGAAAACACCAGTATAGTACCCACGATCTGCAATCTCTGCATCATTGATTATTTCTACAGTTTTCTTTTTAGGAGCTCCAGAGATACTACCTGCAGGAAGTAGGGTAAAGAGCAGGTCACCTATCTTATTTTGGTACTCTGATTTTAGTTCGCCAGTAATCTCTGAGCTTGCTTGCCAGATATCTCCGTCTGGTTTTTCTATTTTTTGCAGGTATCTAAATCGCTCAACACTGACCTTTCTGGCAACGATACTTAGATCATTTCTGATGAGATCTACGATGGTATAATGTTCCGCAAGTTCTTTTTCGTTGTCGATTAGTTTTTGTTTTGCATCTGGGATGTCAGCCTTTATGGTTCCCTTCATAGGATAGGAGGAGATTTTATTTCCCTTAATCTGTACAAAGGATTCTGGAGAGAAAACAACCAGCTGATCCTTTATCCATAATTTATAAGCAGCCTGACTGTGGTCAAAGATTTGCTCTAGACTCAGATCAGTTTGCACCTCTGATGGATAGGTAAGATTGAGCAAAAAGGAATTTCCATAGTTTATATGTTTCATCACCTTCTCGAATCCCTTTTTATAAGTTTCTGAATCAGGTGGACAGGAACGGAAATTATACTCAGAAGAAATGGAGCTTTGCTTTTTTACGGACCTCTGATTTTGTATTACATATTGGATTTCATCAGGAACCTCAGATAGTGGATATACCTGTGGCCTCCTTTGATCAAAATCGATGATAAACAGAAAGGGCGTTTTCTGCTGACCATAGCTGTTCATCAGTTCTTTTACTTCCTGGGCTGTTTTAGAATCAGTCACTATAACTAGTACGCTTGCTCTCTATATTTAGTTCAATAAAAAAAGCCAGTTATTCACTGGCTCCTTTCTTATTCCTTATTTAGTAATGTAGTAGGTGATTTTTGTCAACCATTTACTCGGATCAGGTTCTTCAGAAGGATCTGTCACATACTCTTCTATAATAGGTGGATTATTAAAAAGACCATGATCTTTTAGATATTCATCCATAGCAGAATGAGCAGCCTCTGTTCCGTTATAGTCTCCATAATAATCTATCTGCAATCCTTTGCCTGCTGGTATGTCATATGAGCTTGCATCTTTTATCCATAATTTTTCTGCTACTGGAATCGCCGCTGCCATATCTGTTTTTCCGTTTGCCTCATCCCATTTAAAGAATAAACCACATGGCTTCCCTGACATCTCTACACCATTTTTCTGGACCTTACCGAATAGGCTTCCCAAGTTAGTTGCATAGAACTGAGCTATGTTTTTCACATCTACTTCTTGACGGTTCATGATGTAATGTTTTTCTTTTTCTTCTACAGGATTTATTTTAAAACCGCCATAGACGCCAGTTGCTCTTTTTTCTGCATTTGCCTTTAGAGCAGCTAGTCCATCATCGAAGTTTTTCTCTAGTTTTCCTTTTTGGCCTAGAGCCAGCATCATACCACGTAACATAAAGGACAGGTCTTTTTCATCTTCCATTTTCCATTCTACCTCTACTTCATTTCCTTTAGGAGTGAGGTTAAAGTCGACAAAAGAGGTAGAACCATAATCATGAAAATTCATCGTTACGGAAGTTTTTTCATTTTTTACAGACTCTGTAACAAGCATATCTCCAGAACCAGTCAGATTCGGGTCTCCCTTCCAGGAGTAAGTTGCTCCCTTACCTTCTGATTTCTGTCCGTATGTGATAACCATAGAAGTATCCATATCATTCCATGGAGACCAGGCTGGCCAGCTTTTTAAATTATTTACCTGATTATACACCATAGAAGGTGCCGCTTTTATAGTAGTTGTTCGGCTTGTATTTAGATTTTTCGGTCCTAGAGCACACATAATAATATAAATGAGCACGATAGCCATTAGAATAAAAACAAACCATTTTAAAAATTTCATCTGAATCTTAGTTTATCTGCCGTAAAATTAACGCCTTTAGTGGGTTAACATTTATTTCAGTAAGGATTTTTGGTTTCTTATATTTAGCTCTTTGAAAAAAACTATTCACTATGAGACTGGGTTTACTAGGGCTTTTATTCATTTTATTGATATCGTGTTCGGAAGAAAAAGAAGCATTGTCTTCCACGGACTTTAATAGACCGTATAATCCATGGATTTTTAGATCCGTATTAGATGAGAAACCTAGGATGCTTACGCTGGCTCTGCATGATGATCTCTGGGCAGCCTATCACACTAGTTCTGCGAGCATATACAAGGCATGGAAAGGAAGAGTAAATTTTGATGGAGCAGTGTACACCTCATATCATGGTCCACAGCCGACCAGTATCGGAGATGCCTACTTTGTAAATAAATATGAAAATCCTTGGTTACTGACAGGACCGAGAGGAGAGAACCTTCAAATTGAAGTTGATTATAAAGGACATCGATATGTAGATGACCAGGCTGAGATAATGTATAATCTTATTTCAGGGGACTACACTATAAAACTAGTAGAACGAGTAGATGCGGTTAGAACCGAAAGTGGCAGCTTAGAATTTAGAAGAGATTTTGATCTTACAATGCCTTCAGTTTTAAAACTATATCTCCAAACGAATCTCAATAGCATCGTAGACACTAGCATGATAGAGACGGATGGTGAGCTAGAAATTATAACCAGCGAGTCTAAAAAATATGGAAAGAAGGAGGTCACTAGCCTTTCGGCAAAATTATTATTAAACAGAGGAGAAACTAAATTCTATACAAGTCTCATGGATTTCCCAGTGGTAGAAAATCCATGGAAAGGAAAATATGAAGAGGGAGATGATGAGGCCTTGCCTCCAGGAGCATTATTAATCGCCAAGAGTGATTGTAAATCTTGTCATAATAAAAAAGTAAAAACCGTAGGACCTTCTTATTTGGCTATAGCCAAAAAATATGCAGACACAGAAGACAATATGGAGATTCTGGTCAATAAGGTAAAAAAGGGAGGTGGTGGAGTCTGGGGTTCTCAGGTGATGACTGCTCATCCAGAATATACAAAGGCTGATATCGGTACGATGGTTTCCTACATACTCAGTCTCGGAGATCCAGAAACAGATGCAGAAATCATAGCCAAAGGTGGTGATCTCAGTATGATAAAATCTACAGATTTAAAGGTTGGAGATTTGATTCCAGGTGCAGTAGTACGAGTCTATAAGGTGCCAGAGACAGCATCTAAGATTCCGGACTATTCTATCATGGAGCCATTCCAGGCTGGAATCATGCCCAAATTTGACAACATCGCAGACAATGACTTTGGAGACTTGGTAGAGAATTTCGGACTAGAAGCTACGGGATTTGTAGAAGTGCCAGAAGATGGAAAATATAAATTCAGAGTATGGAGTGATGATGGATCAAGGGTTACACTCTCTGGAAGAGTAATCTTAGATCACGATGGTCCTCATGGAGTATCTCATAAAGAGACAACGGTTTCTTTGCAGAAGGGTTATCATCCTTTTCATCTAGAGTATTATCAGGGAATGGGAGGTAAGTTTTTATCCTTTAACTGGAAACCTGAAAACGCCGGTGAGTGGCAAGTAATTCCAGCAAGAGCTTACAGCCACTTCGAAAAAGACCATGAGCTCATCGGAGATTTACATTTACCGATGTCTGTCACTAGTAAACTTGCAGGCGATCAGGCAAAACTAGAAGATGTACATCCATCGATAGCACTTTCTCAGGCTAGACCGAGTGAGTTTTTTCCCAAGGTCGGCGGACTGGATTTCTTGCCAGATGGGAGAATGGTCATAAGCACCTGGGATGCAGCAGGAAATGTATACATCGTCGACCAACGTAAAAAAGATCCAGAAAAAATAACCTATAAAAAAATCGCCACTGGTCTAGCAGAACCTCTCGGACTCAAGGTTGTAGATGGAACTATTTATATTATGCAGAAACAAGAAATGACTCGACTAGTCGATACAGATGGAGATGAGATTATCGATGAGTATCAGACGCTATGTGATGACTGGGGTGTATCTGCAAACTTTCATGAATTCGGATTTGGGCTAGAAGAAAAGGATGGGTGGCTCTATGCAAACCTAGCGACGGGTATCCTTCCAGGTGGAGCCAGTATGCCTGACCAACATAAGGACAGAGGAAACGCCATCAGAGTAAATGTAAAAACGGGAGAACTAGAAAGAATGGCTCACGGTATGCGTACTCCTAATGGAGTAGGAAAAGGATATAACGGAGATATCTTCCTAGCCGATAACGAGGGAGACTGGTTGCCATCTTCTAAGATTATTCATCTAAATAAAGGAGACTGGTATGGATCGAGATCTGTAGATTTTGAAGGAACAGAGGGACTCAAAGAAGTAAAACCAGTCGTATGGCTGCCACAGGATGAGATAGGAAACTCTCCTACACAGATGGTCGGAATAAACTTCGGCCCATATAAAAATCAGATGTTGCATGGTGATGTCTATCATGGAGGTCTTAAACGAGTTTTTGTAGAAGAAGTAAATGGAAAATTGCAAGGTGCTGTTTTTAGATTTACACAAGGACTCGAGGCTGCAGTAAATAGAATACGTTGGGGTCCAGATAAATCCTTGTATGTAGGTGGAATCGGAAATCCAGGAAACTGGGGACAACGACAGAAGCTATGGTATGGCCTTCAGAAACTTACTCCTACTGATGAGACTGCTTTTGAGATTCTAGCTGTACGAGCTAAGACAAATGGAATCGAACTAGAATTTACAGAAAACCTGGTCGGAGAAGACGGATGGAATCCTGCTTCCTATGAGATAAAACAATGGCATTATACACCGACCGTAAATTATGGTGGTCCCAAAATAGATGTCGAAAACCTCTTTGTAAAATCTGCTTCTAAAAACAAACAAGGGAATAAGGTCTTCCTAGAACTCGATGGAATGAAAGAAGACAAGGTCGTTTATGTGAGACTCCGAGAAAATTTTGTAAGTCATAAGGAGCATTCTCTATGGTCTACAGAAGCCTGGTATACAATGAACTCCATTCCAGAAAATCTTATGGGAGAAGTCGACCCTAGTCCAGTAAAATTTGAAACCAATACTTTATCAGCAGAAGAAAAAGCTGCGGGCTGGATATCCTTATTTAATGGACAGACCATAGACGACTGGCATTTATTTAATAAGGCAGATCACACAGGAGCATCCAAATGGACGGTCGCTCCAGACGGAAGTCTCTACTTTAACCCTAAGGCAAACGGAGAAGGCGGAGACATCATAAGCAATAGGGAATATGAGAATTTTGAACTGGCTCTAGAGTGGAAAATATCCAACTGTGGAAACAGTGGAATCATGTTTAATGTAATCGAAGATGAAAAGTACTGCTGTCCTTATCTCACAGGTGTAGAAATGCAGGTGCTAGACAATGTCTGTCATCCAGATACTAAGTTTCCGACTCATCAGGCTGGAGATTTATACGATATGATTGCTGCTAATCCAGTAACAGTAAAACCTGCTGGAGAATGGAATAAAGTAAAAATAGTATCCAACAATGGAAAGGTTGTCTTCTGGCTCAATGGTAGAGCGGTTGTAAACTTTGAGATGCACAATGCTAAATGGCTAGACATGATTAAAAACAGTAAGTTTATCGATATGCCAGATTTCGGCTTAGCCAAAAAAGGAAAGATCGCCTTACAAGACCACAGTGATCCAGTCTGGTATCGTAATATTAAAATCAAAGAATTATAAGGAACATGAAAACTTCTACTAAGGCACAACTGAGTGTAATGATGTTCCTAGAGTTCTTTATCTGGGGTGGATGGTTTGTAACGATGGGTTCGTTTTTAGGAGAGAATTTAAAAGCCGATGGAGGACAGATTGGACAAGCATATTCTACGCAGTCTTGGGGTGCCATTTTTGCTCCATTTGTTATAGGATTGATTGCCGATCGATATTTTAATGCAGAGAAAATATTAGGAGTCCTACACTTATTCGGAGCAGTACTAATGTACATGATTTATCAGTCTGGCAACTTTGCAGAATTCTATCCTTACGTACTCGGATATATGCTAGTATATATGCCTACGCTGGCACTGGTAAATTCTGTTTCCTTTAACCAGATGACTGACCCAGCTGCTGAATTTTCTTTCATCCGATTATGGGGAACTGTAGGATGGATAGTTGCTGGTTTATTTATAAGTTTTGCGACCACCTGGGAAGAGACCAATGCCTTGCAGAACACCTTTCTGATGGTTGCCATTGCCTCACTGGTTCTCGGGATTTTCAGTTTTACGCTGCCCAAAACACCTCCAAAATCTACAGACAAAGATGTGAGCTTATCTAAGATACTCGGCTTGGAAGCACTTGGTCTACTGAAGGATAGAAATTTTTTGGTCTTTGTGGTTTCCTCTGTTTTAATCTGTATTCCACTGGCTTTTTATTACTCTCAGGCAAATCTATTTCTTACAGAAGTAGGAGTAGAAAATGTAGCGGGCAAGATGACCATCGGACAGATTTCTGAGGTGCTCTTTATGTTGTTACTTCCACTTTTCTTTAAAAAGTTCGGAATAAAATGGACACTAGTAATCGGGATGCTTGCTTGGTTGATTAGGTATTTTCTTTTTGCATATGGAAATGCAGGAGAGCTTAGTTTTATGCTTATTCTCGGAATAGCTTTGCATGGAATCTGTTACGATTTCTTTTTTGTCTCTGGACAGATTTATACAGATTCTAAGGCAGGAGATAATGTCAAAAGTGCCGCTCAAGGATTAATTACCTTAGCCACGTATGGACTTGGAATGCTTATAGGATTCTATGTAGCCGGAAAGATTACAGATGCCGCAGTAGTGGATGGTGGCCATGACTGGCAAGCAGTTTGGACCTGGCCTGCTTTATTTGCGGGAGGAGTAATGTTGCTTTTCTTCCTCTTTTTTAAGAACGAAAAAATAGAATACAAAGAAGGATAATATGGATCGAAGAAATGTATTAAAATCACTAGGTTTCCTCCCTTTTGTAAATGCTGAACTGCTAGAAAAGGCAGAAAGCAAGACCTACACGTTTAAAGATTCTCATCCTGACCTTAAGGTTATTAAGAAACAAACGGCAATCGTATGTGGTGCTGGGGCAAGAGGAAACACCTACGGAGGATATGCTTTAAAGTATCCTGAAGAATTAGACATCGTCGGAGTTGCAGAGCCGATTCCGTTTAGACTAAACAAGTACAGTGAGAAACATAACATTCCTAAGGAGAATCAGTTTGTAACCTGGGAACATGTCTTCGAAAGACCCAAGTTTGCGGATTTTATCATCATCACTACACCAGATGATTTACACTACGGTCCAGCTATGAAAGCCCTCGCCATGGGATATGATTTACTCTTAGAAAAACCCATTGCTCAGACCTGGCAAGAGTGTAAAGAAATACTAGAAGCACAGAAAAAAGCCAAGGCCATCGTAGCTGTATGTCATGTTCTCAGATACTCACCTTATTATAGAAAGGTAAAGGAAGTCATCGATTCCGGCGTTATGGGTAAGATGGTCAGTGTCCAGCACTTCGAGCCAATCCAACATGTGCATATGGCACACTCATTTGTAAGAGGAAACTGGCGTAAAGAATCAGAAACAAATCCCATTATACTTGCCAAGTCCTGCCATGATTTAGACATGCTCAGATGGTGGATAGGAGAAGAGTGTGAGTATATAAATAGTTTCGGTGCTCTTAGCTGGTTTAAGAAAGAAAATGCTCCAGAAGGTGCTCCTCTGAGATGTACAGATGGCTGTCCGATAGAAGAGACCTGTCCATACTCTGCCTTAAAAATATATTATCGCAAACGTTCCTGGACCTACGTCTTCGACCTTCCTGATGAGAAAGAAAAGCAGGGCGATGCCATTATGAATTATCTAAAAACTGGTCCCTATGGACGCTGTGTTTATAAATGTGACAATGATGTAAACGACCATCAGATAGTTTCCATGCAGTTTAAAAATGACGTTACCTGTAGTTTCAACATGGAAGCCTTTACAGATTACTGGGGACGACGTACTCGGATTATGGGATCGATGGGCTGCCTAGTAGGAGACGAGACTGACCTTTATGTTGCCAATTTTAAAACTGACTCTGTAGAGCACTGGAACGTAAAAGAAAATGCAGAAATCACCTCAGGTCATGGCGGTGGAGACTATGGCCTGATGAAGGACTTTTTATTGGCCAGCTCGCATAATGACATATCACTTCTTACCTCTAATCTAGATGCCAGTATGGAAAGTCATATGATGGCTTTTATGGCAGAGAAGAGTCGTAAGGAGAAGCTGACGATTAAGATGGGAATGGGTTAGCGTTTGTAATTTAGGTATCTGGATCTAAATCATACTTTTAGCAAGTGAGAATAAGTAACATGAAATTCTTAAAGATATTAGTAGCACTGGCTTTAGTTACAAGCGTTATAGCCTGTGGTCAAAAACAACAAAATGACATACCAGTTGTCAATAAAAAATCAACAGAAAAGAATATACCCACCACTGAATCAAAGAAACCTATACAAACACTAGAAGGCTGGAAATCATACCAAGAAAACAATTATGTTATTAGTTATCCACCCAATTGGGCAATTAGTAAGACAGGTCAAGCCGGATCAAGTTTCATTTTAGTAAGTGCACCCACTTCTGCAAAGGATAGCTTCAGAGAAACCATCAACCTTTTGGTTCAGGATTTAGCTGGTGTTAGTTTTGACCTCGATAAATACATTGAAATTTCTGAAGATCAGATTGAAACTTTAGTAACGGATGGAATTATACTAGAAAGTAAGAGGATGAGAGACGAGACTTTAGAATATCACAAAATAATTTATTCCGGTACGCAAGGCAACCATAAGTTAAAATTTCAACAGTATTATTGGGCGATAGGAGACATAGCTTACGTGCTGACTTTTACTTGCGATGAACTTCAGTTTGATAATAACCTAGTAACTGCTGAAAAAATAATGGATAGTTTTAGGTTTACTGATTTGTAGTATCCAAAATTTTGGAAACTACACAAACAAATGAGAGCTTGAATAAATTCTCTTTTACACGTGTTGACTTTCATTTAATAAACACGTATTTTGCACAAAATATTTATTAAAATGAATACTAAACTCACACTTACCATAGAAAAAGATGTAATTGATGAAGCCAAGGGTTATGCTAAGGAAAAAGGACAAAGCTTATCTGATTTAGTAGAAAACTATTTTAAGCTTCTTACAAAGAATAAACGAAAAATTAAAGCAAACCAATTATCCCCTAGAGTTAAGCGATTAAGAGGAATTTTAAAAGTAGATAAAGACTTTGATTACAAGAAGACCTTAACAGAGGAATTAAGCAAGAAATATGACGTCTAAAGTATTTGTAGATTCAGATGTCATTATAGATTTTTTTACTGATAGAGAGCCATTTGCAAATCCGGCTAGTAAGATTTTTGAATTAAATGAAATTGGAGCTATTCGGATTTATATATCAGCGGTTAGTTTGAATAACATTTATTACATAGTCAGAAAATTCATTGGACATAAAAAAACCATAAAAGTTATTGAAGAGTTGGTTGAGATAACCGAGATAGCAGGAACAACAAAAAAGGAAATTGTACAAGCACTCAAAAACGACTTTAAAGATTATGAAGACAGTGTCCAATATTCTAGTGCTTTGAATATTAAAGGAATAGAAGCGATAATTACTAGAAATACAAAAGATTATGTAAAATCTAAAATAGCAATCTTTACTTCTGAAAATTATATAAAGACTGTTTCGAAGGATTGAAAACAGTGTGAATTTATTTCGTGAATAAAAAGATTGAACACATGCCAAAAAAAATAAAAATGGGAATGATCGGTGGAGGACGAGGAGCCTTTATCGGAGGAGTGCATAGAATGGCAGCTGCACTCGATGGACAGATAGAGCTGGTTTGTGGAGCCTTTAGTAGTGATGCGGAGCGATCTCGATTATCAGGGGAGGATTTATATCTGGATTCTAGTCGAGTTTATGGGTCTTATGGAGAGATGATAGAGAAGGAAAAAAATCTTCCTTCAGGAGAGCGGATGGATTTTGTTTCTATAGTAACTCCTAATCATTTGCATTTTGCACCAGCTAAAATGGCTTTAGAAAATGGATTCCATGTGGTCTGTGATAAACCGCTGTGCTTTACATTGACGGAAGCCGAAGAACTTGTTAAGCTGGTAGAGTCTAGTAGAAGGATATTTGCCTTGACTCATAACTATACCGGTTACCCAATGGTAAAGCAGGCTAGGATGATGATTAAGAATAACGAACTCGGAAAAATCCGTAAGGTATCAGTTGAGTATCCACAAGGATGGTTATCGACCTATCTAGAAGGAACAGATCAAAAGCAAGCTGCATGGAGGACAGATCCCTCTAAGTCTGGAAAAGCAGGGTCGATGGGAGACATCGGTACACATGCTGCTAATCTCGCAGAATATATTACTGGTCTGCAGATTACTGAGCTCTGTGCAGACATCAGTACTATGGTAGAAGGCAGACGATTAGATGATGATGGTAATGTACTGCTTAGGTTTAATAATGGAGCTAGAGGAATCATGACTGCAAGTCAGATATCTGCTGGAGAGGAGAACAACCTTACTATAAAAATCTATGGGGAGAAAGGTGGAATAGAGTGGAAACAAATGGAGCCAAATACACTAATTGTTAGATGGCTAGACCAACATATGCAGTATTATCGCACTGGTGTGGGAAATCTACACCCAGAAGCAGAAAAACACACCAGACTTCCAGCAGGTCATCCTGAGGGATATATCGAGGCATTTGCAAATATTTATAGAAATGTAGCGATGTGTATCCAGGCAGATAAAGATGGAGAATCTGTAGATCCGATTTATAGAGATTTCCCTACTGTGAGAGATGGATTACGAGGCATGCAGTTTATAGAGGCAGTAATAGAGTCGGGAAAAAGCAGTACTAAATGGATAAGTATCTAGCTATGATAACTATAAGAGTAATACATTCGTCCTTATGATGATGAGACTATATATGATTGTTCTATTTTCTTTGATATCTGTGCTCGCTATCGGGCAGAGCAAGGACAATTGGAATTCCCTAGCGATGGTAGTTACTCATCGAGAATATGATAAGATGATGGGTATGGAGATCCAGAAATCCATCCCCTTACAACCAGCTCTAGATTTAGATGGAAAAGAAATCGAGATAAGTGGATATATGATTGCATTGACTCCACTGGTAAAAAAGCAGTCTCACATGATGTTTTCTAAGTTTCCTCAGAACATGTGCTTCTTTTGTGGAGCTGCAGGTCCGGAGTCGGCTATGCAAGTGTTTTTTAAAGAGAAAGTCCAATTCCAAAAAGAAAAGGTAACACTCGTAGGAACCCTCCAAATTCAGAAAAATGATGCCAGCGGACTCATATATTTCCTACAAAATGCCCAAATTTTAGAAAATTAGTAGGGTATCCGACATTCTGAGTGTCATATATCTAACAGTTAAGAACTATCGGTTTTAACGTAGTTCTAACACACGTTTTTACAATTACCATTACGCTTCACACGTTTATTTGAGATAGGCTATTTTGGCTTCAGCCAAATTATATTCTACTCCCAATGATTAACAGGGCTTTATACATTAAAATATAACTATATGTGTAACTCCCACATTTAAAAGATAATTGATCTATATTTGTATCTTCTTATTATCAGAAATGATCATAAGATTAAAAATATTATTCTTAAAAGATATTGCGTTCCAAAATAAAATATCGTAAAGAGTAATAACCCAAAGGATTGATTTTAAAAATATTAACCATGAACAAAATTTTGCTTGTCAGCAAGACACTGCTGATGACATTATTACTTCTATCTTCTTTTCAAGCTGTGGCATCAGACAACTTGGAAACCACCTTTACTATGACTACTGAGGAAGACGTGGCCGTGCTCGACAGACTTAATAACATAAGTAGCACCATCGAAGTAAAATTTACTGAAGAAGTACGCGATCGTATAGATAACTACGTACACGAGTATCCTCAGGGATCTGAAAAAATCCTAGGTAGAGTATCTGTTTACTTCCCACTCATTGAGAATTTATTGAGAGAAAAAAATCTACCAGACGATCTGAAGTATCTGGCAGTAGTAGAATCCGCACTTACCGCAGATGCTTCTTCTAAATCTGGAGCCAAAGGTTTATGGCAGTTTATGAAGGGTACCGGAAAAATGTACGGTCTAAAGATAAACTCTGTAATAGATGAGCGTAAGGATCCATATAAAGCTACAGAAGCAGCACTAGAATATCTGTCAGATCTGCACGAGCAGTTTGGAGACTGGACGCTGGCACTTGCTGCTTATAATTGTGGTCCAGGAAACATGCGTAAAGCCATACGTAGGTCTGGAGGTAAGCGTAACTACTGGGAGATCAGAGAGTTCTTACCTCAGGAAACTAGAGAATATATTCCGAGACATATCGCAGCATCTTATCTCATGCACTATTACTATATGTATGATATAAACCCGGAAATGTTAGATGGTAAACTGACAAATACATCTACAGCAAAAACTTATATGCCTTTGACTTTTAATGATTTATCTACCACTACTGGAGTAGATATCGAAGACATCAAGTTTTTAAATCCTTCTTATATAAAGCAATTGATTCCTAATAGTAATGGCGATAACTATCTCACCCTTCCTTCTGAGAATATGAGTAGATATATAGAGAGCTACGGCACTTATGAGGATTTATTGCATACTATACAGAACGAGAGACTGATTAATAGGAATGAGATGATGAGAGAAAAGAGAGAAGAAAGAATCCTAAGCGTTATAGACGCTATAGAGCCAAAACTTATTTATTTAGAAAAAAGAGAAGCTATCGTAAAGGTAGGTTCCATAGATATTTTTCCTAGCATCGAAGCATTGAGACCTCGCTTATCTCCTTACTTTGAGAAAAGGAAAGCATACTCAAGTTTATAGGGAAACCTATTAACATATACATTACATCCTTAATCTTGAGGCCTCTGATATAAATTATTAGAGGCCTTTTTTTATAAACGTATATAGAGTAAGTGACAAAAAAATACCGACCAAAAAATTATTTCTGATCGGTACTATGAATGATTACTAAAAATTTTAATGCATTCTTTAGTTGTTCAATATATATCGTAGTGATAGGCTAGTCGCGACATGCTTAGTGCCGACTGCATCAGCTCCTATATCTAATCTATAGCCATATCCATATTTCATATCGACTCCTACTTCTATTTTCTGAAAGAATAGAAGTCCTACTCCTCCTTGTAGAAAGACTCTTTGATTTAGTTGGGCTCCTGTGTCTTCACAGTTTCCGTGGTGATCAAAAGAGTTTGTAGATACAACCGCAGCCGTGTTGTTAAATTGGTCGATACTTGTTCTTGTGTCCTCATCTGCTATCGAACTTCCGTATGCGTAATAGCATAACTCATTAGTAGGAACTAGTCCGAGCTGAGTACCTACGCCACCGTATAAGTTGAAAAACTTAAATACAGGTAAGGTGTACATAAGAGAACTCTCTAGCGTATACTCATTATGTCTAGAACTAAAATTTAGATAGAAATCGTTTTCAGGTAGAAAATAATTTACAGCATCTCTTCTGTTTGCCTTAAAGGCAAATGAATTACGCCATTCTACATTAGGAAGCTTTGCATGTAGTAAAGTAAATCCGAGTTCTATGCTAGGATTCTCACAGATTCCTCCATTCAGATTACTAGGGCTAAGGTCTAGGGTACTGAATCTTCCAATTTCTCCTTCTGGCATTTGATCTACAAAATAATGAGCGTCTAAGTCATCGACCATATCAGTCTCATATCCGAGCCTGAAGTCGATCTTCTTTACTTTAAAGGATCCTATGTTAAAACTGGACTGAGCAGATACGCTGCTGATAAATAACAATGCAAAAAATGGAATTAGTAAATTTTTCATATTAATAATTTTTGATAGTGGTTACGAATTACTAAGCTATCGTAAGAAAGGATAAAGGGGTTGGGTAGGAATGGAATTTTTTTAGAGAGAATAAGGTATGTCCTTTTATCAATAGCTAGAGCCCAGCAAAAACTTGAACTTGAACAAAAAAAAAGCCCTTAACTCACTGAGCTAAGGGCCTTTTTTTGTTGGCTTTATTTTTTAAATCACTTTTTTATTTCTGTACGGTCGGTGCGACGTTTACAGCAGTAGGACCCTTTGGTCCTTGTTCTATCTCGAATGTTACCTTATGGTTTTCCTTGATAGAAGGGTAGGCATTATTTATATGTACAAAGATTCCTTCTCTGGTTTCCTTGTCAGTAATAAATCCGTATCCTTTCTCCTCGTTGAAGAATTTAACTCTTCCATTACGGATAACTTCCATAGACACTCTTTCTCTAGGTCCTCCTAGTTTTATGTCTTCTGCTTTGATAATAATTTTCTTAGTTGGGTCTGGCTTCTCTGAAGTGATGTTACCATTCTCATCTACATACGATAACTGATCCTCAAAAGTAAGTTTACCTCTTTCTTCTTTTTCGAGCTTACGCTGCTCTCTTCTTTCTTCCTTTTCTTTTTTCTTCTTTCTCCTTTTCTTTTCTCTCTCTCCTTTGTTAAACGTCTGTTGTGATTTAGCCATATAAAATTTAAGTTTTCAAATTAATCTGTAATACATAACGAGAATATTGTCGAAATAGTTCCTCGTCAACCTCTATTTAGGACTGCAAATGTACGTTTTTGTTGGATAAAACATAAAAAAGGCCTCATACTGACTTTGCAATATGAGACCTCTAAAACACAATAATCCGATTCTTAACTAATCTCTATCGTCTTAGTCGTTTCTACTGCTTCTTCTTTTTTATCTATCTGGATATTTAAGAGTCCATCAGTATAAGCTGCTTCTATCTTATCTGCATCTACTGTTTTGGGCAGATGGAAGGATCTAGAAAAACTGCTGTAATTATATTCCTTACGTGTAAAGGCATCTTTCTCTTCGCTTTCCTCTTCCTTTATCTCTGCAGATACAGTAAGCTTGTTATTCTTTACCTCTATCTGGAAATCTCCTTTCTGGAATCCTGGTACGGCTAGCTCGATATTAAAACTTGTCTCTTTTTCTATGATGTTTACCGCAGGAGTACTGCTCGTAAAGTCAGCTCCCAGTAGGTCTGAGATGCTGGTATTGAAAAAACTATCTACTATCTGTGTCATAGGAACATTTGCTTTTGTATGATTCATAATTTTTAAATTCTTTGTTTGAGTAATTACTTTATTACGATAGACTTAGGAAGTGCTTCTGGCTTTAGAGCCAAAGTCATTTTTAATATTCCGTTTTCAAAACCGGCTTCTACGCTTTCCTGATTTACGTTTTTGGGCAAGTGGAATTTTCGCTCAAAGCTTCCGTAGTTAAACTCTCTCAGTCTATAAGTTTCTTCTGACTTAGTTTCTCTATTGCTGGAGATAGTCAGCACATCTTTTTCTACTTTAATCGTTACATCTTCTTTGGCATAACCCGGAAGTGCCATGGTCAGTACATAAGCTTCTTCGCTTTTTTCTACGTTTACTGCTGGAGCAGTGTAGTTTTTAGGAGCATTTTTTACGATGTCTTCTAGAGAAGTATTCATCACCTCACTGATAAGATTGCCGATATGAGGCATAAAAAATCTCTGTGCTGGTCTTCTTCTTTTTGTGTGTATCATTTTTCTAATTTTTAAGTTTTTTAATGATTGTAATACACTTATTACTCATCAATGCCTGTACCATTAGAGAAAAGAGGATAAAAAGGCAGAAAGAGCGGGCTCACTATGCCAAAATGACACTAATATTTGAACTAGAATGTCATAATGACACTTTATTTATTTTGAATCTGAACCATGTAGAAATTATGCATTAAAAAACCCCTCACAATTTTAAATTATGAGGGGCTTATTATTTTTTAAGAAGTTACTTTATGAAGACTTCTTCCAGAACTGCCACCATCTTTTTTTCTTGGCGGTGGTAGTAGGTGCAGATTCTGTATCTACTTGCTCTACTGTTGTAGTTGCTCCTCGAGATTTTGGTTTCATTTTTTTGCCCTTGCCATCACTTTCTAGTTTGAATAGAATGGGCATATTATATTGAACAGCTACACTTCTTCCTCTCTGCTTTCCAGCAATCCATCTATCAGGCATGTCCTGCATCGTATTCACTACTCTTAGAGCTTCTGCTCCTGTTCCCGCTCCTGGATCTCTCAATAATTCTGCATTAGTAATACTACCATCAGGCTCTACTACAAATCTTACTATTGCTTTTCCTTCTACTCCTTGTTCTCTCGCTTCTGCTGGATATCTCATAGTACTATATAAGTACTTAAGCATCTTTTCCTTTGCACATTTGGATCTTTCAGAATCTGATACTAACATCTCTTCACATCCTGGAAAACGAGGCATCTGCTCTACTATTTTAAAAATCTCTCTCTCATGCGTACTAGGTGCTGGCGGTGGTGGTGGCGGAGGAGGTGGAACGTCACTTCCTCTAGATTGACTACCTGTAGTGCCCTCTCCATTATTTTTAAACGGACTGACCTTACCCATTCTCTTTCCTTTTTCCATTTTCTTATCTTTCATCTCGCCATCATGACCTTTACCCATGGCATGCTTATTAGCCTCTTTATCACCGTCTAGTCTAAATTTTAGCGGAAGGGTCATTTTTACATTTACGGCCTGACCCTTATCACGACCTGGATTCCATAGAGGCATTTCCTGTATAAGCTGTGTAACAGTGTTTTCAAAATGTCCGTCTATATCTCTAACAACTTCGATATCTTTTACTGCTCCTTTTTTTCCTACCACAAACTGTACGACAGCCATTCCTTCTATTCCTGCTTTTTTTGCCTCTTCTGGATATTTAAGATTTTGGAATATGTAAGCCATCATTTTTTCTTCGGCACATTTCTGTACGATATTTTCTGGAGCTCTCATGTTTTCACATCCTGGAAAACGAGGCATTTGGTCTACGACCTCGAGGGCCTTGTCTTGAGCAGACAGATTTAGACACATGATACAACCCATGACTACGGCCATCCATTTGCTATTTTTTGTTGAGTTTTTCATAATTGGTATTTATATATAGACTCTAGAAATGTTCTAAGAGTCTAAAAGCTTTGTTAAAATGTAGTATAATTCTTTCTACAAGGTATTAATTCTAAAGATTAAATTTTATTGGCATCGTATATAACACGCTGACAGGTTTTCCTTCTTGTTTTCCTGGCGTCCATTTTTCGGGCAAATCGTTCATTGCTAGGACTACTTTAAGAGCGGCTTCTCCAGTTCCAGCTCCAGGGTCTCTCGCTATTTTTACATTAGAGATGCTTCCATCTTTTTCTACTATAAAAGTAATGACCGCTGTTCCTTGAACATTATTTTTTCTAGCCTCAGCAGGGTACTTTAGATTTCTATAAACGTATTTCAACAATTCTCCATCTGCACATTTTCTCTTGGCTTGATCGGTAAAATCAGAAAACTCACAACCTGGAAAACGTGGCATCTCATCTACTACCTTAATTCCACCATCACTTGGTTTCGGTGGAGGTGGAGGTGGTGGCGGAGGTGGAATTTCTCCTAGTGTAGGTGGTGGTGGAGGTGATGGAGGATTGTCTTGAGAGAATAGGCTGAGGCTTAAAAAGCAGCCTACAAATAAGGCCACCCCTTTAAGAATTAGTGGGTTTTTCATAAATGCATTTTTGCTATAAGATACAAAAATGGATACTTTGGGTGTGTGGAGTATAGATATTTTATATCACTCAAATTATTATCAAACCACAGATAGCTCAGATTAACACAGATATCTAACCATAAAATCTGTGGAAATCTGGGTAATCTGTGGTGGAAAAAAAGCAAGAAATAAAATAACCACTTAGAATCCTAGTCGTACTTAGCCTCTAGGAATCCGTATCTGATAAGTATTACTGATAACCGTCAGCTTATTTTCTCTCAGCCACGGATTATAGATTTTAAGCGTACGATAACTGATACCATGCTTAGCAGCAAAGTCATTCCAGCTTTCTATAGAAGAATCTACCGTTACCTCATAGAAATTATCCAGTGGTGGATAGTATTGATTAGGTTCTAGATAAAACCCGAAGTCTTGAGGATTAGACATTATCTCTTTGATCGCTACTAGACGGAAGACATATCTTGCCGTTTCAGAATTTAGATTTAGATCAAAGTAGTTGCCGCCCTGGCTGTTCTTAATTCTATTGTAGGCAGTCGGGCCTACATTATAAGCTGCAGCTGCATCTACCCAGTTTCCAAAACGATTATGTAAATATTTTAGATATCTTGCTGCTGCCTGAGTAGACCGTTCTAAGTGATATCGCTCATCCACCTCATCATTTATTTCTAGTCCATATTCTTTTCCAGCAGGTTTCATAAACTGCCATACACCTTTGGCCTTAGCTGGAGAAGTCGCATTTGCTAGATTACTTTCGGCAACAGCCAAATATTTTAAATCATCTGGTACTCCATGCTCTGCAAATATTCTTTCTATGGTAGGAAAATATCTTGTGGACCTTTTAAGACTCAACATAGTATTAGACTGCCAGTAACTGTTTACCAGTAACTCACGATCGAGTCGCTCTCTCACATCGAAGCTAGACGGTAGAACCTCTCCTCCCAGTACAAAAGCCTTGTCTAAATTAGGAGCTCGGATGACCTGAGGTAGGTTATTATAAGCTACATTTTCTGCTACTTCGGAGTCCTTACTCTCTGTCGTAGAGGATAAAAAAATCAAAAAACAAAATATCGCTCCAGACAATAGTCCGAATAAGGAAAAATCTCTCTTCATAATCGCAGAATCAGGTGTTTAAAAAAACAACGAAATTAAGACAAAAATAGTAGTGGAAGTGCTCTCCTTAAATTAGACGCAAAAATTGCTCCTAGGTTAGCTTTCTAGGTCGCTTAAATATCGGAACTGTACTACATGGCTCTCCATACATGATGCTCTGAGCTAGAGGCTGTAATTTTTTTACCATCATGGCGTAGGCTAGAGGAGGCACAGGCTTATCACTGCAACCTTTTATAACCACTCTTTTCTGCTCATACTGTACAGCATCTATTTCTGAGATGGTCTGTGCATAATGCTTTTTTAGAAACTCGTTCTGAGTGCCTTCATAAATGTCGGCCGCATGAGGAGTAGCATAGGCCGTAATCAGCATATATGCCCATACGGGAATGATGGCATCTGTAGAACAGTGGATAAGTAAGACCTTTCCCTTTAGACTCTCCCAGTCATATTCCTTAAGAGCAGCTCGGAAGTCCTTCTCTTTTAAAATCAGCTCCATATAGAGGTAATCCTTTATATCAAAAGAGACCATTTCCTCGGTAGGATAGAGTTCCTCTAGGTTTATGGTAAGGATGCCACTATTAGCGACTCGATTTACAATGATATCTGGATGGTCTGCCATTTATTCTTCTTCTAGAGTAGAAACGACAGATTTTGCGTTTTGTTCTGTGGTCTCTGTAGGAGCAGCTTCTCCGATAGTATTATCGAGTTTGATAATCTCTTTTAGCTGAGGTAAATCTTTATTGGACTTGAGTCCAAAGTAGTCCATAAACTTCTCACTCGTTGCATAAAGCAAGGGCTTACCTGGTCCTTCTGATCTTCCCTTAATTTGTATCAGTTCTTTCTCTAGTAACTTCTGTACTGAGTAGTCCGCACTGACTCCTCTGATTTTCTCAATCTGTGATTTTACAATCGGCTGCTGATAGGCGATGATAGATAAGGTTTCCATAGCTGCCTTAGAGAGTCTTTTGACATTGGTCTGTTTTAGAAACTGACTGATAGTGTCATGATAGGCACCCTTGGTCATAAACTGATAACCTCCTGATATCTCTACCAGCTCAAAGGCAAAATCTTCACTCTTGTACTTCTCAGTAAGTGCTGCGATTCCTTCCTCGATTTCTTTTTTATCTATATCCGCCTCCAGTGCAGTATCGAGTGCTTTTTTAATCTCATTCTTACTAATCGATGAGGTCGATACGAAGACTAGGGATTCTATGTGGTTTTGTAATTTGCTCATTCTGTAAAAAGGTCTTAAGGTTTCGAGGCTAAAGGTATAAAGGTTTTAAAGGAACAGGGTATAAGGCACAGGGTTTAAGGTTTAAAAAGGTTTGTATTTTTTTCATCTCAACGATAGGAGAGATCTCCAGTATTTGAAACCAAATGTAACTCCGGAAGGTGAATAGGGGTTGGAAAATCACAAATGACTTTTAATATCCATCTGCTCGTGTAAGATTCTTACTATGATGCAGTTTGTATCATTGTGCTGATAGAAAAGTAAATGGCGGTTTACTTTAAACTTCCGATAATTGCCCGATTTGAATAAGTACTGTTTCCCCAGAGAAGGTTTTGCAGCCAACTGGTGAAAAGCCTCATTTAATTCGTTTTGATATTTTACAGCCTGATTAGACGACCAGTTCATAAGTGTGTAATCAAAAATCTTTTCTAGATCTATTACTGCTTCAGGAGAGAGAAGAAATTTAAGCATCGATATTATGCTTTTTTTTCATTCTTGCTATAAATTTAGCATTGTTGAATGGAGTAGGTTTTCCACTTTTTTCTCCATCAACTAGAGCTTTATTTATGGCTTTGATTTTGTCCTTTTCCAGTTCCAGAAGTCTTAAACCAGATCTTATAATTTCGCTGGTAGAAGCATATCTTCCTGACTTTATTTCTTCTTTTATAAAGTTATCAAAATGGTCTCCTAGGATGATAGATGTATTCTTAGACATAACTGCTTTTTCTAAAGGTACCACAATCTGGTATTAATTGCAAGATGTTATAGTATTCCTAGTCCTTAAATCAGATCTAACAATATCATTACGGACTGAGCACAACATAGTGACATATAAATAAGCCATTGGTCTAAATAACAGAGCTTCTACATCCTCAGAGGCAGCATTATGAACATTATAAAATTTGCAACAGTTTTGCTCTTTTTATCTATCAGTATATGTATGACTGGACAGGCTATGGATGACTATCATCCTGAGCAGCTCGAAGACCGTACACTAGAGATACTCGATACACTCTTTAATGTATACGGCACACCTATCGATACTAACCTAATTATAGATGGAATAGCAGTAGACAAGACTATATACATTCCCAATTCTAATAAGAAAATATTAGATGTCTATAATAGAAGACGGAATAGATCTGTCCAATTTAAATACTGGCAAGACACAAGAAAAGCGATTCCTACGAAGGACTTTTTTATTTTAAAAAATCATCCCCACTCATTTGTAAGGTGGTATATCCTCTCGCATATAGTAGAAAAAGTATTGGTTCCTTCTAATATGGAATTTTTACTCACTCATCTCACAGATGTGGAAGACATTACCCTTATGAATCGTGATAGGAGTCTGTATAAAACTCCGCTGATATTAGATCTTATAAAAACTCCTAAGCTCACTAGGAAAGAGAAAAAGATATATCGTTCGAAGCAAGACTCTGTAGGTAAGTTGATCCTGAAACTTACTCCTGATACGGAGCAGATGACTAGTTATGCTATATTGAATTTGCTTACGGTAGATGAATCAAACTATGAGACGATGAGATTTTACGCAAAAAAGGATAGCAACAAATATTTGGTTTGGAAACTGCAAGATTACCGAAATGAGCAAGATCATGAATTTATAACAGCGGTTATAAATAATATGCTTCTTAATGAAAAGGTCCAGCCCGAACATAATTTCCTAGTTCATAATGCTGTAAAATATAAATCCCCAAAAATCCCAACGGAGGTTTATATAGGCTTTCATGAAAATGCAAAGAAAAATAATGAACTAGAATCAGCACTTAGATATTATACTACGGCTTATCACCAAATAGTAAAAAGTAAAGATCCACAAAGAGTAAGAATCCTTAAAGAATTATTGAATTCAAAATATTCAGAGGAGTATCCTAAAGAAAGCGTAGCCAAAGAAATAAATAATCTAATCCTAGATGAAAAGGGAGAAGATCTCAAAGCATTAAAATTACAGCTGATAGAAGATTACGGAATTTTAAAAATGATGAGTTTGCAAGATGTGATAAGAGCCTATCCTGATAAGGCTTTGCCGCTAGTTATTGAAGACTTAGACTTATTAGAAAGGGATCAGATGAAGAATAAATATCTGTTTACTAATATGCTAAGATTAGTAAAAGAAAATAATATACCTACAGAAAAATATATTCTCTGGGCATTACAATCTCAAGATGCTTTACTTAATGATATTGCCATTAATAAACTCGGAAAAACTCCACCACAATCAGCCAAGGAGCCTTTATTTGAATTATTAGAATCGCCTTATGTTACCCATATGGATGACAGAATATTGGCCCGATTTAAAAGCTATTCCTTAACGGAAACAGACAAGACTAGATTAAGAAAATGGATAAATGAAGCAAACCTCGGAGGAGCCAGATCATATCTGAAAAAACTGGTTCAAGAATTAGGTGTAAAATTTTAATAAGAAAGCTTTCGCTTCCAAGTGATATTTAAAACAGCTACAAAAACAAAACCCCCAACAATATCATTCCGACCACACCTGCTCCGACGCACATATAATAGATGTCCTGTTTTGCACTTTCTTTTCTTGCCTTATTGAGTTGAGTAGGAACTTCTAGGTCACGTTCTAGGATATATGTAAAGGAATCAGAGACCTTTTTAAAATTTAAATTGAAGAGCTGAGGACCGACATAGAAGGAGTAGTCTTTTTCTTCTTTTATACTAAAGTCTATAATTACCGGCTCTTTATTTACATGCATGAGGACATGCCCAGAATCATCTCCGTGGTATAGGCCGATCTCAAATCTTCGACGATAAGGGTCCATATAGATCCAGTTCTGTTGGATAGTAGTTATTTTCTCTTAAGATAGAACAGAATTAGGAGAGATTCAAGTGTGTAGGGCGACTAGTTTGTTTTTAAGTCGAAGTCTTAAGGTATTGAGGCATCAAGGTCTTAAGGTTTCAAGGCTCTGAGATTCAAAGGTTAGACTTAACATACACTGAATAGGTGATTGCTTTTAAATTAACCACCAATAAAAAGAAGCTGAGCCCGTCGCTAAACTGTGGGCTGCGGGAGCGGCATAGTAGCAAAGCCTTTTTAGCGACTTGATTTTTTTGCTTCGTTTTTTCATCTAAGGAAAAAATGACGAGAAACAATTATTTGTTGATAACCCAATCATTTGGTATTAAAAACCTCTTACAATAAAACCTATATTTGCCCTCCCGATGGAAAGCTACAAAGTAAAAATCCAACAATTCGAAGGTCCCTTTGACCTGCTTCTCTTTTTTATACAAAGAGATGAGCTGGATATTTATGACATCGATATCTCTAAGATTACCGATGACTTCCTCGCCTATATAAAAGAACTCGAGCAACTCAACATCGATGTAGCTAGCGAATTTATCCTAGTAGCTGCTACTCTGATGAGAATAAAAGCTCGTCTATTGCTTCCTCGTAAAGAAGTAAATGAAGAAGGAGAGGAGATAGATCCTAGAGAAGAGCTGACTGCAATGCTGCTAGAGTACAAGCGATACAAAGATGTTATCGATGACTTTAAGTCGATGGAAGAGCAGCGATCCAAGCAGGAGAAAAGAGGAAACATCTCTAAAGAACTCAAGCAGATTGCTACCAAGGCACTAGTCGATATCGAGCTAGAATCACTGACGCTTTTTAATCTTCTCAAGGCCTTTACAGGAGTCATGGAACGCTTCGAAAAAGAGAAAAACAAGGTCGTCCATACCATTGTAAAGTTTAACTATACCATCGAGAATCAGCGGAAGCATATTTTCCAGCAGATCAAGGTAAAAGACAGAGCTCACTTTGATTTTGTCTTTGAGGGTTTAGAAAACCGTACCCATGCGATTGTCACATTCCTAGCATTGATGGATTTATTGAACATGCAGATGGTCCGTCTGATGGAGGGCGAAGGAATAAATAACTTCTGGTTGACACTCGCATAAACTATTGTTTGCCTAATTAGGGTTTACGACATTTTATATTCTCCATTTTGGCTTAAAGCCAAATTCCGAAAATCATAATTTTTTTTAATGTTCTAGCTACTGATAACGAGGGCATTAAGCTATCTTTGTGGCTTTTTAAAGAGAATCCAAAACTCTTTAACAGAACCTAATCTAAAAACAATGGCAAACGTCGGTCAAGTAAAACAAATCATCGGTCCAGTTGTGGACGTAAGTTTCTCTGGAGAAGGAAACCAGCTCCCAGAAATTCTAAATGCATTAGTAATAAAAAGAGATGGATCAGATGATCTCGTACTAGAGGTACAGAGACACCTGGGAGAGGATAGCATCAGAGCGATCGCGATGGATGCTACAGATGGTCTCACTAGAGGTACTGCAGTTACTGATACTGGGGCTCCGATAGCGATGCCTACTGGTGATGCAATAAAAGGTAGATTATTTAATGTGGTAGGTGCTGCCATAGATGGTATCGGTGAAGTAGCAAAAGATGAAAACGCATACGCTATACATAGAACTCCTCCTAGATTTGAGGATCTATCTACAGAGTCAGAAGTACTATTTACAGGGATTAAGGTTATCGACCTTATCGAGCCATACTCTAAAGGAGGAAAGATTGGATTGTTTGGAGGAGCAGGAGTAGGAAAAACAGTACTTATCCAGGAGCTGATAAATAATATCGCTAAGGGATATGATGGTATATCAGTATTTGCAGGAGTAGGAGAGCGTACGAGAGAGGGGAACGATTTATTGAGAGAGATGCTAGAGTCTGGAATTATCGATTACGGTAAAGACTTTTTACACTCTATGGAAGAAGGAGGATGGGATCTATCTAAGGTAGATACAGAAGCCCTTAAAAATAGTAAAGCAACATTTGTATTCGGTCAGATGAACGAGCCACCAGGAGCGAGAGCGAGAGTGGCACTTTCAGGATTGACACTAGCAGAATACTATAGAGATGGAGATCTTTCTGATCCTTCTGGAGGAAAAGATATCCTATTCTTTATCGATAA
>CAZDWO010000049.1:0-30678 GCA_964509175.1 uncultured Saprospiraceae bacterium
TCAAAACAATTTCCAATCTTTGAGGTTTTTATCAGGTAGCATGAAACTAAAATACTCTAGTTTTAAAGATGATGATTTTTTTATACTCACAGATTTTAGATGTGAGCCTGCTCAGAAATTATTTAGCGAACCAGGCTTGTATAAAGTGGTGTGGAATCAGGGAGCAGATCTAGATCTAGTAATAGATGACTATCAGGTAACTCTGCATACAAACGAAATCATTTTCTGTACTCCACTAAATGTGATGGAGGTACCGATAGAAAATCAAGGTATAATGGCACTGGTTTTTAATAAAGAGTTTTTCTGTATACAGTCACATGATGACCAAGTCTCTTGCAATGGGTTTTTGTTTTTCGGATCATCGCAGCCACAGATTATCAGGCTTTCAGAATCGGACATTGTGCAGTTTCAGATTATGTATGATAATTTTAAAAGTGACCTGTCCTATAAAGATCATCTGCAAGGAGAGATGCTGAGATCATTGCTTAAGCGATTGCTTATAACCTCTACTAGAAAATTAAAGGATGACCTCAGTCTCAGCTCAGTTCCCAATGCTCAGATGGAAACCATCAGAGAATATAATATCCTAGTAGAAAGCCACTTTAAGGAATACCATCAGGTAAAGGAATACGCTAACCTTCTCTTTAAATCGCCCAAAACCTTATCTAATATATTTTCCAAATACATCGGCAAGTCACCTCTAGCAGTTATAAACGAACGTATTCTTCTAGAAGCCAAAAGGCTCCTCCTCTACTCTACCAAAGCCACCGACGAGATCGCTTACGAACTCGGATATAAAGATGCTGCACATTTTTCTAAGTTCTTCAAAAAACATGAAGGAGTCAGCCCTTCTGCCTTTAAAAAAATCAAGCTCGCTTAGACTTTAAATTTTAAAAAAACAAGTCGGGAAATATGTACAAATCTTAGGGCATTCTAGACAGAATTGCAGGCAGGTTTTAGGCTCATCTTTGCATTATCAAATAATTCTAAAATCTCTTAAACATTTAAAAATGAATAAATTATTTTCAACTTTTGTATTTCTTTTGAGTGTCTCTTTTCTTAGTGCTCAGACACAACAGATAGATCTAAGTCAGTCGCCTGGAGTTTTTAATCAGGAAAATGTATCTCTAGAAGCTGGACAATATCAGTTCAACATTTCTAACACTGATGTCGATGGACAGGTAGGTTTTGTACTCGTACCTAAAGGAAAGTATGACGCTTCTATGCACATAAAAGAAGCTTATGTAACTGCACCAGTCGAAACAGGAAAAACCTCTAAGACTAATGTAGTAAATCTAGCAGCAGGAGAATATGAGTATTTCTGCCCACTTAATAATACCCCTAAGTACAGTCTAACCGTACATGACAAGGTAGAAAATGTGGAACTCAAGCAAATGCCTGGAGCTTTTAGCCAAAAGACGTTAACACTTAAAGAAGGAGCTTATAAGTTCAACATAGCTAACGCTGGTGTAGGTCATGATGTAGGATTTGTACTAGTACCTGCAGGTAAATATGATGCAACTGACCACATAAAAGCAGCATACGTTACTGCTCCAGTTCCTACAGGAGAAACTGGAATGACTGGCATCGTAGACCTAAAGGCAGGTGAGTATGAGTATTTCTGCCCACTTAACCCAACCCCAAAGTATAGACTTACAGTAAAGTAAGACATCATACTAGTTATGCAATATGATTCACAAATCAAATTGTATTATCCTTATGTTTTAAAATAGATCGGGTCCATCGGATTCGATCTATTTTTTTTAATCTGAATAAATGATTTTCATATCTGGCAACTCCGTAAATAAATAATGCACCCAGATATAGACATGATTAAAAAGAGCAACTAGAAAAGCAGCCTCCGATTCTAATAGCAATCCCGGAACGTACAGAATCAAAAATCCGAAAACATACATTGCATTATTGCTGTAATTAAAAATTCCTCTTTTCACAAAAGACATAGTTCGATATCTCTCGGGTTCAAAATGATCTTCCCCTACTGCCCTGTCAAAACCAAAATACATTCTAACCGAGTAAAAAAGATAGCCAGATAGACCTATAAAAACACTGATCAAAATATACTTAAGAGCAGGATCTATATTTAATCTAACTGATGTAGAAACGGCAAGGAGGATTATACTTACAAGTCTAGCAACAAAGAGCAATGTAAAGCCGATTTTAAATATCACAAATCCACTCTTACCCAACTTCTTAGAAATTCCCTGATAAAACAATTCCACTCTCCAGCATAGCAATACATATACCTGATGCAGAATCGGGAACATAATCGCTAACCAAAACCAAACTGAAGATTGCACATTCCACAAGGATCCGGCATAAAGAAGGAGATTCTCTAATACCCAATAAAACATAAAAAGAAGGAGCAGGGTTAGTATTAAAAAATGGTAGAGTTGGTGTTTTAGGATTTTCATAATGCCTTTATATGCTCCGATTACTTACAACCAAATTAGAGCATTTTTGTTAGTGTTTATATCAACAAGATAAAACCTTAGAAATGAAATATCTCCTAATCACAATGACCGCAGCCTTCTTCTCAGCCTATACTTTCATAGGTACTGAAAAACAAGAAACGATTCCTATGGATCCAGAACATAAGGCATACTGGTATAATAACGAAGCAGAGATATCTAGCTATCACTTAGAGCAGGCTCGATATGGAGAAATAAATGAAGGACAGGTGGCGATGGTTTTTGTGACAGAACCCTTTTCTAAAAAATCCAATACCAAGGCAGACAATCCGACCAGCAAAGATGTGCCGGTGATGAAGCTCAATATTACCAAAAAATTCTACACAGGTGTCTATCCCTACTCTATGATGCTCAGTAGTTTCTTCCCTTTTGAGAATGGAGAAAACTCTGTCAAGCTTAGCTGCTCTGTGCAAGAATGGTGTGGTCATACTTTTACAACGATGAAAGAAAATAAGTCTGGATTTACCTTCGGTGTGGATTCGTACTTTGAAGGAGAGTCTGCCGATAACGTACGTACTAAGAAGGTAATGCTAGAAGATGACATCTGGACAAAAATCAGACTTACGCCAAATAATCTACCTACTGGAAATCTAGAAATCGTTCCTTCTCTTTTTATAATAAGGTTACTACATCTAGAAACTAAGGTTTATAAGGCTACTGGATCTGTATCAGAAAAAGATGGAAATGGAATCTATACACTCTCCTACCCAGCTTTAGATAGAACGCTTAGCATAACCTATCAAAAAGAATTTCCTCATAAAATTCTCGGATGGGAAGATGACCATTATAGTGGTTTCGGACCAAATAGGAAAAAGCTTACGACAAAGGCAAGTATACTGAATACTATAAAATCTGATTACTGGTCTAAACACTCAGTGGCAGATAGCACTCTACGTCATCAGCTTATGCTGAAATAGAAATACTTAGTTTTTATTTTTAATTAACTATGGTTTCGTAGATGGACCTACTGTTCCTTCTTTAAACCATACCTCTGTGTAACTTCCGTTTGCGTATTGCTCAGCGATGTTACCACCGTATACATTAGCACCGGTACACCAGACCATATTGCTTTCTGGGTCTTTACCATTGGTTTGGTTATAGGCTCCTTGCTTAAAATAGTTGAGCTCTCCAGAATAGGCAATCGCTCTTTCTGTACCATCTTGCCCGATAGGCACAAATAATTTTCTAGTCTGCTCAGGTATGTCAGATTTATTTACGTACTCTGACTTGATTAGATTTTTTGTAAAGGTCTTAGTCTCGTGACCCTTACTACTGAAGGTTAGATACATAATACCCTCATATACATTTACCGTATAACTAAACTCCTCTCCTAATTTTATTCCATCAGCTGGCTCTGCTGGATACTGATCTGCTGCAGAACCTACTACAGACATATCATGACCCCAGATAGCTGTAGAAAAATCCCATCTGCCTTTATTGCTCTCTCCTTCTGTATTTATTTCGTAATTCCAGAATACGGATCCTTTTTCATGACCAGGATATTTTTTGTAAAATAATTTGAATGGTTCGTTTTCATGCCCTTCGCCACTGTGTATCTGTCCGACTACTGTCGAATAAGAAGCGGCTACTCTAGCATCTCCAGACGTAGATACATGCATCACTTTTAAAGTGCCCGTAAGTTTTCCTCCTGTTTCTGGAACCCACTCATTTTTTTCGTGAAGCTCCGTTCTAGTATTGCTTGAATTTTTTGAGGTAACTCCAGAGTTAGGAGTTTTATAAACTACCCAGTCTGTAGTTCCATCATTATGAGCATAGAAAAAATCTTTGTTTTCAAACCCTACTAAATTATCAGCATTAGATCCATCTCCGAGTAGCATTTTCCATTTTTCCATAAATGGAATGACATCACTTGGGTACTTTTTATCAGTTTTGGCCTCAGCCATCTTATCTGCACTAGAGTCAGCAGCTTTCTTTTCAGAGCTTGCACAACTAGCAAATAGGATTGCTAGAGCTATAAATAAAGTAACTTTTCTAATTATAGGTTTCATAGTTTTCAAATCAGCTTTTTAAATAAGCGTTAAAAATAGCTTTATACCTGATTTTTCCGAGGGAATAGGCCATAATTAGAAGAAATTAGTCTAAGGTCTGGAACTACGATAAGTAAGAGAAATAAGAACGGCAATTATTGACCCTCTTATTACAATACCTAACATTCTCCCCATTAATACGTCCAATGTAAATAGTCTGGTATCTGCGAAGGAAAGAATAACTAAGGACACAAGAGAAAATAAAAGACCAGCAAAAAAAGCTAATCCCAATACCGATCACAATAGATTGTGCATAACTGGCTTCCTCTTTTTTATACACATTACTCACAAAGGAATTTATGCCGTACATCAAAAAAGAGGCTATAATTATAAGCTGAAAAAGACCCTGGAAAGTAGGGTCAGTGAATCCTCTCAGTTGTGGAACCAATGGAAGATAATTAAGTGTAAGTAATCCTATGGCGAGAAAACTTCCATATTTAAGAATGACCTCCTTCATAATAACCCGAAACTTATCTACAAATCCAAAAAGTCCGTAAATCCTCCATAATCAAACCTCGGAATGTCGATAGAAAAAGTAATCTTCTGAAAGAATCCATCCTCAGGGCCATAAGCAGAATCAATAAGACTAGACTGAATGAGTGGAAAATGAATTTTAAGAAAATCTAAATCATATGTAAGTCCTGCACTATAAAGAAAGGTATCAGAAAACTCCCCAAGATTAGTAGCCCTAGAACTATAGACGCCTGCATCTAAAAAGATTCTGATTGGTTTTAAAAAGCTAGGCAATTTAATAGGAGGATGAAAACTCAGATTTGCCGCCACGGCATAATTGTTAGAATTTCCAATGTTACTAAAACCACTATTTATTGTGTTTTTAAATCCTCCTCCATGATGACCTACCTGATCAATAAAGAAAGTAGGAGCATCCTGATCTGCTCGTTCCACAAATTTTTCGTCGTATCTATAATCGTTATGACCTTGGGCAAAAAATGGAATCGAGCCTCTAGTCAGTATGCTATTAAAACTGCTAGATTCTCGCTCTGTATTATGAAGAAATACTGAGCCGAAAACTCGTACCTCTACACTACGGTCTTTTTGATAAAATACCTCCTTTGATCCTGTAGCTGTAAGCTTTAGGTAACGCTTAGTCAATTCTGGATCAAAAATATCTTCGTAAGCCTGATGTTCTAATGCCAAGCTTATCTCATTAGTAGTTAGAGCATTTCTCTTTTTACGAGCATAACTCAGCTCCTGTATATCGGTACTGTTATTTTCTGTACCAGAAGGAAATTGACCATCAAAAGTTACTGCCTCTTCATACAATCTGATATTACGTAGACTCATCTCACTTGATACGCCACTAGCGATTCGATGATTAAAGACTGCTTTTACCTGCGGCACTATACGCTGATACCTGAGATTTCGGATAAAATCCGATTCCTGGAATCTGAAATTTCTAAAATGATGGGTTTTATACTCTAGCGAGTATTGCAGCATTCTGAATCTTCCACCATCGGTATACTGATCATATGCCAGCCTAGCTCTTCCCACTGGAGCCTTAGATCTAAATCCATACTTTGCAAATGCCTCAAACTGTAGATTATGAGGTGGCAAGGTAGAATTAAGAATTCCTAGTCCTAGCTGATAGCCATCGACTGTATTGAAAGCCATAGATGGTGCTAGAAAAATATTGGTCTCTTCTGATGGGTCTGTACTATTTACTCCAGAGATACGGAAGGGTTCGAGCTTTTTAAACAGACCCGTGGTTTTTATCTGATTGTCATTACGATTTATATCGAAAAGTAAATTATCCATATCGATCGACACCTGATCTATATTACTATCTATGATTACCTCAGTAGTTCCACTAAAGGGTTCAACCCACTTTCCACCAATAGAGTTTCCATCTTTTACATAAGATAGATATACTGGCACGTTATAATTAGACTTATTCTGTAGTGTTACTTTGGGCTGCGACCCATCGACAGTAATGTTTTTTATTTTATAATCTATAAGCTCATCCGTTACCAGCAGTTCCTTAAAAAACCAATCCAACTGCTTACCACTGATCTCTTCCATATGCTGCTGCAGGTCGTCAGTAGAGGGATGTTTAAATTTCCATTTTGCATAAAAAGATTTTACTCCCTCATCATAGATTTCTCTACCTAGATAATTCTGCAAGTAGACATAATATCTGGCTGGCATCTCATAACTACGTATTCCATAATTATAACTACTCATCTCAGCGAGAGGTGTATCCGCTCTCTGATGACAACGACATCCCTGATGAGCAGAAATGGCAGCATGCAGAGGTTCTAGACCTCGACGACTCTTAAAGTAGGATTCTGCTAACGATCCGTAATGAGAGATTCCATATTTACGCTCAGTATATCTATGTTCATAAAAGGTAGTAAGCCCTTCATCTAACCATGGCTCCTTGTGCTCATTAAAACCGAGAGCTCCATAAAACCACTGATGTCCTAGCTCATGATTTATATAATAGTCTAGGGATTGTTCGTTTCCTCGATCTCCTACTATTATCAGTCCTGGATACTCCATATTTAGATCGCCGCCCGGTACATCCTGTACGAGTACGATTTTATCATAAGCGTACGGCCCTACTGCTGATTCATAATAGACGAGAGATTCTTTGAGTAATTCTAGAGCCTTACTCCAGTGTGGTTTATAGTCTTCTCTTCTGAGTACAGTCAGACTGATGTCTCGTCCATCGATGGATTTTACCTTATCGAAATCCGTGATGTAATCCTTACTAGCCACCCATGCAAAATCATGGACGTTCTCAGCAGTAATCGCCCAGGTAGAAGTTCCATTTTCCATACTTGTAGGAAGCGAGGCAATTCCTTTTCCTGTAAAGGCTATTCTATAATCTGCTGGTACTTTAAGGAATACATTATAAGAAGCGTATTCTCCATAAAACTCTCCGAGTCCATAATGGATAGGATGCCATCCGTTCTCATCATATACAGCTACACGAGGATACCAGTGTGTAAAATGATAATTATCACCCTGTCTACCGAGCCTAGAAAATATACTAGGCATCTTTAAATCAAATTCTATGTTTATGGTCTTACTTTGGCTTGAAGCCAATGGAGTATCGAGTACTACTTTTATGACATCATCATAGCCATTTACTGCCTCATAAGTATAGGCTTTTCCATCCATTTCTATCGATAAAGCCTCGTATCCTCCCTTATCCTCCTCATCAGCAAAATAAAAATCCCGGCTGCCTCTTCTGAGCTGATCTTCTGCATAATAGCTGGTATTATCTTTAAAGGCATTCGCCCAAAGGTGAAAGTAAATTTCTGTAAGTGGCTCTGCTCCTTTATGGGTATAATTTATGATCATTTTGCTCTCTAACCGGTGGGTAGAGTCAATAAACTCAGTAGTAATTGTATAATCTAGCTCCTGCTGAAAATAATTTTGGGCCTGACCCGTAGCAGCGTACAATAAAATAAAGAGAATTATTTTTGTCCTAATCATAGAGCAATATTATATATGAGTAAAAAAAGACATATAACAAAGATGAGACATATATACTTATATTCTTTAATATTTTGTGCATTCATTATCAGCTGCTCTAAGGTCTCAAAAGAGCTTGTAGAGCCTGCTTCGATTCATAAGGAACTGAAGTTTCCTGATGACTGGCTCGGTTACTGGCAGGGAACGCTAGAGATTTATAATGCCGATGGTCTGGCACAATCGATTCCTATGGCGGTGGATCATAAGCTTACTGATACTACTGGAGTTTATTTATGGGCTCTGATATATAGGGAAGACTTAGAAAAAGGACGTCGTAATTATTATCTGAGTGCAGTAGATACTGACAAAGGTCAGTATCAGGTCGATGAGAAAAATGGGATTTTGATAAACAGTTATTTGCTAGATAATCGACTCATAAGCACCTATGAGGTGATGAGTAATCTGATTACCACAGTTTATATACATGAGGGTGATCATATGCGTTTTGAAGTACATGCAGCTAGGACTCAGGAGGTGCTTATAACTGGGGATACTATAGTAGACGGAGCGGACATACCGATGGTAAAAAGCTATCTTTGCAGCGGTTTTCAAGAAGGGGTTCTGTATCCAGTGCCTGATGGGCAAAAAAATACCTTGTCGAAATGACATATTCGACAAGGCAACGAAATTACAGACACCCTATGACTGTAGCTTATAAAGATATATCGAATGGGTATTCTTTTGCAATCAATTGTCAGCTTATTTACATAAGATTTGTAAATATTTATTTTTGTAATATGTAACTAGTGAGAAACTAAGGAAATGGAAAACAAGGAAAATCATATATATAAAACCTTAATATCTAAGGTAAATGAAATAGCAGTCGCTGCGGGACATAAAATACTAGAGGTATATAACTCTGATATGGACTTTGGTGTGGAGGCAAAGTCGGATAATTCTCCACTTACCATAGCAGATAAGGAGGCAAATAAGGTCATCGTAGCAGGCTTAGAGGCACTAGAAATACAGTTTCCGATTATCTCTGAAGAGAATAAGCTACTCGACTATGCAGATCGTAAAGATTATGACCACTTCTGGCTAGTAGATCCACTGGATGGAACTAAGGAGTTTATCAAGAAAAATGGAGAGTTTACGGTAAACATCGCATTGATAAAAGGAAATAGTCCAGTAATGGGAGTGGTTTACACTCCAGTTACTAAGGAATTATTCTATGCTTATAAGGGCAATGGAGCATATAAAAGTATCGACGGAGCTGAGCAAAAGATAAGCGTAAACAGCTTCTCTCAGTCTGATCAGAATCTAAGAGTTATCTGTTCTAGATCTCACCTCAATGAAGAGACCCAAAACTTTGTAGATGCTCTCGACAAACCAGAACTGGTTTCTAAGGGTAGCTCCCTTAAGTTTTTGATGCTGGCAGAGGGGAAAGCAGAGTTATATCCTCGTATCGCTCCGACTATGGAATGGGATACTGGAGCAGCTCAGATGATACTAGAAGAAGCAGGTGGAACTGTCTTACAATATGGAACTGACCAGCCACTGGCCTACAATAAAGAAAACCTTCTAAATCCGTTTTTTATCGCTAGTGCTAATAAGGTATAAGTGCCTACTCGTTTTTCTATAATCATCATGTCCTATAATGAGGAGGAGATCATAGAACGATGCCTACAACCTCTTACTGAGATTACCGATGATATTATTCTCGTAGATAGTGGATCGACAGATGCTACCTTGGCTATAGCCAAAAAGTATACAGATAAGATTTTCTACAAGAAGATGGATACCTACGGTGCTCAGAAAAACTATGGAGCGGATCAAGCCAAATACGATTGGGTATTTGCACTAGACTGTGACGAAATCGTAAATAAAGAACTAAGTGATTATCTCAAAAATGTCGAACTAGAATCAGGCATCATCTATCGCTTAAATCGCAAGACCTACTTCGGGGATAGAGTGATAAAGTATAGTGGCATGACTCCTGACTGGATAAACAGATTATACAATCGTACAGAAACTCACTTCGATGATTACCTGGTTCATGAGCGACTCACTGGATACGACACCATGAAAAAAATCTACATGCCTGGATATGTAGATCACTACAGTTTTGAAGATTACGAAGACCTACATACTAAGTATCAGAACTACGCTCTCCTAGGTGCTAGAAATTTACATAAGTATGGAATAAAACCTTCTCTGCTTAAAGTCTCACTAGGACCACTTTTTAGATTTTTTAAAACATACTTTTTGCAACTTGGATTTTTAGATGGAAAACTGGGATGGACACTTTCTATAGAAGGTGCTAGGATGGTACGCAAGAGGTGGAGAGACTACTACGCCATAAAGAGATCACAATAATTCTGCTATCCGATTGCGTTTATTCTCCATGAGTAAATTCAAAGCAATCCTAAAATACACTACCCTCTTTCTGACCACCGTTTTTCTAATAGGCCTATTAATTCCACAAAATCTAGAAATGCCTGTGGACAAAGCGAGATCTACTGATTATAATAAAAATTCCTTTTGGGCATATCCATGGGGAAAATCGGTTACACATAAGGGAGTTGATATTTTTGCCAAAACAGGAACACAACTTAACTCCTCTACTTCTGGCCTAGTACTACTCACTGGCACTCAGTCCAAAGGAGGAAAATATGTCCTAACCCTAGGTCCTAAGTGGCGTATCCATTATTATGCTCATCTCAATTCTATAAACTGCAAGCAGGGTCAGTGGGTTTCTAAAAAAACACAAATCGGCACTGTGGGTGATAGCGGCAATGCCAAAGGAAAAGCTCCACACCTCCATTATTCCATCGTAACTCTTCTACCCTATCCGTGGAAAATAGATGGTTCTCGGCAAGGATGGAAAAAAATGTTTTATCTTAATCCCATTCCTTATTTGACTTAAGTCAATAGATGTATACAAAAAGAACAAATCACATTCTTTGGATTTTGCTTTTGACCTTTTCTAGTGCAACTGCTCAGGTAGATACGCTAGCCCTATTTAATGAGGTCAATGGACTCATTACAGTAGATGACCATCGAGAGTACTTTATCCAATTGAGGCATCGAGACCAAAGTCTTAGAGCAAATAATACTTCTAAAATCAATGACCTGAGGAATCTAGTATCTGTCTCCTACTATATAAATATCCATGGATATCCAGATCCTGATGCCTATGGTCAGAGCAGTTCCATTATAAGCATAGTGTGGATCCACAATAGTTATCCTGCTATAGATAAATATACCTTTCCCATTATTCTAGAAGGCCTCAAAGGAGAATACATTGCGGAAAAAGAAATCAGACAATACTACTTACGCTCCTTATACAATCGTAAACACACAGACGATCTGCTACAGACCAAGGACTTAGATGCTGTGTACAAAGACCTCGATCTAAATACAAGCAATAGAATCAATATTTCTAAAATACTAGAAGCCTATAAGAAATCTGAAGCTTTTCTGAATGCAGATTATGAAGTGATAGGTGTATGGCATGACTGGAAGGGTCGTCATGACATAAGCATATTTAAAGATGGTAACGAGCAGTGCTACTTGCACAAACATTATACTGATGGCTCACACTTTCCAGAAAAAATCAATCAAGACAAAAAATTTAAAACCTTATATAAAAGAAGTGAAGATGCCTTTAATTATTATGGGCTCCAAAAAAATGGTCAACTGAGTATTAAAGACAACTTAGGTAAACGACTCTGTAATGCGGTAGAAATAGAACGATGAAAAATTCGGGGTAAAGTTCTGAATAATACTATCTCAAATGTAATTTGTAAATTTATTGAACCACCAAAAATTAAAAATGTCATACCTCAGTAGAGCAACACTGTTAGCCTTTCTATCTCTCTTAGTAAGTTCATGTCAAAACACTGACAACTTAGAAAACCAAACTAATCATTCCGAAAAAATTCCAGTTCTCAATTTTGCGACCTTCCATATGGGGTATACTTCTGATGCGACGAGTGTAGATTTTGATGAGTATGATGAAGAGAATATAAAAAAGGTCCATGCGATAGCCGCTCAGCTTGCAGCGTTTAAACCTACCGTTATTGTAACAGAGGACATTTATGAAAACAATTTAGAACTGCATAATGAGTATCAGTATTACTTCAAGTTTCCAGACATGCCTTTTGATGAGCCCAACGAAACGCAGCTGCTAGCCTTCGAGGTAGGTCGACTAAGTGGAGCTCGCAGAATCTATGGGATAGACCATAAGATGTCTTATAATTATAGAATAGGAGATCAGATAAAAAATGAAATCGACTCTAATACCTATAATAGTTTTGATTCTAATCCTTATAAATTTTATCCTAGTGCAGAAATCAAATCAGAGAGTCCAGACGTTTTAGAATTACTAAAAATTGAAAATAATAAGGAAAATTTAGACTATCTTATAACGACCAATGCTGATATAATGACCTTTGCTGGAACAAAAAATGGTTTTGAGGGAGCAGACCAAGCGGCGATATACTACCAAAGGAATTTAAGAATGTTTTCGCATCTAAACAGATTAGATATAAGAGAAAGTGACCGTGTGTTTTTACTGATGGGTGCAGCACATACTGCAATTTTTAAAGACTTTATAAATCGAAGTCCTAAATATTATATGGTAAACACTTTTGACTATTTAAAATAATCACAATCCATCATCATGAAAAAGCTCCTCCTATGTTCCATAATCTTTATAGCTTGTAAAGCTACCAGTCCTAGCTCTAATTATACTGCCATAGACAATAACTCTACCGCTCAGGTTTTTATCGCTGATCAGACCAAGGGACTTCCTGGAAAATGCTATCAAAGAACTCTATTAAATGATACAGCGGTCTGGACAGAAGTACTCTGCCCAAAGGAAATCACTAAAAAAATTACTCGAGAGATCCATTCTAATCTTAAACGTCTAGGCTACACTATCGATCCTACAGAAGTAAGCAAAATAAAAATCGGCGACTCTACCAAAGAAGCTCTTATAGATTTTCAAAAGCAAAATGGTTTGTCTTATGGTAGTCTAGATAGAGCAACAGTAAATACGCTGAAAAGCAAATGATGGAATCCATTTCTCATATTAATAAACATTAGATGTCTTTTTGTTTGATACCTTAGCGTTATGAAATTGCGAGCACTTCTTATTGGATTTTTTTGTCTTTATTCTTTCCTAGGTTTTGGACAGGAGTCCGATATAAAAAATACTTCAGAAAAAAACGTAGAGTTTGTATGGCAAAGTGATAGTCGTCGAACCTTTGTAGATAAGGAGTCAGTAGGCATCTGGGGAATCAGAGCAGGTGTATTAATCGATGATAAGGTAGGTGTAGGATTAGGATTGTATAGTTCAAATCTTTTCGGAGTATTTGGAAAAAATGTAACTAAGGATTACATGGACCTGAGAGAGACTCCTGCTATCTCTGTACCCTCGGAAATCGGATTCCATTACGCTACGCTATATGGAGAATATACCCTTATAAATACTGAACGTCTAGTCTTTACCGCCAATAGTCAGATAGGACTCGGATGGGTCGACATTGATTTTGAAGAGCCTCACCTCGGAGAGATAAATAAAAAAGAAAACAAAAGTCTAGTGGAGCACTCTATTAAAGTAGATGTAAAAATTACTGACTGGCTTCGTCTTAGCCCAGGTATCGGTTATCGATATCTACTCGGTGGAGAACAGCAGTTAAGAGATGCCTTTAATGCTCCTATATACATACTCGGATGGTCTATAAATTTTGGAAAACTATTTGGGAAGAAGTAGAGCGTTTATTTTTTTTAAGAGCTTAAGTAATTGCTAAAGTGTAACTTACAATTGTAGAAATTCATGAATAGAACACTCTTAATTTTTATACTCCTACTTAGTAGTTCTCAATTAATAGGACAATTGGGATTTTTTCTTCCTTTAGGTCCAAGGTCACATAGTTTTAATTTAAATTTTCCAGGAAACGCTTCGCTAGTTTCTATAAATTATGAAAATCGCAGGCACTTTTCTGATGAAGCATATCTAACTAGTTCTGTAGGTTTTGGATATGACAGAGTATCGGATATAAATTCTATTTCTGGAAAGAAAAAATATTTTACTATACCTCATTACGCAAGTATTACTATTGGCAAAAAAATACATAAAGTAGAGTTGGGGTTTGGAGGAACAATTCTTACTAGTTCTGATGATGCCAACTATGCCTATTATTCTATAATAGCTTACAGGTTAGAATTTGAAAATCACGAGGGTCCATCGATAAGGATCTTTACCCATTTTCCTTTTAATGGATATTTGTCTGATCTTGTTACTGGTGGGTCTAATAGAAAGGGATTCAGTTTACTCGGCGTAAGTGCTGGGATTAATTTGTGATGACTGACTGGAATTATGTGCAACGGCGATTCTTGTTCGACCCATCCTAGCCTTCCCTTAGAAAGGAAGGAATGAAAGACTCCATTGTAAAGGCTGTTTTAAATGACTCTTAAAGAAAATATGAAATCATAGATTTCTAATTTATCAATGTAAACTCCGAGCGATCATCACTCTCTATGTCTTCGTCATTATTTATAAAGTAACATGATTCTAGTACGATGCTGGTTACTCTAGAACTATCAGCGGGTGTGATGAGATCTACTGCTATGTTATTTCCTATAAAGCTATCTCGGAGGACATGAGCGGTAGAAGATTCTTTTAACCAAATCCCTTTATCGCAGTTGAGAATATAATTATCACTGAGCATAGCATCTATGGTTCGTCCAAAATTTTCACTTCCCATCTCAAAGGCTGCATCTCCGATATTCTCAAAATGGTTATTACGTATAATCGTTCCTACGCATCCATTTAAATCTACTCCATCATCGGCACTATTAAGAATAGTGTTGTCGTAGAATTCTCCTCCTTGACCATTTATGAGTTCTATGGCATCAGGGACAAAATCAAAATAATTGCTATAAATCTCTGCATCGTTTAGATCATGCATAAGGATACCTTCTGCTCGGTTTATACCTGTAAAATCACAATTACTTACTTCTAGGCTTCCTTGCCAAAATCTAATAATTGCCGATTTATAATCTAGATGTGCCTGTGTGTTTATAAAGGTGCAGTTGGTCAGTCTATTATCTGTACTGAATGAGGTCAGTATACCATCTGTCATTTCTACATATTCCATCTCAAGACGCTCCGACGGACCCTTAAGAGATATGATTCCCCAGCCTACTCCTGGAGTAACCGGATTTATCTTTATAGGTTTCTCAGGAGTACCACTCATAAATACACTTCCAGAAATATTCATTCCTACTCCATCACTGATAATTATTTCTACTCCTGGTTCTACGATGAGATCTAGACTTTCTGGAATAATTAAATCTTCTGTTATAAAATAAGGAGAGAGTGCCTCTGTATAAACTATTGCATTATCACTCATCGGTTCCATCGTTTCATTACAAGACGAGATCAGAATAAGGATAGAAAATATGGCTAGAAGTTTATACATAGATTATGGACTACTAAAACGTATTGCATTTTTAAAATGTGATACGCTTTACAAGATAATCAAGTTGCTGAATATACTCTCGCTTCTTAGCACCAGGAGCATGAACAAAGGTAAATATGCTCAGTAGGGTTTTTGCCTCCTTATCATGGATAAGATAACTGATGTAAGGACCTCCTGTAAAGTCTACTGACATTTCCCAGATGCCTCTTATTTCTTTTACATAGTTTCCATCTATCTCTCTGGTGTATTCTAGTACAGGAAGATTTTTATCATCTGCTCGCAGAAAGTTGTCTGGGTTTTCCTTATCGACTAGCTGTCCGAACTCATTGGCCATAGCCACAAGATTCTCCTTATCGAAGTCCTCCGTCGACGTATATGGAAATTTTTTAAAGACCATACTCATCGTAGCTTCTTTAGTATCCTTGCGATACCAGCTGTAGTTATCTTTAGACATTACAAACTTGTAGTCCGCTGGAATATCTAGATTAAATCCATAGTTTTCTCGCAGTTCTGTCTGCAGTCCTAGATTTACATTTTTTGCATAGACTCTGGCATTTAGTTGCTCTGAGTCGTGCAGGTTTATTCTTTTGGCTACAGCCGAAAAACTATTCTTTATATTTTCTACCAGCTCATCCTCAGATCGACCAAACAGATAAATCACTATCTGATTTCTAGCCCACTTGTCTCGACCTACGGAAGTCTTCAGCTCTCCATCTTTTCTGGCTTGTACAAACCGCTCCTCACCGAGATCTCGACGTACCATACGAGTTATAGCAGAGTCATCATCATTTAGATTACACAACACTACATAGGTCCGTAACTGCTGTCTAAGTGGCTGCCCATTTATCTCCTCCAGCGTAAAATGACGAATATCAAAAAACGGCTCTGGCTGTGGCATTATCGGAAATGCAGAGGCAAAATAATACTGAAAAGTATCGCCTATCATCGTATTCCAGTCCTCCTCATCAGCTATAGCGACAATCTCGTTCATCACTCCCATTGCAGAAGGTTTAGGAGCTGCGGTCTTGGCCATATCCTCATTACAGGACGCCATAAAAATCAACCCAGCGAGCAAGAACAGAAATCGATACTTCATTATTATAAAAGCTTTGCTATAAAGATGCGGAATGATCAGTAAAAGGTGGGTGAATCAATGTGAAAATGTGAGAATGATAGGCTTAGCACAAAAGCTGCCCTTTTAATGTGGAAATGTGATTGCTCTACGCTATTCCATCGCTAATAATTTGAAAATGTGGAAATGTGAGAATTTCAAAATGGGTGGTGGTAGAACTCAATGCCTACACTCTTAATTTGGAAATATGAAAATTTGAAACTGAGCTAAGTAGGACGGGTTCAATGTGAAAATGGCCTGAGCCATGAATTCCATAAGACCTTTGAACCTCTAAACCATTGAACCCTTAGACCTTATTCCTTGAACCTTAGACCTTGTTCCCTGAACCTTTACACCTTTACACCTTGAAACCTCGATTCCTTAAAACCTCAATACCTTCCCTAAAAAAGACTAGAAATCACATTCTCCTCCGTAATCCCTTCGGCTTCAGCCTTATAGTTACGTACGATTCTGTGACGGAGAACATAATTGGCAATAGCCTGTACATCCTCTATGTCTGGAGAGTACTTTCCGTTTATGGCAGCATGACACTTAGCACCGAGTACTAGATACTGAGAAGCTCTCGGTCCTGCACCCCATGAGATATAATTATTTACAGATTCTGGAGCTCTGGCTGTATTAGGTCTAGTTCTAGTGGCTAGGTTTACTGCATATTCCAGTACATTATCAGCAATCGGAATCTTACGGATAAGCTCCTGATATGCTAGTATTTCTTCGCCAGATAAGATGTTGCTTACGCTGGATTTTGTATTAGTTGTAGTTGCTTTTACTACTGCGATTTCCTCCTCGTAGGAAGGATAATCGAGCGGAATGTTAAACATAAATCTATCTAGCTGAGCTTCTGGTAGTGGATACGTTCCCTCCTGCTCTATCGGATTCTGAGTCGCTAGTACAAAGAATGGCTTAGGCAATAAGTGTCTCACACCGGCTACAGTAACAGACCGCTCCTGCATCGCCTCTAGCAGTGCTGCCTGAGTCTTAGGAGGTGTTCTGTTTATCTCATCTGCGAGGACGATATTAGAGAATATCGGACCCTCATTAAATTTAAAATTACGAGACTCGTCCAGTACTTCTGATCCTGTAATGTCAGAAGGCATAAGGTCTGGCGTAAACTGTATACGTTTAAAACTGAGGTCCAGCACATCAGAGATGGTACTTACTAGTAAGGTTTTTGCAAGTCCAGGTACACCGACCAGTAGACTATGACCATTACTAAATAAAGAGATAATCACTGCTCTTACTACATCGTCTTGTCCGATTATCACCTTTCCGATCTCACTCTTCAGATTTTTATACGAACTCGCGAGAGCATCTACCGCCTCTACATCTGATTTAAACTGTACACTCATATTATTAAAACTTCTTATAAATCAAAGCTGCAAAAATAAGCTATATCGAGGGATTTTATGATGATTGTGGAAAGTCTTATTTATAATCCATATTGTATAAAATCCCTTCTTAATTATAACTTACCCTCTTTATGACGTCATTAAAAAGCTTATGTCATGGATCATCGATACCTTATTAACTGTCTAGAACGTAATATGTCTACTTTTTCTTCGCTTTTGCGAAAATCTAATCGCAAGGAGTACCTCTATAAACCGACTCCGGAAAGCTGGTGTCTCTTAGAGATCGTCTGTCATCTCTACGACGAAGAGGCAGAAGATTTCAGAATGAGACTGCAGACTGTATTAGAAAGTCCTCATAAAATACCTCCAGCGATAGACCCAGAATCATGGCCTAGAAAACGAGATTATATTAATCAGGACTTTCGGCTTAAAGCCAAAATTTTTAAAACGGAACGTAAAAAGTCCATCGCTTATCTACGCTCTCTCGATAATCCAAAATGGGACAACTATTATGAGCACCCTACTCTAGGTAAGCTCGATGGCAATCATTTTCTGAGAAACTGGGTCGCTCATGACTATCTACACATACGTCAGATTACAAAGCGAAAGTACGAGTATCTGCAGCATATGACCAGTGAGGATGTGAGTTATGCTGGAGTGTGGTAAGAGAGGGGATTTATTTACTGAAAACTACATAAAATGAGATTTAGTCAAATAACATCTCAAAAATTAACCAGATCTTAACCGGATTTAACTATCCTATAAATTTATACATGACTCCAGTACCATACCTTTGATTTATATGAAACACCTAATAAAAATATCATCTGCTCTTTTTTTACTTACATTGATTTCTTGTGGTGAGTGCGAGGACAAAACCCTAGAGGTATCTGATCTACTCTTAGAATACCTACCTTATCAAGAAGAAACAAATATTACCATGGTAAATGATTCAAATGAAACCATGGACTTTAGCATTACACCTAGAGAAGACATATCTACAGATAGGGATGATCAGTGTACTACCTCTGTTATTAAACCTACCATCGTTTTAGATACAGATACGCAGGAAGAATTTATGCGTATCTGGGTCTCGTTCAATGAAGATTTACTAGGTGATAATGAACAACTTTGGTTTATAATGGACGATGAAGATGGCTCCATTTTATCTAGTGGTTCATTAAAGGATCCTTTATTTATGGCCAATGACATAACCCTTAATGGAGTAACTTTTGAAAACGTAATCTCTCTAATAATCAACAGAGACGAAAACAATCAAGATGCTATCCATGTACAAAGAAATGTGGGTCTAATCGGCTATGAGCAATCTAGTGAAACCTGGGTTATACAATAAGCTTAGATTGCAATTGAGTAAGAAAATTCTACTTTCGCTCAACTAAACTCATCTAAAGAAATTACGAGAGAAGATTTAATTTCCGATAACGATTCTTTCGACTAGTTTCTTTCCACTCTTTAAATCCTCTAACTCCAATAGATACATTCCAGACACCAGCTCTCCTACTCTCAGATTATCTGCATTGACTACGTTCTGCATAAGTTTTCCTCCTAGATCATATAGAGAAACTCTATAACTCAGTCTTCCTTCTACTTCGATGTTTATAACATCACTGCCAGGATTTGGGAAAATATTTATTATTGCTTTTTCTAGATTATGAGTACTGCTGACGTCTTGACAATCATCGATTGTTTCCTCCTCTCCATTTAAAATAAAATCTCTACACGACCATCCGTTTCTTATCGCATCAGCTTCTTTTTGTAAGTCTGCAAGTATCTCTGCCTCTTCTGCTGTCAGATTAGAAATGAGATTATCTACTTCTTCAATAGAAGTATCTACCCGATAAAATTCCTGATTACCTTGCTCATCCTCTATGTATTTATATTCTTGATTTCTTATTGCCCATTGTTGGCCAGCGTCTCTGGTAACATCGGCGTAGATGCAGTTTCTCTCGATTGCATTATCTTCTGTAAAGGATGACAAGATGCTATAACTGTTATGTATACCTCCCGGAAGAGGATTAGAACAAGTTTCAATAAAGGTAGCATGGAGATCATTGGCTTGGGTCAGCCCAAATTCTTCTACACCTCGACGAGTAACTCCTGCCCCACTTACGATCATCGGCACTCCTACTCCACCCTCATAAAGACTTCCTTTTCCATGTCCATTTGTAAATCCTCTAAGAACAGTATTGGGAGATCCATTATCTCCTACAAAAACCACGATTGTATTCTCTCGGGTTTCTTCATCCATACTATTTAATAAGCGACCTATCTCAGTATCTAGTGCCTCTACCATAGCATTAAACATCTGCCTATCCGTCGTAGGATTATTTACAGTATGTAAGTCAGCTGGCGGAACTTGAAACGGAGAGTGAGGTGCGATATGTGCCAGCCATAAAAACCAAGGCTGATTCTGATCATCAATCCAGTCTATAGCTGCATCAGTCAGATGAGTGGTAATGTATTCCTCCACCTGTACAGTCTGCCATTCTCCACTTTCTGCCAGTCATAGTAATCCTGAACACCTCCAGCGATTACTCCTTCGTAATGATCTAACCCATGCTCAAAGGGATGATTAGGATTTATGGGTGAGGAGATGTGCCATTTTCCGATAACGGCAGTACTGTATGCGTCATTCGTTTCTCTATCTATATAGGTAAACAGGGACTCATGCTCTAGATCCAAGTTTCCAGGAACTTCCATTACTCCGGTTTTTATTCCATATTTTCCACTCATGATACTAGCTCTGGTCGGACTACAGATAGGAGTTGCCCAGGCATTTCGATAGGTAATACCTTCTTCTTTTAAGGCATTTAGATTAGGAGTGTTTGGAAAATTAGGAATGTCCACTCCGAATCCTTCTATGGCATCATTTCCCATATCATCAGCGATGATTAAAAGTACATTGGGCTGTTGTGCAGAAAGTATGGTCGTATAGAAAAGACCTAATACTAGCAGTAGAAAATATTTTTTCATTGTATGAGAATTGAGCATGGAGTTTTTAATAATTGACTTTGATGAAAGTCCTTCTTTTATTCATCAGAAAATCTCTTTCCTGATTTTCTAATCTGATTTCTATAATATTAGAATGTCCATCGATATCGAGCAGGCAGTTATTCTCTATTTCTAGAGAGCTTATATTTTTTAAAGGCTTAGTAAGACTGGCCTTGATGTAAATATGCTTTTCTCTATTTTTCATATTGCATATTGCCATAGTTGAGAGATTGCTTTTTATTGTTTACGCTTAAGGCGAAATTTTAATTGAGGTATGCAACTAGTTTCTGCTGGGAGAGCTCTTTGTTATTTTGTTTGAAAGTCTCCAAGAGATCATCTTTTTCTATCACAAAGTCTACATAGACTGTTTCGTTATCTTGATAAATTTTAAAAAAGGCTACTTGGATGTCATGACTAGGCATGTCTAGAAGGAATAGAATCAGTAGCAGAAATTTCATAAGTCTAAGATAGTAGGATAAAAGGGTTAGACTAGGGAAATTAAGGAAGGTTTAATCAATATAGATTAAATTAAAATCAGTTACACTCCAAGTTATAAAGTCATATAATCATACCCTAGTAATGAGATATTATTTGTCAATATAAATTTTCTGCATTAACTTTTCTCCACTCTTTAAATCTTCCAATTCTAAGAAATACATTCCTGAGGATAACTCTCCCACAATTATTTTATTGGCATTTATCCCAGACTTTAAAAGATTTCCTTGCAGACCATACAATGAAAATTTATAGCTTATTCCATTCTCTACATCTATATTAATGATATCACTAGCTGGATTTGGAAAAATATTAATTTCCAGATTTCCGGTATTCTGAATTGATGAGAAGCCATCAGAAAGATAGAAAATCACTCCTGGTCTAGTTATATCGTTTTGGAAAAAATAGAAATCTCTATTTCCGTCATTATTTAAGTCTACCATCCCTCCACCGAAAGTAGCAAAGTGATCAACAACTCTATCCAAATTTTTAAGACCATCTGAGTATTCCTTTATATTCATTTCAAAATCATTAAAACTTGTGTTCTCAAAAGTTATAATTTCTGCTATCTCGTCTTTGTTAAGGTCTCCTACAAGTGTTAGTGTATTATTTACATCTTCCTCAGAAAGTTCCTCCTCTATATATTGACCGTTTATATCACTTACAACTATTTTTGCTCTTGAGTCATCGGAACTATACAATACAAAATCCGGTATATCATCATTAGATAGATTTGCAAGAATTATATCATCAACATCATAAGAATCAGCATATAAGATCGAGCTTTCAAAGACCATGGGTGTCGTCTGATTCAATAAAAATAAACCATCAGATTCTGTGCTAATTATTAGATCCATGTCTCCATCTTGATCAAAATCTATTTTAGTAACTGCTCCTATATCACCGTTACCAAAATCTTCAGAATAAATTTCCGTTAGGTTCCATGTTGTAAGATTTATCTCATAAATAGCTAAATCAAAAGATGCAACTATTAATTCCAAGGAACCATTACCAGTAACATCTTCAAATGCTAGAGACTGATAAGTACTCAAGTTTAATTGTTGAGTCTCAAAAAAGGCGTTTCCATCATTAATAAAAACAAAGGCTCCAGTAAATTGCCTTAATCCAATTATGTCAAAATCTCCATCGCTATCTATGTCTATAATAGCAGTTTTTTGAATTGAAGTAATATTCGTTATTTCACTAAATACGGGTGCAGATATTCCAGAGCTAATTCCAACTTGCAATCTTCCTCCATTAGAAGCGGCTATTAAGAAATCTTGTATTCCATCATTATTAAAATCAGCATGCTTCATTTCATCTATAAAAGGGAAATCTTCGTACTCAAAATATATTGTTTGAAAACTCTGAGCCATTGATAAATAATTCATCAGAAGTAAAAAAATAGTTGTAGATAGCAATCTAAAAATCATAAAATAAAAAATTTAATAGTTTAGAAAATAAATTTTGAATATCCCCACGAGAGACTACCGTTAATCAATGGTTTATCCCTTAGAGTATAATCCTATTACAATAAAGCAAGCCGCAGATTCCTTAAAATCATACAGCTAGCTTTCCTAATAAAAATGGTGGTTACTTCTCTGCTTCTCTATTGAATAGATATTTTAATTCTACCCCAAAAGATAGATAACTATTCTTTAAATCCATATCTTGAAAAACGTATTGGTCTTCAAATCTAATTGGATTCCGATACCTAGCTAAATCACTAAAGGCCTGGTTGTACTTTCCATATAGTCCTACTATAAAGCCTTTATATATTCTATACTCCGTTCCTAGTTCTAGCCCTGCATTAAGCAATAACCTATTCTCATCTACCACAAATTCTACAGGTCCATCTCCTAAGGAATTTGGCTGATTCAATCTGAAGTCGGTACTAAATATTCCTTTTGCATATGCAGTCATCTTGTCAGTTTGATACCAGTCATATCTCAGAGCAAGGGGTATGGTAAATATCCTCTGCTGGATATTCTCCTCTCTTTGACTAAACTCATACACAGAAAATTCTACTCCAGATTCTACCGCCCATTTTTGCTTTATATAATGACCTACTAGAAAACTGGATTCATTCTGCTCCGAGCTAGGACGAGTAAACGGCAGAGAATTATCTGACTCGAGATTTGGAGAATTATACCCTTTATCTCCACTTCTCAGAGCTATGTACCATGAACTCTTTGTCCGATTAGGATTTCTTAAAAACTTCCTTTTCTCTCCATTTCTATCATAGCTAAAACCATAGTTTAAATGTACCTTAAAACCTGATCCATTTACCCTAAAAACTCCAGAAGCAGCAACCCGATCAGAAGATTCTATTAAGCCATACTCCCCTTCTAAATCACTTATGACCTCATGCATATAAGAGACACCTATGCCTACATTGTTTAATCTATTAGTCAGGAAATTATAGTTTACTCCTAGTTTTATTCTACCTCCTTCTAGCGGTCCATTATTATGCCGAGTTACGGCTCTTATAAGGGTGACAGATGGATCACCAGGAAAAGAAACTGCAGAACCGTTACTCGTAGAACCTGCCTGCTCAAAAGGATTACGAGAGTAGTACCCCAACTGAAAATCTAATTCAGACCTATCATCTAATGGCAGGTATAAATGTACGTTAGCAAAGGTCTCATACTTAAACTCTAAACCACTTAAGCCTACCTCTACATATTGCGGCTGCTCTAGCATAAAATCTCCAGCTTGGAAATAATGAGCAAGTTTACGCTCCGTATATGATCCTTGCACACCTAGTTCAAATCCTATGTTGCGATGTAATCGTCGAGAATATGATATAGAAAGAAAGGTTTCCTGATTAGTAATGGCAGTAGGTACAATGGATTCTGTATCTACTAAATCAAAGTTGACCTGAGTCATCCCTCTCCCGAACCCTATATTAAATTGATACGTAGGTCTAAAAAACTTCTCTTCTATCTCTATTTCTTGATTACCTAAATCTGCGTTTCTATTATAATCTAGATTATCAATGTCCTTATCTAAAAGTGAAAGTGACGGACTAAAAGCTGGAGCAGGTATTTCTTCTTTAGGCTCCACAGCTAGACTAGACCTCGAGCTAGCCGAATTAGTTTTTAAGCTCTCCTTAGAATTTACAATTGAGCCAGTATTTTCATAAACCAAAGGAGCATCTATAGTAACAGAATAGAATTCTGCATTTTGCACACTAGATACAACAGGTTCCTTTCCTCTAGTTTTACTTTTAGAATATTGACTAGGACTCGCTTTAACTTTGGCGTAAGCCGCTGGAGCAATATTTACCACTTCAGTATTTTTTTCTAAAGTTTCTACAGCCTGCACTTCTGTTGAGGCTATGAGTACTTCTTCAGAGCTGTTCTGCTTTTCTACTTGGACTAAAGCATCCTCTACTCCGATTGTACTTGAACTATTTACTTCTGAGTAAGTGTTACCTATCGCATCATCTGATTGAAAAGGATAGAGACTTAAAGTTCCAAAAAGTAAAACAGCCAATACTCCTACTACGTAAACTCGAGGTGATTTCCATACAGAAAATGGTGTCGGCTTTTTATCTAATTTTTCTTCCATCATTTCCCATGCCATATTATCAAAGGGCAACTCTTCAGAAGAAAGTCGATCATTAAGATTTTGATCGAATATATTTTTGTTGTTTGTGTTCATATTATGATTGTTTTAAAAGTTCTTGTAATTGGGTTCTTGCTGTAGACAGGTACCATTTAGAGGTGCCTTCTGAGATGTCTAGTTTTTCTGCAATTTCTTTATGCTTTAAACCATCTAAAACGTACATGGAAAAAACGATTCGATGAGAATCAGGTAGTTGTTGTATTCTATCATAGATGAGCTCTAATCCTAGATTAGAGAGGGCGGTATTTTCTGTGATTACATGATCAGGTCTGAGCTCTTGATTACGCTCTTTTATCTTGTAATGTTTCCTTGCATGAGAGTAGGTGGTATTGAGCACGATTTTATAAATCCATGCTCCGAGATTTCCATCTCCTTTAAATTGTCCGATATTCTGAAAGACCTTCATAAAGGCATCATTTAGTACCTCGTAGGATTCTTCCTTTGTCCGTGTATACCTTAAGGTTACCGCAGACATACGTCCAAAATATTTCTGATACAATTCCTTCTGAGCAGTCCTCTTCCCATCTAATAGCTCTTTTATTAGCTTTTGTTCGGAGGTAGTGTGTATGCTCGTTACAGGGTCCAATAGTTTTAGTTTATGCTTTATAGCTAGTTCCATAGTGTATGCTTATATATCTATCGTTGCATATATGGACACAATGGTTGGTGTAAATATGACTTATTTTTCATTTAAATTATAACCAGCTGAATATCAGTTATTTAACTTTCAAATAAATTGATAGATTCCTCTCCATATAGTTATTTACACCATTCTCATTCATCGGAAAATTATCCCAGTTCATCCTTTTCTTGTTTTTAAATCTATTGTTTGCTCCGATATTGCAGTCATAAACCACTTTAATTAACAATCATGAATAAATTAAACTTCGTAGCCACCCTACTTTTAGTTTTTATTTCTCAACTTCTAATCGGACAAAACATCACTGGAACAGTGCTCGACTCCAAAGGCAAAGGCGTATTTTTTGCCACTGTAGCACTATATAATAATGTAGACAGTACGGTAGTAGATGGAGTATCTACAGATGATAATGGAAACTTCAATTTCCAAAACATCAAGCAAGGAGATTACTATCTTATCGCCTCTATGCTAGGTTATCAGCAGCAGAGGATAGATAATATTAATGTAGCCTCCTCTAATCTTTCTTACAATAACATCGTCCTAGCTGATGATCAGAATCTTCTAGAAACTGTAGAAATCGTAGATAAACTTCCGCTTATGCAGCAAAAAGCAGACAAACTAGTCGTAAATGTAGAAGGCAATATCACAAACACCAGTGGAAGTCTACTAGATGTGATGAAAAAAGTACCTGGAATGCTCGTAATAAACGATCGCCTATCTCTAGCAGGATCAGGAACTCCTACCATATTACTAAATGGAAAAACCACTCAGTATCTAGATGTACAATCTCTATTGAGAGACATGCCTGGTGAAAACATCAAAAAAGTAGAAATCATACATCAACCAGGTGCAGAGTATGAGGCATCAGGCAGCGGTCCGATTATCAATATTATTTTAAAGAAAAACTCACTGTTCGGCACCAATGGAAATGTAACGCTGGGTGTAGGTAAAGGTGAGCTGTGGGATTATACCTCGGGAATAAACCTCAGTCACTATCAGGGAAGTTTTAATGTAAATGTAGGAGCTGGATATACTAAGAATGCTTATGCAGAAGAAATAGAACTGACCAGAAGATTATCTGGAATCGGAGATGGAATAGATGGAACCTATAGCCAACTAAATATCGATAAAGCGACACCTCGTACCTATAGAGGAAATATAACAATGGACTGGGATATCACAGAAAAGCATCGCCTAGGTCTAAGCTCTAAGTACTATAATAATTCTAACAATCGCATCGCCACTAATGTAACAGAGGTAGATCTCCTATCTCAAACTGCTACAGACTATACACTCACCACAGACAACACTAGAAATAATGGATGGAACTATAGATCTCTAAATCCTTATTACATCTATGAGATAGATACCTCTGGACAGAAACTAGAGATAGATCTAAATATGGCAAATTATCAAGTAGACGCTATGAACATACTCTCTACTACTAATACGATAAATAGTCTCCTAGACCAGCAACGATATGTACAACCTTGTGATACTAAAATATTTGCCAGTACCATAGATTACACTAAGCCTATAAATGATAATCTAGAAATAAAAGCTGGTGCTAAGTATAGTAATGCCGATCTAGACAACGATTTACAATCTACTTTTTTCCAAGAAGACAGCTGGGTAAATAATACGCTACAAAGTAATCGCTACCTATTCAATGAAAGAATATATGCTACCTATGGAAAGGCAAACTGGAATACAGGAGCATGGTCTGGTACGGTCGGACTGAGATATGAGAAATCAGAATCTACTGGAGAATCTGTTACGCTAGACTCTATCCTGACTAGACCTATTTCTAAACTATTCCCGAGTTTTAGCTTATCTAGAGAAATCGGAAAAGGTCTGAAATCTACCGTCGCATATAGTTACCGTATAAACAGACCGAGATACTCTTCTCTTAACTCCTTTGTATACTATCTAGATCCGTTTACCTATGAGAGAGGAAACCAAAACCTACGTCCTGAACTTACACACAGTGCAAAGTTTACACTGAGTATGGATGGTCAGCCATTTATATTTGTAGAATATAAAGAATCTACAGATGCTATCGTAGAAGTCACAGAACAAGAAAGAGACTCAGAAGAGGCTTTTAAAACAGATTTAAATTTTGATGGTAGATCCAGTTTCTCCACTACCCTACTTTTTCCGCTAGACTTTATCCCTGGTATTAGTGGTTATGGAGGAACAGTAATTACACGTACTTCTTTTAACTCATTCTACAATAATGATATTTTTGAAAGATCTAAATGGAATACTACTTTCTTTCTACAGGCACAATTTAAACTACCTGGTGAGATAAATGCAGAACTCGGTGGATGGTATACTGGCTCTAATCAGGAAGGTATTTTTAATACAGAGTACCTATTCGGAAGTGAGTTTGCAATTTCTAAGAAAATATTAAACGATAAAGGCAAGATCAGTATCGGTGTAGAAGACTTTGTAAATCGCTTCTGGAATGCGAGTGTAGATTATCAGCAAGACTTAGATCTTACAGTTAGATGGCAAGCTCCTGTGGTAAATGCAAGATTTTCTTATAAATTTGGAAATCAACATTTAAAAACAAAAAGCAAAAGTACTGGCTCAGCTTCAGAAGAACTGCGTAGAGCCTCTCAGGGTAACTAGTATATATGAGGTACAAACTAAATAAAACCGATATCTACCTATTGATATTATTCTATATCATAGGGATATCGGTTACACTTGCATCCTATGATTTATCCACTGAGCTAAACGAGGCTCTGATAGATACTGTGATATATGTGGTTTTTAGTTTTTTGATTGCTTACGTTATTGTCTTTATTCTATTTCCATACTACTTCCCTCAGAACAAGCTTATCCAACTTTTTCTATGGACAGGACTATTAATGGCAGTAGCTGGTGTAATAGAATTATACCTATACAGATGGTCAGAAGGAACTCACATCGCATTTGGGACAAAATATTTTAAAACTTTTAAACTTTGGCTTTGGGGAATCCAAAGCTCTGCCGAGAACGCAGGAATACTCATAGGTGTCTTTCTAGGTAAAAAATTCTATGATGCTCAGGTATATATTCAAAAAAGAGAAAAAGAAAAAAAGGAAAACGAATTGAGATTACTAAAATCGCAGATAGATCCACATTTTCTATTTAATAATCTAAATACAGTAGATGCATTAATAGACTCTGATCCTATAATTGCTAAGCAGTACTTGCAAAAACTATCTCAGCTGTATAGATACCTGATCCGTACAAAGGATGATGAGGTCGTTTTACTAGAAGACGAGATGGGTTTTGCTCGAAACTATATCTACCTAATAGAAAGGAGATTTGGGAAAGCTTACCAGTTTAACATAGAGGGAAAAGAAAATATTTCTGATCAGCTTATTCCACCAGGAGCTTTGCAGACCTTACTAGAAAACGTCGTAAAGCATAATCTAAGTACCAACGACTCGCCGATCACTACCGAGATTATTATAGATAAAAAGCAAGTGATAATTTCTAATGACCTTAGGCTTAAGCCAAATGTAAAGACCTCTAACAAAACTGGACTCGCAAATCTAAAAGCCAGATATGCCTTACTCTCTGAAGAAAAAATAGAAATCACAACAGATAATCGATACACTGTCACCCTTCCTCTAATCCATCAAATAGACTAATGAAAGTACTAATCTTTGAAGATGAGATTCCTGCCTATGATAAGCTTATCAGCTTTATAGAAAAGCACCTGCAAGATGCTGAGATAAAAGGTTGGGGAAGATCTATAAATGAAGCAAAGCGATTACTGCAGAAATACGATGATGTACAATTGATATTTTCTGATATCGAATTACTAGATGGCAGCTCTCTTAATATATACGAAGACATAAGTATAAACTGTCCGATTATATTCTGTACGGCTTTTGATCAGTACGTCCTGCAAGCCTTCCAGACAAACGGTATTGCATACCTACTAAAACCCTATGATGATGATAAATTTAAAGAGGCAATAGAAAAATACAAAACCCTATTTTCTGGAGAGTCGAAAAGCAACATAAGCTCTGCACTAATTAAAGACATAAATGCAGTCAAAGAAAGTCAAGTTTATAAGCAGAGATTTACGGTAAAGAAAAAAGGTGGCATTAAACTTATCACAACCTCAAGCATAGTAAGTTTTAAGGCTAGTGGAGATTTTAGTTTTGCAATAGATAACAAAAATGAAAAACATATTATAAATTATTCTCTAGGCGATATCGAATCCAAATTAGATCCAGGGAAGTTTTTCAGAATAAATCGCAGTGAGATTATAAACATAGAATTTATAGAAAAAATAGAACCCTATTTTAAAAATCGTCTCTCTATAAAGATGCAAGGCTCTCAAGAGTCGATAAATACCAGTACGGCTAAGACTCCAGATTTCAGAAACTGGATAGACAAGTAAATATCTCTCCTTCTCATCTTATATATGTTGATAGTCAAATTTTAACATATTACAGAATATAATAATATCTTTTCTTGCAACGCCCTTGCAAAGAAGTTTTTAATGAAAAAAAAAAAGCTATCATTTCCCATTTAAAAAAAGAGCTTATATGGCCGATTGTAGCCCCGAGGAACTAGAAGCCATGAAGAAACTCATTTATATCCATGATGAGGATGTAATTTATTATGAAGAAATTCCGGAAGCTAGTCCGTTTAGTGCTGAGGTTCTTTTTGATGAGGCGATGAGATTAAGTAAAACAATGTCGACCAAGCCTGCTTATAGCCCATTTTAATTACGTAGCCTCACATGATTTACAATCTCCTTTAAAAACTATAATCGGTTTTGCTCAATTGCTAGAAAAAAAATATGGTGATAGACTAGACGAAGCTGGACAAAGTTATTTACAGTTTATAAGCTCATCAGCTAATCGTATGAGCAATCTAATTCATGATTTATTAAATTATACTGAAATAGGACAAGAGCACCAGTTTGAATCCGTAGATTT
>CAZDWO010000050.1:0-30240 GCA_964509175.1 uncultured Saprospiraceae bacterium
GAACAAAAGGCTGAATACATCGCCCGAGCCCAGAAGCACTTTGAATTTGAGCTTGATACTTGAATTTGAACTTAAATTTGAGCTTGACTCTTTCAAACTATATATGCAATGGCCTATTCTCTGTAGCTGCTAGTGCTGCTTCTTTTACTGCTTCTGTATAGGTCGGATGTGGATGACAGATTCTGGCCATGTCTTCTGCTGAGGCTCTGAATTCCATCAGTGCTACAGCTTCTATAATTACATCTGCTACTCTAGCACCTATCATATGTACCCCTAGAATCTCATCTGTTGTTTTATCTGCTAGGACTTTTACAAACCCATCCGTATCCATACTGGCTCTGGCTCTTCCCAGGGCTTTAAAAGGGAACTTCCCTACCTTATATTCTATGCCTGCTTCTTTAAGTTCTGGTTCCGTCTTTCCTACTGCCGCTACTTCTGGCCAAGTATATACTACACCAGGGATTAGATTATAATCAATATGTGGCTTCTGACCAGCTAGATACTCTGCAACATAGACTCCTTCTTCCTCCGCTTTATGAGCGAGCATCATTCCTGCTACTACGTCGCCGATGGCAAAGATACCTGGCACATTGGTTTCTAAATGATTGTTGGTCTTTACTCTGCCTCTATCGTCTACTTCTATCCCCACGTTTTCTAGGCCTAGTTTATCTGTATAGGCTCTACGTCCGATTGAGAGTAAGCAATAGTCTGCTTTTAATTCGAAGGTTTCCTCGCTGTCTCTTTTTTGCACACCTACTGTTACTCCAGTTTTAGTGGCATTTACAGTGGTGACCATATGTTTAAGATGGAATTTAACTCCTATTTTCTTTAGTGATTTCTTGAGTTCCTTAGCAAGGTCTTTATCCATGCTTCCTAGTAACTTATCTTGGAATTCTACTACTTCTACTTCTGTACCTAGTCTGGCAAATACAGAACCGAGTTCTAGACCTATTACTCCTCCACCTACTACGACCATGCGTTTAGGGAGTTTATCTATGTTTAGAGCTTCTGTAGAAGTGATGACTCTCTTTTTGTCATAGTTCATCGAGGCAGGAGTGATGGGTTTAGATCCTGTGGCGATGATTACTTTTTCTGCTTTTATCTGAGTTTCTTTTCCGTCCTCATGAGCGATTTTTATAGTCTTAGCATCTACAAAGGAACCGAACCCATGGAATACCTCTATCTTATTTTTTTTCATAAGATAGTTTACTCCGTCGCAGGTCTGAGAGACTACATCGTTTTTACGCTTTATCATCTGCTTCATATCCAGCTTTACACCCGATACTTTTATACCATGTGTGTCGAAGGTATGTGTTGCATTATGATAGTGCTCAGAAGAATCTAGTAAGGCCTTAGATGGTATACATCCTACATTTAAACAGGTACCACCTAGTGTATTATACTTTTCTATTATTGCAGTTTTAAGACCCAACTGTGAGGCACGGATAGCAGCTACATAACCACCAGGTCCTGAGCCGATTACTACTAAATCAAAATTCATTACTTATTTCCTTTTTCTTGAGAACCCTTGTTATTATTGTTACTATTGCCATCGGAGGATTTATTGCCATTGGCTTTATTATTGGGGTTTTTACGATTGCGATTTCTATTGTTTCTTCTTTTCTTATTAGGAGAAGATTTACCTTCTACCTTTGGTTTAGAATCAGACCCTTTGTTTCCTTCTCGGTTTTGCCCCTTATTTCCCTCTTTACTTTGGCCTTTATTGCTCTTTCCTTTATTGCCGTCTTTCTTTTGGTTTCTATTACCGTCTTTACTTTGACCTCCTCCTGAAGAACTGGCTTTAGGTTTGTTACCTCCTCTGTTATTTGCCTTATTACGATTGTTTCTATTTCTGTTGTTTCGTTTCTTATTGTTTCTACGCTTTTTAATAGATGGTAGCTCTACTACCTCGTTCATCTCATCTGCTGCAAATGTGATTTCTTCTTCTACATCTAGATACTCTGTACGTGATACCAGTTCGTCAGGCTTACTGCCTTTGGCATTAAGTTTTAGAATCTCTTTTACACGTTTTACGTCTAGAGCTACTATCGGCGATCTACCTCTCTCTAGCACATATGCGTAGTACATGATCTTTTTAAAGATGTCTGTTTTTAGGAGCTGAGCCTTTCCGACTTTGGTATGGATATAGTCTGCTTTTTTAGGGAAGTCTTCTAGAGCATCCATGTAGGTATCTAGCTCATAGTTTAGACAACATTTAAGTCTACCACACTGGCCAGATAACTTAGAGTGGTTTATAGAGATATTCTGATATCTAGCTGCAGCTGTAGATACTGACTTAAAATCAGATAACCAGGTAGAACAACATAACTCACGACCGCAGGCACCGAGACCTCCTATGATGGCAGATTCCTGTCTCGCTCCGATCTGCTTCATCTCTACCTTTACTCTGAACTCCTTGGCGTAGTTTCTTACTAGCTCTCGGAAGTCTATTCGGCCATTAGCCGTATAATAGAAAGTAGCTTTTCTCTTATCTCCTCTATAGATGACATCACCTAGCTTCAGATCTAGGTCGAGTGTCCGTGCTATCGCTCGACCTTTTACCATCGTTCCTTTTTCCAAGGATCTCGCCTCGCCCAGTTTTTCTAGGTCTCTAGAATTTGCCTGTCTGACTATTTTTTCTTCGACGACAGAAGAGTCGACTCTTTTTTTCTTCATTTGGGCTCGAACCAACTCACCCGATAGAGAAATACGACCTAAATCATAACCACCCTGTGCTTCTACGACTACTAGGTCACCCGTGATGTGTTGATTAGGAGAATCATTTATATAGAAGGATTTTCTGCTTCCTTTTTTAAAACTTACTTCGACATATTTAAAGGCCATTGGATCTTGTATGTCGAGATCAGTAAGCCAGTCAAAGGTGTTCATTTTATTACAAGACCCTGAAGTACAGTGTCCTTTATTCCCACATCCCTGTGGTACTCCGTTTTTACTTGTGCTACAACTGCCACATCCCATTTAATCAGTATTATTTATGATGACAAAACGACTTTTTTATGCAATAGATTATTGATTTCTATACTTGCATTCATAAGTTCAATTTTGGAATTTACGTTCCTAGATAAATTGTAATACAAAGTATCACATATTTGGGATAATTTCTCCACTTTTTCTATGTCAATGATCTTTTTAAGCCGCATTGCTGCATTTTTCTCTTCTTCTGAGAGTCGCAGCCTCGTATCTGGTACAAATAGGGATAACTGGTACTCTCTTAAAAAATGAAGCATATACTCCAGATAAGCATTCTGAGCAGTTTTGCTCATTTTAGAAAAGTCATCTATCCAGTCTATAATCGCCTTTGGGTTTTTATTAAATAAATAGGCATTCCGCAACCAGGAAATGACGTCGGTAGATAGATCTGTGGTATCTCCCTGAGCGAGATTCATGGCCTTATGCAGGTCACCCTGTGCTAGGAAAACTATAAAGTCTAATCTGTCTGGATCATCGATTTGGCCAGCGAGTCTAGTTCTTATATCCTCATCACTCATCGGACCGACGGAGAATATCTGACATCTCGAGAGAATGGTATTTAAGAGAGCCTCTTGTCTCTCAGCTAGTAATATGATATAGGTATTTTCTGGAGGTTCTTCTATGAGCTTAAGAAGACGATTTCCTTCTTTGGCTAGGAATTCTGCCATGTATATGATGAGCACTTTATTTCCTCCCTCAAAGGCAGTCAGACCGAGTTTTTTTATAATCTCGTTACACTCTGTAGTATTTATGTTTAGCTGTTTATTAGCTGCATCGATCTTACGGGCCCAGTCTTCCATACTGAAGTAGAGCGTCTCTGCTGAGAGTTCTCTCCACTCTCCTAGGAAGTCCTTACTAGTTGTGTCTGACCTTTTTTTATCTCCTTTTTTTATAACTGGAAAAGCAAAGTGAAAATCTGGATGGATAATCTTAGATGCTTTACCACAGGCAGCACACTCATTACAAGGAATTTTATTTTTATCTAGTGCGGTACATAGAAGAGCCTGGGCAAAAGACATTGCAACATCTAGCACTCCGTAACCCATCTTACCCACAAATATGGATGCATGAGGTACCCTTCCACCATTTATCATGGAATATAATTCCTGCTTTAAGCTCTCTATATTCTTCAAGTTATACCTTTGTAACAAAGATAATGAAGTCCTCCATCTTAAAACATGAGGTCTTCTTATACAGTTAATAAAATATGAGAGTTTCTATAATACGTAAAGCACATTTTAATGCTTGCCACAGATTACATGTATCTGAGTGGTCTGATGACAAAAACAAAGAGATTTTTGGTCTATGTAATAGTACAAATTACCATGGCCATAACTACGACTTACAGGTTAAGCTCACTGGAGAGGTAAATCCTGTAACCGGATATCTTATGGATTTAAAGGATTTAAAAGATATTATAAAAGAAGAGATAGAGAAACGTTTTGATCATAAGAATCTAAATCTGGACACTGAAGAGTTTAAGAGTTTAAACCCTACTACTGAAAACTTTGCATATATAATACATGGCTTATTACGCAAGAAGATAGACCCTGCTATAGATATTAAAATATATCTCTGGGAAACACCACGTAATGGAGTTGAGTATCCTGCGGATTAGGTTGTTTTTGGCTTTGGCCAAAATTTAATCTGAAGAATCAATTTCTAATGAGTTTATAAAAAAAGGCCTCATTGTTTCCAATGAAGCCTTTTTTATATTTCGTTTAAAAGAATCTTATCTCTTGCTGAGTCTAGAGACTTTAATTATATCTCCATCTTCATCAAACATTCTTACTAGATACATGCCATAAGTAAGATCAGCGATGTCATAAGAACCTGAGTTACTTTTCTCCATAGTCTTTACCTCTTTTCCTACGATGTTGTAAACACTTAATCTTTCTACTAATTCTGGATTACTTACTTTAAAAAAGTCTCCAGCTGGATTAGGGTATATAGAAAGAGCGTCTACCACTGCTGGATCGTGAGTAGCAGAAGTACAAGCTGTTGCATTAACTACTATAGGTAAGTTTATGAAAACATCGTTTTCGTCAGTTTCATTAAAAAATACTAAATCAAAATCTCCAATACCTGGAACATTGTTAGTAATTACTTTAAAATTCATTTGACTTGTAGTAACACCTGCAAGCAAAGTATTAGGTCTATCTACAGGAGCTGCTTCTAATCCAAAAATATAACAGGTAACTAAATCACATACTTGTAATTCCCACTCTTCAGGAACATCAATACGATCCACCCTCCATAAAAAGTTTAAATCGCCTCCAGAAGTATTAGTCATATCATAATCTACTCTGATAATATTTTCAAAGCATGCTTCTGCAGTTACAGTAGGTTCTGCAGGATCACTTTCCATAGACTGAGCATTTAACCCAGTGGATAGTCCAATAAAAAGGAAGAAAAAGAGAAATTGTAATTTTTTCATCATACGAAAACCTGTTTGAACCCTAAATATAAAGAGATTCCGAAGGAATTACTATGTAACTCGGGTTAAAATATTGTTAGATACAGACAATATTTGCTCATTTTGCCCTCTAGGCAACAAAAAAGGGGAGCATTACATAATACTCCCCTCTATATTTTAGTTTATTAAGGTTACTTATCTAACGTTAAGCTTTCTAATAACTAATTTATCATCAACTCTTAGTTGAAGAATATAAGAACCAGTTACAAGCTCGCTTACATCTAGTCTCAGTGTATTATTCCCCTGGATGTCTCCAAAATTCTGAGTAGAAACTCTTCTACCTAGATTATCCAATAGATTAGCTGTAACTCTTGACGAGTTTTCAAGGCTGATTGCTATTTGAGCTATGTCATCTGCAGGATTAGGATAAACTTGTATAAAGTCAGCATCTAGAATTTCTTCTGTGCTAGATACATTTCCTGCAGCCACCACTTCACTATATTTTCTAGAGATTGCGTTTACAACTCTACCCGTAACATTATCTGTAAGAATTCCTACAATATGCATATTGTCTGTATTCCAGGTAGGTGGAACAGTAAAGTCCGGCATAAATACGCTAGGACTAGAACCTACAGTATACTCACCTATTACTTCATTTACTCCATCAAAACCTCCTATTAAAGCTCTTCCTACATGATCATATGGAAAAATATCAGATGGTACATCAGCTACCATATATTCCCAACCACCCATCGGACCAGCAGCTCCTCCTGTATAGTTGTTTGCCTGATTCCAAGTAGCAGCAGGACTGGATAAACCGTCTTCAGTAAGAACAATCACAATATTATGGTTTGCAGTTATTTCTTGATTGAAGGTAACTTTTGCAGATGTACTTAAGACTCCTCCATTATCTTCTCCGCCTAATTCTAGAGTTGCAACAGGAGTAGTTGTTGCCAAAGCAATAGTAGGGTTGACAATTTCAGAAGGATCCATAAACGTAGATCTATTAAATATCACTCCTGGAAATCCAGTAAACCCTGGAAAAGAGGTTAAACCTCCATCATAAGCTGGTACAGTTAAAATATCAGCATTATGAACAGCAACACCTACAAAGTTATCAGGGAATCTTTTAGACATTTCTGCTAGAAAAACGGTTCCTCTAGGACACCATGGACACCATGCTCCTGTAGCTTCTTCAACAAGAACACCATGATCTGGATTAAGATTATTAATAGGAGCAAAATTTAAGTTTTGCCCGAAAGAAACACCAGAATGATCAGCCATTGATTCTCCGTTTATTCCTACTACAGTTATGGTATAAGAATTATCTACATCGCCTGTATTTACACTTTCAGGAATATCAAAATTCATAAACGCTCCTGGAGCTATATTTACATTGTCAAACGTATAAGTATTTGCCGAAGTTTGATTTGCTACTTCCACCTCAAAAGAGGTAACCATTACTGGTTCCAAAGCGGTAGCATCATTTACAAATAGACCTTGTACAGTATAATCTATATTAGGTTGTACTCCATCAAAAATAGAGCCTCCTCTTAACGATACATCATAACTTCTTAAAGGTGTGAAAACAAGGTCATCGCTAATTCCGATGTCGTCGATTGCAGCACCAAAATTCCAAGCATTCCCGTCAGTATATTCAAATGCAAGAATTATGGTTTCACCAGCATACTGGTCAAAATCATAAATTTTTCTTGTCCATGCTTCATTCCCATAATCTTCAACTACATCCCATGTAGTTCCGTTATCTACAGAAACTCTAAGAACAAAGGTTTCATTTGCTCCTTGGAAATCTGCATCAGAAAAAAATACATTGGCCTCTAAGATAAGGGGAGCCGCTACACCAGTTAAATCTATAGAGGGAGAAACAATCCTTCCACCTCCAACATGCATACCTCCAGCACCATCATCATTAAAGGCAGCAAAATTTGTAGGATTACCTCCATAGTTAAGATAAAGACTAGATAAAGAAGCATTATCACCAAATGCCCATTGATCTTCTAAAGTCCACCCTGAAGCAGCTCCATCTTCAAAGGTTTCTCCATAATATTGTGTCTGTGCAGTCATCGCAACTGCAAAACCACAAACTAATAAGGATAGTAAATATTTTTTCATAGTTTATTTATTGTTTGAAAATTCAAAAAAGGTTTTAAAAAACCCTTAAAATAGTCATATTATATCATTCCTGTGACTTAGGGCAAAATAAATTAACAATTCTAGAAAAAAATTCTTTTTAAAGTATTTCAGGTATTGCTGTATATTGGCTATTAATTACAAATACATCATGGAAATATGGAAATCGTCATAATCGGTAATGGAATTAGTGGAATAACTACAGCTCGCTGGTTAAGAAAACTAGGCGATTACAAAATCAAAGTTGTCTCCTCTGAGACGGATCACTTCTTTTCTCGTACTGCTCTAATGTACATCTATATGGGCCATATGAGATATGAGGACACTAAACCTTATGAGGACTGGTTCTGGGAGAAGAACAGAATAGAGCTAGTAAATGAGCATATAGATGGAATTTCATTTGCTGAAAAGCAACTCAATACTCGTTCTGGAAAATCGATATCTTATGATAAACTAGTGTTTGCACTTGGTTCTACTCCCAATAAATTTGGTTGGCCAGGTCAGGATCTAAATGGTGTAGGTGGTTTATATCATTATCAAGATCTAGAAAACATGGAAAAATACAGCGAGAATTTAGAACGAGCTGTAGTAGTGGGAGGTGGACTTATAGGACTAGAAATGGCAGAAATGTTTAAAACTAGAAACATAGACGTTACTATGCTGGTAAGAGAACCATCTTACTGGATAAATGTAATGCCACCAGAAGAATCACAGATGATATCCAGACATATAAGAGCCCACCACATAGATCTCCGACTAGGAGTAAATCTAGGGGAGATTGTAGACGATGGTAATGGAAAGGCTTGTGCAGTGGTAATAAAGGAAAATAGCGAAAAAATCGATTGTGGCTATGTCGGACTTACCGCAGGAGTTAGCCCTAATATTAAATGGTTAAAAGAAACTGGTTTAGAAACCAATAGAGGGATTCTAGTGAATAACAATCTAGAAACTAATATAAAAGATGTCTATGCAATAGGCGACTGTGCAGAACTATCGACTCCTAATCCAGGAAGAAGAGGTATAGAAGCCATCTGGTATACTGGCCGAATGATGGGAGAAACAGTGGCTTATAATATATATGGAAAATCTATAGCCTATGATCCTGGCATTTGGTTTAACTCAGCAAAATTTCTGGATATCGAATATCAAGTTTATGGCGATGTAAGAAGTCAGTTACCTGAGGAGCACACCACTCTTTACTGGGAGCATTCTGATGGAGATAAATCTGTAAGAATAAACTATGATACTGCGTCTAATGAGATCAAAGGATTTAACCTAATGGGGATCCGCTTCAGACATGAGGTCTGTGAAAAATGGATAAAAGAAAAAACGCACGTAGAACAGGTTCTTAAAAATTTATCTCTTGCCAATTTTGATCCAGAGTTTTATGCCGAATATGAATCCAATATTGTGAATTCCTATAATAAAATTAATGGAACAAATATCAGTCTTAAATCAAAGAGGAGCTTGACAAGAGTCCTATCATTTCTAAAAAGATAATTTCCATGAAAACGATACAAAATATAGGAGCGGGGTTATTTATAGTAGCATTACTAATATTTACGTACATGCTCGGAATCGGGCATCAGAAGTTGACTCCAGAGAACATAGGAATCGATAATAGCTATCATAAGGAAGCTATTTTAGAAGCAGCTAGTGATCTAGGCATTGTAAATGAGCCAACTAGTAATGTTGCATTTATACCTAAACTGAGTAAGGCAATTAAAACTGCAGCTACTAAGCTAGATGAGCAAGCAGCCAAGGGACTGCCAGAGGGAGTCGGAGAGTGGGATTATAAACTCGGTTATTGGAAAAATTCAGAATATTTAGACTCAGTTGTAAAAGCCTCAGCAGGCGGACCGGTTCAGGAAAATCCGTGGTTGTTTTTCTTATTGACATTCGGACTAGCAATTCTAGGTGGACTTTTATTTATACTGCCAAAGTTTAAAGCCCTACCAGGCATAAAGAACGATGGTATATATCATGACTCACTTACTCGTGGATTAAAATATAATCAGAAAATGATCTTTCTGATTCCTACTATCATAGGAGTTTTGGTTTTGGGATTTTTTAAAATGCAAGATCATTTTTGGCCATTAGCCACACTAGTACTTATGGCAGTCATAAGTGCACTCGTATTTTTTAAACCTCCTACAAAAGATCGTAAACCTGCCAAAAATTCTAGTCCTATAAATACTGGATGGTTAGGAATTATTGCGGGTATTTATTTAGTGGGATTTTATATACTTCTGTATTGGGCTCCAGCTTATATAAATAACTGGATTACTATGGTAAGTCCTATAAGTGAGTCACTGAGTGGAGGAGCTGCGAGCCAATGGTTTTTATATGGACTCATGTATTCTATAATCGTATGTGTCATGGGTATACGTATGATGACTAAGTATCAGCATAATAAATACCAGAAAATCAGGACTTTATCAGTGATGTTCTTTCAAACAGCATTTGCATTTTTAATACCAGAAATCCTCGTGAGATTAAATCAGCCATGGTATGATTTTAAAAATATATGGCCATTAGATTATGATTTTTTCTTTAAGTACAACATTGACAACTTAATGAATAGTGGAGGACTAGGAATCTTTATGCTAGTCTGGGGAATAATGCTCATTATCATAGGAATCCCACTTATTACTTATTTCTTCGGAAAAAGATGGTACTGTAGCTGGGTATGTGGATGTGGAGGATTAGCAGAAACGATGGGTGATCCATTTAGACAATTATCGGATAAGAGTCTGAGAGCATGGAAATATGAGCGGTATATAATACATGGAGTTTTGGCTATGGCTATTATCATGACGGCCATGGTATTGATGCATTATTTTACCGGTAGAAATACTATACTAGGTCTAGAGTTAGAACCAGTTAAAAAGTGGTACGGATTTATAATCGGTGCAGGATTTTCTGGAGTTGTAGGTACAGGTTTTTATCCGCTTATGGGTAACAGAGTCTGGTGTAGGTTTGGATGTCCACTCGCAGCTTACCTAGGTCTGGTACAGAAGTTCCAAAGTAGATTTAGAATTACCACTAATGGTGGTCAGTGTATATCCTGTGGAAACTGTTCTACCTACTGTGAGATGGGAATCGATGTACGTGCATATGCTCAGAAGGGTCAGGATATCGTAAGATCATCATGTGTAGGTTGTGGAATCTGTTCTGCAGTATGTCCTAGAGGAGTCTTAAAGCTAGAAAATAGTAGTGCGGACATAGGAACTAGAGCTGTAGCGGAAAGAACTATACATATTACTGAAGATCAGATACAGCTTTTGTCATAATTAGAATATTTTAGGGGTATGAAAAAATACTCTACCCTCCTAATTCTAAGTTTTTTAGTTGCTACTGGTTATAGCCAGCAGCAGACTGTAGGGCTCCAGTTTAGCACTGGTGCAGAGTCTGATGGATTTACTTTGTTTTCTACTGTTTCTGATGTCGTATATCTTATAGACAACTGTGGATATGTCGCACAATCCTGGGAAGTAAGTAACAACGGTAGCGGTCCTTCTTATCTTCTAGAAAACGGAGATTTACTCAAATTATCCAGAGTCGGTAACACACCTTTTAATGCAGGTGGTGGAGCTGGATTGTTAGAGCAATACACTTGGGATAATGACCTGGTGTGGAGTGCTACCTATTCTTCTCAAGATTTCCTATCACACCATGACATATTTGCTTTGTCCAATGGAAACATTCTTATGATGGCTTGGGAACTAGTTTCTGATGAAGAGGCTATGGCCAAAGGAAGAACTACTATGCCAGCGACTGGATTATGGACAGAAACTATATTAGAAATCAGCCCAGTGGGTACTGATGATTTTGACATAGTATGGAAATGGAGGGCTTTTGATCATCTTATACAGGATGTAGATCCAGCATTAGAAAATTTCGGTGTAGTAGCTGATAATCCTCAGCTCTTAGATATAAATAAAGGGCCACTTAATGATAGAGATTGGTTGCATTACAATTCTATAGATTATAATGTCGATCTTGATCAGATTCTATTTAGTAGTAGAAACATGAATGAGATTTATATTATAGATCATAGTACTACCACTGAGGAGGCTGCTGGCCATACTGGCGGCAACTCAGGTAAAGGTGGAGACTACTTATTTAGATGGGGTAATCCTTTTAACTACGATCAAGGAACTGTTCAGGATCAGAAATTATTCGGACAGCATAATGCTCGGTGGATAAATACTCCAGGATCTTCTAGTAGAAACATTACCATTTTTAATAATGGTTTCGGGCTTCCTAGTGGTATACTTTCTTCTGCTGCTGTAGAAATAGATCCCATCTTAGATCAAGACAATAACTATTCTATGGCAGATGGTAAGTTTCTACCTGCTCAGTTGTTTTGGGAATATGAAGGAGATCCACCCACTAGTTTTTATTCCTCACGTATCTCCTCTGTACAGAGATTACTTAACCAAAACACTATCATAAATGAGGGAGAAAACGGCCGTTTCTTTGAAATAGATTTTACCGGAAATATCATCTGGGAATATATAAGTCCTGTAGTAGCCAACGGTCCAGTTAATCAGGGCACTAATCCTGGAAACAATGCCGTCTTTAAAATCATTAAATATCCAGCGGATGATATTAGATTTCAGGATAAAGAACTAAGTACTGGAATTCCTATAGAATTGAATCCCAATGATGTAGATTGTATGCTTAGCAGTACTGATACTCCTATAGTTTCAGAAATCAAATACACAAATCCTGTAGACGAACTACTAACCATATGGGTAGAAAGTTTTGACTCTAATGATATAAGTCTGATTACTATAGATGGAAAGAGAATAATAAATTTAAATCAAAGAGGAACGGTAGACTTAGATATATCGCACTTAAATGCAGGTTTATATTTTCTTATGGTAAATGGAAAAGCATATAAACTGATGAAAAAATAAAAAAGGTACATCTGAGAGACGTACCTTTTTAAAAAACCAGTATTCATGAAAAGACATTTATAAGACACATGAATCTCTAAGCTACCCCTATACACATATCATTTAATCTTTATATGAATAAAAAAGATACAGCCATACTGCTTATACATTGCAAGGAAAAAAAAGGCACACTAGCGAGTGTTACTGACTTTCTACGTGATAATAATGCTCATATCATAAGGTTAAATCAGCACATAGATCACCAAGAAAACCATTTCTATATGCGAGTAGAATGGGCTCTGGATGACTTCAATATCCCCAGAAACAAAATCGGTGAGTTTTTTGAAACCCTCATCGCTAAGAAATATGACATGACTTGGAAACTAGAATTTTCTGATACTATTCCTAGAGTAGCCGTTTTTGTTTCTAAGTATGCCCACTGTTTCTATGACATCCTCTCTAGATATGACTCTGGAGAGTGGAAAATAGAAATCCCCTTAATTATCAGTAATCATGAAAAATTTAGACCAGTAGCAGAACGGTTAGGCATACCTTATTATCACATTCCTATTACGAAAGAAAATAAAGCTGCCCAAGAAAAAGAAGAATTAAGGTTACTTAAAGAATATAAGATAGATGTAGTAGTCCTTGCAAGATACATGCAGGTTCTCAGCGATGATTTTATAAAACACTATCCTGATCGGATTATAAACATCCATCACTCTAGCCTACCCGCTTTTGCTGGAGCTAATCCTTACAAAGCTGCTTATCAGCGAGGAGTAAAATTTATGGGAGCCACAGGTCATTATGTAACTGCTGAGCTAGACGCAGGACCTATTATCTCTCAGAACGTCGTACCGATTAGTCACAGAGATTCTCTAGCTGACCTAAAACGGAAAGGAAAAGATATAGAAAAAGTAGTTTTGGCCAAAGCCGTCTGGTTGCATATAAATTATAATGTACTCGCGTATAAAAATAAGACAGTGGTTTTTGGCTAGAGCCAAAAATCTAAGAATGTCGAAATGACTAGGTAGTTTAATAAATAAAAGATATTATTACATGTCATAACTAGAACATGAAGCTCAACTTTCTCTCCATCATAATATTCTTTATTCCCATAATCGGAACGGGACAGAAAGTTATCATAAACAATGTCCCTTCATGGGTAACTCCAGTATCATTTTCTTCAGACACTTTACTGCCAGAATCTGGCTCAGCACAGTACTTACTTATAGACAAGCAGGATAACATTAAGACCGAAGAAGGATTCAGGCAGTACGCTATAAAATTGTTTAATGCAGAAGGTGTTCAGGAACATTCAGATATATCTATAAACTATGACCCTTCTTATCAGCGGATTAGTTTTCATGCTATAAATATTATCAGAGACGGAAAATCAGAAAGTAGATTAAAGCAGTCAGAGATAAAAACCATCCAGAGAGAAACTGATATGGATCGTGCTCTTTATGATGGAAGTCTAACCGCACTGGTTAATCTTAAAGATGTTAGAGAGGATGATATTATACAATATTCCTTTACCATAAAGGGCTTTAATCCAATAAAGGAAGGACATTATAGTCAGCAGTTTTATCAAGACTTCGGTGTTCCTATTACCCGAATATATACTCGACTTCTTACCCCACAAGATCAAAACTTATATTTTAAATACTACAACTCTGCTGTCCGAGCTATCGAAGGAATCTATCAAGGCATGAAAATGTACACATGGGATGTAGAAGCAATAAACTCAGCAGAGTACGACAATAATGTGCCTGGCTGGTATGACGTTCAAAAAAGTGTAGCGATAAGTTCTTATAGAAATTGGAATGAAGTTGTCAACTGGGCTGTTCCATTATATGAGGATCAGAAAATTCCAAAAGCACTGATTGAGGATATAGAATCGAGTGCATTTAAAGATGATAAAATAACTGCCTGTATTGATCTCATTCAAAAAGAAGTCAGATACTTAGGTTTAGAATCAGGAATAGGTGCTTATATGCCACACAGTCCATCAGAAGTGTATAGAAACCGTTATGGAGACTGTAAGGACAAATCACTATTACTTGTATCTGCACTCAGACATTACAATGTAGAGGCTTACCCACTTCTTGTAAATTCTACTTATGGACCTGATATAATAAATTGGTTGCCGACTGGTACTGCTTTCGATCACTGTGTTGTACAATTTGTACATGAGGGTAAGGACTATTTTGTAGATCCTACAATGTCTACACAAGAAGGCTCTTTTAAAAACAGAACTTTCCCAGATTACAGTTATGGTCTACAAATTAAAAAAGGAACGAGAGAACTTATTAAAATTCCTCAACAGGAAAAAGGACAAATAAATATTACAGAAACTTATAAGACCGATAGTCTAGGAGGATCTGGAAGTTTGACTATCAGCACAGTCTATAAAGGAACAAATGCAGATAGAATTAGATCTTCTCTAGCACAAACTCCCCTGACAGAGCTGTCCAAAAATTATCTTAATTATTATAGCGAACTCTACCCTTCTATAGAATCAAAAAACGAAATTAAAATCGAGGAGTCATCAGACTTAGATAGTAATAAGATAGTAGTTACAGAAGAGTACCTAATACCCGAATTCTGGACAGAACAAGAAGATTCTAATATCATCCAGTTTGAACTATATCCAATGGTTCTTAATTCTGATACAAATTATCCGACTTCAGCAGATCGGACTATGCCTTACTATTTAGACAATCCATACATCTTCAGCCAGAAGACTATTGTAGAAATGCCAGAAGAATGGAATGTAGGCTCCGACAGAAAATCTATAAACAATAAGTATTTTACTTATACTAGTTCTGTATCCAGAAGTGGTAAGAAGATTTTTACAAATTATTATTACGAAGTAAAGGATAAATGGGTCGAAGCCAAAGACTACAAATCTTTCCAGAAAGATTTAGAAAAATTAAAAGGAGATCTCTCCTTTATAGCTACTTATGACACCCGTTATGATACAAGCTCTGGAATAAGTACGTATTCTGCCAGTATGAGTCTGATAGGTGTATTTCTAAGTTTCTTTTTTTGCTTCTACTTATATGAAGATTATAACCCACCTAGTCTATCAGAAAAAAATCTGGAAATCGGTGGCTGGATGATTTTGCCTTTAATCGGATTAGTTTTAAGTCCCATTTATAATACCTATGATATTTTTAATTCTGAACTTCTCGACAAGAGTATTTACCTAGTATTTGAGGAAATGGATGGATGGAAATATATAGGAAGTTATGCTTACTATACTCTCACTCTGATGCTTAATGCTCTAGTAATTGTATTCCCCATTTTCTTATTTATTCTTTTTATAAAGAAAAGGATTTCTCTTCCTAATCTGATGATTGCTTTTTACATATTTATTCTTGTCTACCCTGCCTTAGATTTTCTGGTCTGGAATGCTTTTTCCTCAGAACTTTTTCCAGTTACGATATCAGAAATTATAATAGAGCAAAGATCTGCACTTACAGGTCTACTTATCTGGGGTACATATTTTTTCCTTTCACAAAGAGTTAAGGATACTTTTGTAAATACTTATAAATAGAAATAACTTACTCCTCCCAGTCAAAACTCAATTGTAAATCAACGATGTCCACGAGCTCCTTTTCTAGATTAGTTGCAGTAAGACCTATGAGTCTGATTTTAGAAAAAGCCTCTTTATTTTGTTCGAGTAGATTTATAGCTAAGCTTTTTATTTCTTCTTTATCCTTTATAAAATAGTCTTTAGAGATACTCCGTGTTATAGATTGAAAATCGCTCTTTTTTATTTTCAAAGTAATCGTCCGCCCGAAATTATCAGCTCTTACCAGTCGCTCATAAAACTTATCTGCTATTCCTATTAGTATAGATTCTATTTCTTCAATCTCTTCTAGGTCATTTTCTAGTGTTCTTTCTATTGCTAGAGACTTACGTACACGATGTGGATTTACAGGACGATTATCTATACCTCTTACGATATGATAAAAATGTATTCCCATCTTTCCAAATTTCTGAGCCAGCTCCAGTTGACTATACTTTTTTAAATCTGAACCTTTGAGTATTCCATGATGCTCCATCTTTGCAGCGGTTACTTTTCCTACTCCAAAAAATTTTCCAATCTCTAAATTTTCTAGAAAAAGTTCTGCCCTTTTAGGAGTGATAACTGTCAGTCCATTGGGCTTTTTTACATCAGAAGCGATTTTTGCTAAGAACTTACAATAGGAAACTCCTGCAGAGCAGGTCAGTTGTGTCTCTTCTTTTACTCGATCCATAATCTCCTGAGCCACTTCCATTCCATAAGGAATTTGTTTTTTATTATCAGTAACATCTAGGAAGGCTTCATCTAGAGACAAGGGTTCGATGAGGTCTGTGTATTCTGAAAAAATAGATCTAATCTGAGTAGACACTTCTTTATAAGCTGCAAAACGTGGCGGGACAAAAATAAGCTGAGGGCAGAGTTGTTTTGCCTTCCAGCCAGGCATGGCTGATCGGACTCCATATTTTCTAGCCTCATAACTTGCCGTGGTGGTTACTCCGCGATTTGCTCCTCCTCCTACTGCGATAGGTTTCCCTTTAAGGTCTGGGTTATCTCTTTGTTCTACAGAAGCGTAGAAGGCATCCATATCTATATGGACAATTTTACGTGAGATATCCTTTTGCATTAAGGATAAAGGTATGTACAATTTTTAGTTTGAAAACCCGCGTAGGTAACTTCCCAAAAATAAGTCTAGGGTTGTCTCTATTTTCAATTTATCATTGAAAAGTTACCTTATTTGCGTGTTTAAAATAATCACTAGTTGCTCAAAGTTCTGGGCTAGTAATTATGGAAATCCTGAACCAGTTTTAACTATAGAATTACTACGGTAAGCTAATTAAGAATGATCCACCATTAAGGATATATAAACCTAAGATTCACTAAATAGTAGTTCAACTAATTCTAACATTTATTGGTGAACGTGTCATTTTTAGCGGTGAGTGTGACACTTTTATCGTAATGAATGTAGTTTTACAGGTAATAATAGTAGTTATCGAGTGTGTAGAGCATATTTTCTTTCTTATTTTCTTCTATTAAGTGTAATTGGGTTTACCCAAAATCCCTATCATCAAATACTAAATATTAAGGATGGACTTCCTAGTAATGAGGTTCATGATATATATGTCGATAGCCTAAATCAGATCTGGATAACCTCAGATAGAGGAGTAAGTATTTATGATGGTTATAAGATTAAAACCTTTACTACAAAGGATGGACTTGCCTACAATACTAATTTTAAAATTATTCCTGATGATTACAATCGATTGTGGTTTACTGGTTATGATGGCTCACTGAGTTATTATGAGGACGGTAATTTTCATTCTTATGCGTATAATGAGGTACTGAGAAAGGAGTTAAATTATAACTGGGCGTTAAATTTAAATGTCCATGAAAATAATTCAGTCACTATCGTCGCTGAAAATTTTGAAGATAAGCGAAGTCTCGATTCACATATCAGAATTGATAAAAATGGAAATTTAAAAGTTGTACAAGTTGAGGATCAGATAGTTGGCAATTTAAAAAAATATAACCTTGATTTATATCAGCACAATGATCCTTCATTAGATTTCTATTATTTTAAATTATTAAAACTCGCAATTCTCGACCAGAGAGTTAAAGAAGATTCCAAATTATTTATAGTTAATAACAATCACTACCGTACTTTAGCTTTTAAAGGACATACAGGAAATACTAATTCCCATATTTTTTCATTAGAGAAAAATAAACTTGAAACATTTTTGGAGACTCCTCATGGTTTAAACGATATCTACTTCGATTACGATAATAATATAATCATCTGTTCCTCTAAAGGTCTTCTGGTGTATAATTCAAATTCCAACAAGAAATATAAAACCTATTTTAAAGAAAAAGAATTTACCTCAATAGTCCAGGATAGAGAAAGGAATTACTGGGCTAGCACATTAAATGATGGAGTATATTTTATTCCTTCTTTTGAATTTGATTCCAACTTAACCTTCAAAAATGAAATCATAAATCTTGAAGCTTTAGAAAATAATTTGATTATTGGATCTTCTAATCAAAACATCTACTCTCTGGCGAAAAATAGTGACTCAATAAACTTCCAAACAAAAATAAGTCATGGCCTCCGAAGATTTTCAATAAATGAAAAATCGCTTAACGTAAGTGGTGTAATTACTTTAGAAGAAAACGAAGCAGGTAACTTATCCTCTAAAAAACATGAGTACAATGTAGGATATAGATACAACATCGGCTTTAATCGAAAAAATGGTGATAAAATCATTACAATGAGAGGGATGAGTGTAATCCAAAACGAAAAATTCGTCTTTTCTAATATTTTGGAGCCCATATGTCCTACATGTACATATGAAATCACCTCAGGAATATCCCTGATTAAAGAAGACCATAACGAACAGTTATTCTTTGCAACTCTTGATGGACTCTATTCTCCTGTCGATAACAAATATGAAGAAATTAGAAAAATTGTGGACAATGATAAATTACTTGAGGTTAGAATTCAAGATCTAATTATAGATAAGTATAATAATAAATGGATTGCCACTCTAGGTAACGGTTTATTATGGATGAATGAGGATCTGGATATTATTCAGGTTAGCAGTAAAGATGGACTTAATAGTGAAATAGTACAGGCAATAGAATTTGAAAATGATTCTACTCTGTGGGTAGGAACAAACAAAGGACTCGATAAACTTGCAATAAACTATACAAATCAAGTACCTGAAATTTCTTTAGTTAATAATTTTAATAACACTGACGGCCTTCCTACAAATTTTATTAATGCTTTAAAATACTGGGATGATAAACTATGGATAGGTAGTAGCGAAGGACTCGTAAATTTTAATACAGATTACAATCCAGTCTCCAACTATCAACCTAAGGTTATTCTGGACAAGGCTATAATTGAAAAGGATAGCCTATCCATTAAATCTGGAGACGTCTTTGATTATAATCAAAATAATATTTTATTTAGCTATCGTAGTGTTTCTTACCGTAAGCCTGAAGATGATTATTATTCATATGCCATTACTAAAGACGGAGATCAGAATAACTGGATAAAAACAGATCAAACCGAATTAAGGATTACAAATCTTCCATCAGCTACTTATACGTTTAAACTAAAGGCCAAAAATAAGTACGGTATCTGGTCAGAAACCAAAGAGTTAAAATTTACCATTAAAAATCATTTTTCTCAAACCTGGTGGTTTAGACTTATTATGACACTCATTATTGGTGGCATACTCTATCTATTCTATAGAAGACGTATTAGAAAAATAAGAGAAGAAGAGAATCTTACCAAGTCCATTGAAGAGGCCAAACTACAAACTGAAATAGCAGAACTTACCACATTTAGAAATCAGTTCAATCCTCACTTTATTTTCAACATACTGAATTCTATCCAAAGCTCTATTGTCAACAACGACATTAGACAAGCAGTAGGAAATGTATCTAGCTTCGGAAAGCTTATGCGTACGAGTCTCAATCTAATGAAAAATAAATACGTCAGACTTAGTAGCGAATTGGATTTTCTAAAATCATATATCGAACTTGAATTTTTAAGATTCCCTGATAAGTTCGACTTTAAAATAGATGTGGAGGATGAAATTATTGAAGAAAAAATCTTTCTTCCCCCTTTATTATTCCAGCCGGCTATAGAAAATGTATTAAAACATGCCTTTAATGATGCTGAGGATGGACTGCTCTTAATATCAATTAAAAAAGTAAGTGATAACTCTGCTCTTCTGATTCAAGTTATCGACAATGGCTCAGGTATAGATACAGACCCAAAAAAAGAAAGAGATTCATTTGGTTTAAAATTAATAGAGGACCGTATAAAACTGCTTAATATAGATTACTCAGAAATAGAATCGCATTTTAAGATTTACGATAACAAGGAAGGAAAAGGAACCACCGCCGAATTACAAATACCCATTATTGAAAAGAAGCCTTGAATATAATTTAATGAGAGTAGTAATAATAGAAGATGAAGTAAACAACCAGATATTTTTGGAAAATGCCTTACAAAAATTTGTGGAAGGCGTTACCATTATCGGTAAAGCGGAGAATGTAAAGGCCGGAATCCATTTAATAAATACAACTAATCCTGACATAGTTTATCTCGATATAGAACTTCCAGATGGCAGTGGATTTGACATTCTAGAAAAAATAGATGATAAAAATATAAACGTAATTTTTATTACTGCATTTGAAAACTATGCTGTAAAAGCATTTAGATATTCAGCCATAGACTATCTACTCAAACCGTTTAATATCGAAGAACTAATAGACGCTACCGACAGAGCTAAGGTTCAAAAAGAAAACAAGGAAATGAGAATATCATTTCTACAAGAGCAGGTAAAGACTCCTACTAAAAAGGTAGAAGAAATTTTAATTGACGGTTTTGATAATTTTGTAAAAGTAGAATTGAATAAAATTATAGCACTTGTAGCGGACTCAAACTTTGTATGTATCCAAACTGATGATGGCGAAAAAGTCTATTGCAGCAAAACCTTAAAATTCTACGAAGACCTCCTCGATGAAAAAATATTTAAGAGAATCCACCGATCGCATATTATTAATGTTAAGAAAATAACTCAGATTGATAAAGGACGGACTGGCTATGTTACTTTGACCAATCAAGAGAAATATGAGATTGCAGCGAGGAGGAAACCGATGTTACTTAATGCGATGAAAGATTAATAGATAAGGGTATGACAATCATTACCCCATGAACTCCTTTTACAAATACAAGTACACAGATGAAAAATGACAAATAGTTCCTACTAATACACACAAGTGAAATATAAAGTGATTATACGGAATGAGCTTTATCGAATACAATATAGCTCCAAGAGTATAAACTATTCCTCCTCCAATTAACAAATACCAGCTACCCGAAGGCAAATGTTCCATTAATGTATTCCATTCAAAAACGGCAAACCAACCCATAATTACATACAGAATCGTAGATAGGATGTCAAATCTACCTGTATAAAATATCTTCAATACAATCCCAAAAATAGCTACTGCCCAAATCGCATAAAACAACCAATACCCTGATTGTGGAGCAATGACAAGTAAGGTAAACGGTGTGTAAGTACCTGCTATTAAAACATAAATGGAAGCATGATCAAAAACCCTGAGTCTCTTCCTTCTGGAAAAATTCCTAGCACTATGATACAAGGTAGAAGCTGTATATAAAACAATCATACTTAATCCAAATACCACAAAGCTTATGGCTTCAATTAAACTCTCAGAAGTGATGCCTTTGACTAATAAAAGAATAGAGGCAATAGTACTTAGAAAAATTCCTAGTGCATGAGATTTGATGTTGAGCCTTTCCTCTTTTTCTGAATACATCTTAACTTTCTTCTCTTCTAATTTCGCTGGCATTTATACTAATGTCTTGAATCAAAGATAGTCGCAATTTGCTCAATGAACTCATTCCATAAAAAAAGGCCACCCTGCTTTACAAGATGACCTTTAAATATCTTTAAGCGATATAATTCTTATCCTCCCAGGGCTGCAGCTCCACCTACGATTTCACTCAGCTCTTTAGTAATGGATTCTTGTCTTGCTTTGTTGTAGAAAATCTTTAGATCGCTCATTAGGTCTTCAGCGTTTTCTGTTGCTTTATCCATGGCAGTCATTCTGGCTCCGTGCTCTCCTGCTCTTGTATCAAATAAGAACTTCTGAAAAGTAGTCTGTAAGATACTCGGCACTAGATTCTCTAGAAGAGTAACCTTGTCTGGCTCAAATAGATAATCAGCTTTTTTATCCTTTACATCTCCTTCTTCTTTTACCTCGACTTTTTCTACCGGAAGATACTGTACAGCTAAGTTTTCTTGCATCGCTGCATTTTTGAACTTACTGTAACATACTGTAATGTGATCGTAAACTCCTGCTTTAAAATCTTCCATCAGACCATTAGGCACCTGCACAATCTCATCCCAAACAAGATTATTATTTAAACCTGCATAGTCACCTTTGACTGTTGCATTAGGAAATTTTCTTGTTGCAAAATCAAATGCTTTTTTACCTATCGGAATAATAGTTAGTTTTCCAGCATCTTTAGATTTAACGTAAATGCCTTCTGCAGTTGCTGTTGCCTTTTTTAGAATATTAGTATTAAAGGCTCCACATAATCCTCTATCTGATGTAATTATCACTAGACAGGTATTCTCGACAGGTCTCTCTACTCCAAACGAACTAGAAGCATCTCCTTCAATATTACTGAGTATGTTTTTCAACATTCTATTAAGACGATCAGCATAAGGTCGCATCTCTACAATAGCATTCTGAGCTTTTCTCAACTTAGCAGCTGAGACCATTTTCATCGCCTTAGTTATCTTCTGTGTGTTTTTTACAGATGATATTCTACCTCGTATTTCTTTTAACTGACCTGACATAATATATCAATTTGAGAATTTGGAAATTATTTAATTTGAAAATTCTCTTTTATTTATTCTTCTTAGATGTTGCGATGATTTTAGATAAAATACGCACCATTTCATTTAATGCTTCTTGCAACTCCTTATCAAAAATTAAGTGCTCCGATTCTTTGCACAATCTCATCCAATACAATGACTCATCTAGTTCTTTTGCTGAAATCTTGAGCTTGTGTATAAAGTCCGCTCTACTTTCAGCATTCTGAGCTTCATGTATATTAGCTCCAATAGAAGTTACAGACCTAAATAATTGATCCGCAATTCTTCTGTCTACTTTCTGCAACTTCTTGCAAAAATCTATTACTCTTAACGATAATGTTATTGACTTCTCAACAACGATATTTGGTCTATCTGATCTCATGAATTAATCTAAAAACGACGTTTAAACATTTTCAAATTATCTCATTTTCAAATTTCCAAATTTGCTTTTAAGCAAATTGCTTTGAAAGTTCAGCAGCTAAACTCTTTACGGTACCTGTTGCTTCATCAGTAAGTTTTCCCGATTTGAAGGTTTCTAAAACATCTGGATGTCTCTGTTCTAGAGAAGTCAAGAATGTTTCTTCAAACTCTTTGATCTTATTTACAGGAACATCTTTTAGTAAACCTTTAGTACCTAGGTAGATCATAGCTACTTGCTTCTCTACACTAAATGGTGTGTACTGAGGCTGCTTTAGAATCTCCACGTTTCTCTTTCCTTTCTCGATTACATTCATCGTCGCCGCATCTAGATCAGATCCAAATTTGGCGAAAGCCTCTAACTCTCTATACTGTGCCTGGTCTAGCTTAAGCGTACCAGATACTTTTTTCATAGATTTTATCTGTGCAGAACCTCCTACTCTAGATACTGAGATACCTACGTTAATCGCTGGTCTTACTCCTGCGTTAAACAGGTTAGACTCTAGGAATATCTGACCATCTGTAATAGAAATTACGTTGGTCGGAATATATGCAGATACATCTCCTGCTTGAGTCTCGATAATCGGCAGTGCAGTTAAAGATCCTCCTCCTTTTACAAGGCCAGATTTCTTTAGTGACTCTGGAAGATCGTTCATATCCTGAGCGATGGCATCGTTGTCGATTACCTTTGCTGCTCTTTCTAATAATCTAGAGTGTAAGTAAAATACATCTCCTGGATATGCCTCTCTTCCCGGTGGTCTTCTCAATAATAGAGAAACCTCTCTATAGGCAACTGCTTGCTTAGATAAATCATCATAAACAATAAGAGCTGGTCTACCTGTATCTCTAAAAAACTCTCCGATCGCTGCTCCTGCAAATGGTGCATAGAACTGCATCGCTGCTGGATCTGCTGCTGAAGAAGCAACGATAGTGGTATACGCCATTGCTCCATTCTCTTCTAGTACCTTAGCTACTTGTGCAACGGTAGAAGCTTTTTGGCCAGAAGCCACATATATACAGTATACAGGATTACCTGCATCATAAAATTCTTTCTGATTAAGGATGGTATCGATTGCCACTGCAGTCTTACCAGTCTGTCTATCACCGATTATCAGCTCTCTCTGTCCTCTACCGATCGGAATCATAGAATCGATCGCTTTTATACCTGTCTGTAATGGCTCTGTTACTGGTTGTCTGTAGATTACACCTGGTGCTTTACGCTCCAACGGCATCTCGTATTTGTCACCAGCAATCGGTCCTTTACCATCGATAGGTTTTCCGAGTGCATCTACTACTCTTCCTACATAACCCTCTCCTACTTCTATAGAAGCGATACGGTTTGTTTTTCTAACAGTCGACCCTTCTCTGATTCCATCACTCGATCCTAAGAGTACAACCCCTACGTTATCCTCCTCAAGGTTAAGTGCAATCGCTTGAACACCAGTCTCAAACTCTACTAGCTCTCCTGCTCCTACTGCTGTTAAACCATATACTCTGGCAATTCCATCTCCTACCTGGAGTACGGTTCCTACCTCTTCGAGTTCTGCTTGTGTCTTAAATCCACCTAGCTGCTCTTTGAGTATTGCTGATATTTCGTCTGGTTTTACATCAATCATCTTTGTTGATTTTTATCTATGATTTCTAAAATATTATACAGAAGCGACATAGTCGTTTCTAACAAATTCTTTTCTTAATTTTTCTAATTTATGTCTAGCACTTGCATCATATAGATTATCACCGATCTCGATAATAAATCCTCCGATGATGCTCGGATCTACATGTACTTCTAAGTCCACATTATCTAGTGTGATATTACTATCTAGAAGTTTTGCTTTTATTTCTTCCAGTTTTGCATCAGAAATCTCGGCAGCTACGGTAAGACGTGCACTGCTTATTTTTTTCATCTGATGATACTGTGCGATAAACTCATCTGCTACAGCTGGGAGATATGCTTCTCTACCTTTCTTAAGTACGATGTCTGTAAATGCAAAGGTTGTAGGATTGAACTTATCCTTAAAAAGTACAGAGAAGATTTCTTTTTTCTTTCCTGTATTTATAATCGGACTCTTTACTAGATTTAGTAAATCCTTACTCTCTAGAGCTTTTTTAAATCCTTGTATGTCAGCAAGTACAGCATCTGCCTCTCCTCTATCTACAGCGAGATCGAGCAGTGACTTAGCATATCTTGAAGCGATTCTTGTTACAGACATCCTAGTTTAAGTTTACTTCTTTTACGAGCTTGTTTACAAAATCTTCATGCTCAGGATTACCCTTCAACTCTTTCTGGATTACTTTCTCTGCTATATCTATCGCCATCGTTCCTACCTTATTCTTTACATCTAGCATCGCTGCTTTACGCTTGTTTTCTATCTCCTGCTGAGCATTGAGAGAGATTCTTTGAGCTTCTCCTTTTGCTTTTTCTTTCGCCTCAGCGATAATAGCATTTTTAGAATCTGTAGCTTCTTTTAAGATAGTCGCTCTCTGTTCTCTGGCTTCCGCCAAAAGTGCATCGTTTTCGGATTGCAAATTTGCCATTTCTTCTCTAGCCTTTTTGGCCTCATCTAGAGCAGATTGGATATCGGTTTCTCTGGTTTTTATCCCTTCCATTATCGGCTTAAAAGCAAACTTAGACATCAGCCACCAGAATAGTAAAAAGATAAATAATGACCATAAGGCCAGACCTGGTGTAGGCTGAAAAGGGGCAAATCCTGCGAGTATTATTAATGTAGTATTCATTGCTTAATTAATTTTGAAAAAAATGGGACCAAAACTCCACCAACCGTATTGTATTGGTCCCTTTTTCGTTTTGCACAAAATTGGTTTTTATCGATATTATCCGATAAAGAATGCCAATAGAATAGCGATCAATGCAGCACCCTCCATAAAGGCTGCCATCAAGATCATTGCACCTCTGATATCACCAGATGCTTCTGGTTGTCTCGCGATTGCTTCTACTGCTTTACCACCAATTTGTCCTAGACCGATTCCTGCACCTATTACTGCAAGACCCGCTCCTATTGCTGCTAACGTTCCAGTCATTTTAAATTAATTTATATAAATGATTTAATTAAAATTCTTAATGATGATCATGATCCTCTACAGCTGCTCCTATATAAGAAGCTGTAAGTATCGTGAACACAAATGCTTGCACAAAAGCTACGATCAACTCTATCGCCATCATAAAAATGGTCAATGGAATCGCCATCGCTGTACCTGTCAAGCTACCTGCCATACTCTCTCCTGCATTTCCGAATATAAATATCAAGCCCACAAAACTCAAGATCGCAATATGCCCTGCTGTGATATTTCCTGCAAGCCTCAACATCAGTGTCAAGGGTTTTATAAACATCCCCAATAATTCTACTGGAGTCAAAATCAATTTTACAAACCACGGAACTCCTGGCATATTAAATATATGCTTCCAGTAATCTCTGTTACCGTTTATATTAGTAATGATAAATACGATTACTGCAAGTACAGCAGTTACTGTCAAACTTCCAGTAACGTTTACACTTCCTAGAAATGGTACCTGACCCCATAGGTTTAAGCCTAAAATGAAAACAAAAATCGTCATCAATAATGGGAAGAATCGCTCGTACTTATGCTCTCCTATAAATGGAATCGCTACATCATCTCTGATAAACTGCACTACTGGTTCTAAGAAAGATTGTACTCCTGCTGGAGCCATTCCTTGTCTAGTCCCGTAAGACTTAGCTGCTTTTCTAAATAACCAGAAAAACAATAGACAGACTAGAATCATACTAATTACATTCTTAGTCGGGCTGAGGTCATAGAAAGAAGTTATGCCTCCTCCGAGTAATCCACCATCCCATATGGTCTTAGCTTCTAGCTCGCTGGCGACTCCTCCTATGATTGCATAATGGGTGTCATGTTCCTTGCCTTTTTCATCTTTCGTCGTCACTGTATCGAAGCCTTGTACTTCTGTACCGCTTACCTGACACTTAAGTCTATGTATGTTTCCATGATACATGACATAGTCCTTATATACCTTTTGTCCATCATCATGATGGCCTGGTTGAAATTTTCCAGAAGAGAAAAACTCCATCCCTCTGTCCTTATTATAGATAATCATCGGAAGTGGTATTCTTACCATATCCATGATTGTAAAAACGTTTGCATCACTGATGTGATGTATCGCAGTGGCTGCTGGGTCGTAGCCTTCGTGATGGATTACCTGAGCAGGTGAGCCACATGGCTTTGTTATATTATTACTGTGGTGAGCTCCGTGATCGTGTCCGTCATGTGATCCATGATCGTGCCCGTCATGGCTTCCATGATTATGTCCATCGTGAGAACCGTGGTCGTGACCCTGATGATCTCCATGATTGTGACCCTCGTGAGAACCGTGGTTATGTCCCTCATGAGAACCATGATTATGTCCATCATGATTTCCATGATTGTGCTGTGCGATAGCAATCTGTCCTAGGAGGAATAAGAAGGAAAAAAGAGCAATTTTTCGAAGCATTCTCGGGCTACTTAAATAAGGTGCAAAGGTAGTTATAAAGCTTAGTTATTTAGGAGTACTCTAAGCTTTTTTTGAACCACATTTTACATTATTTTACATTTATAATACCTTGTAAGTGAAAAAGTTATCGAAGAATATTTGTTGATTTACATCAAAAAAGATGCTATTAGTTAGTTGGATTTGCCGAATGCAGTATAATGTATTGCGTATTAAATAAAATGTGTTATTTTATTTTGAGCAGACCACATTGTCCTCTTTGAAATTATCATCGTCTAATTAATAAATGGATAAATAATGAAACTTGCTAATCAGGAGGAAATGCTTTGCTTGCTATACATCCACTGTGCATATATTGATAATTATCTTACTCCTAAATAGGAAGAATTTATTACTCAACGGTTTAATTCTGAATTATACGAAAGAATGCGTCTACATAATGAGACACAAAAAGACTCAGAACTACTTGCATCAATACTGGACTTTATAAAAGCTTCCTACATCTCTAAGGATGATCACAGTAAGATTAAAGCTGCAATCATGGAACTCGCTAAAGTAGATGGCGAGGTCTGTAGATTTGAAAAATCCTTAATTCATTTTATCGATACTTATTTGGAGGCTGCTGCTGGGTAGTTGCTATTCCATTTTTACAAATTTCTTTGTAAGTCTAGAATCATCCTTAAACAATTGTATAAAAAACTGGCCAGCAATCAAATTAGAAATATCTATCGATTCTTCATTATCATACACCATTCCTGTTTTTAATATTCTTCCCAATGCATCTACAATAGTATATCTGGCATCGAGTGCATTTTTAATGGATAAGCTATGCTGTGCAGGATTAGGGGAAATAGTCAAATCAAGAAAAACTGAATCAATGGTTTTATTAGATACTATGCCATCATCCGTAATTTTTATAATAAAGGCCTTATTACGATCATCTACCTGATAGTCATTTATAATTCCTGTGATATAAAAATTTCCAGTATTGTCCACATGACCGTTCCATGCATAGGCATGACCTTCCATTTCAATGATTTTCACAAAGGCAGTATCTCTTAAATCTTCAGTAAGTTTTACTGCGTATATATTTGTATTATAATCATTGTCTCCAAACTGAAAAGCTCGAATATCTGTAGAACTCCCTACTGCCCAGACCTCTCCATTATCGTTGCTAAAGATTGAACTATTATGCCCATTCCATGATTCTTCTCCAGATTCAAAAAGCATATCTACCTCATTTTCTAAATTAGTAGGAATTAATTCATCAAAAAATATATGGCCGATACCGAAATGATCCTCTCCATTTTCTTGTTTAGTCGGACCACAAACGATGAGGTCATTACCAGATTTATATAGATCAATATTTTTGATAGATTTTATAAATGAGCCTTGCACCAACCAAGAAAAGTAGTAAAAGTTTAGTACCGTATCATTGCTAATCTGATACAGAGGCCTGCCATCAGAAAAATATAAATCTGTTCCTATAGAATCGAGAAATTGCGGACCGCTAGTGCCACTTACTGGTAAATCAATTAAATCCACTTGCTCTAAAGGGGCTAACAGCAAATCATTTTTGTTTATAATCAATCTTTGTGTACTAAATCCCAGATCAGGATTGTATAAAGACATATAATAAATAATTTGATTATCGTTTTCTATAAATTTTGGCTCATCTACAATTGTACTATTAATCAATGTAAAAGAATCAATCACTTTAAAATTATTTAGATTTTTATCTATAACGCAAGCATATACCAGTGTACTATAAAAATCATCTGTCTCCAAAGAGGTTGCATACAAAAATTGATAATGACCACTACCTAGTGTGCTTATAGCATAAATAAGCCCTGTTTCATTTATTTCTGTTTCCGAAAAGTTAAATACTTTTTCAAAGTTTAAATTTTTATCCATTTCCACTATTTGACTTCCTAGATGTGTATCTGCATCAAACCCTGTTCTTGCAAATATCAATTTGTTTTCGCTTAATGAAGAAATGATATATGATCCTGCCTGGTCATACTCTTCTGTGTAGATTTTTATCTGACCACTGATTTGAGGAACACAAAAGACAACGGCAATTAGTATGTATAATGATTTCATCGGTATATATTTAAATTTGAGTAAAGAGAGTTTATAAAAAACTCTCTTTACTTTTTATCTAAAAAATCAACAACAACAAGCACAGCAGTTTTGACTTATGCCATAAGTCAAAAAAGCTGACCAATGATTTGAAAAATGCAAAGGGTTATCACTAATTGCTGACCAGTCAACATCAACAGAGATACGTTCATGTTCTAAACTAGGACGATAAGCATCCACTAATTCAGTAAAAAATTTATTGTAATAACTATTCAAATCAGATGGCAAGAGGCAATTTGGCTTTAAGTTAGGAGCACATACTGATTGATTGCTTGTCATAT
>CAZDWO010000051.1:0-1317 GCA_964509175.1 uncultured Saprospiraceae bacterium
CAACTCTTAATTTTTTCAAAACCTTAACACTTCTCAAAGCCTCCTAGCAGATTTTCTTAACGCTCCCATAAGACTCTGGTTAAAAGGGATTTAAACCGAGTGACTTTTTGTGTATACACATACTTTGTGGTAGATATTTACAGTAGAAACTTTATTTATTCACCATGCAATTTCGATTGCAACAAAAACTTTAGCTATGAGAAAAATGTACACATTAATCGTAATTACACTCTTAATCAGCTCATGTAAAAATATTCAGAAAATGGTGGATAGAGGTGAGTATGACAAAGCCATTTTTTATGCCGCTGAAAAACTACATGGGAAGAAAAACAAGAAAACCAAGCATGTAAAGGCTCTTGAAGAAGCTTTTTATAAAGTAAACGCAAGAGATCTAGATCGCATCGCTTTTCTTGAAGCAAAATCAACTCCAGACTATCATGCAATTTATGATACCTATGGAAAGATAAAAAACAGACAAGGAAAGATTGCTCCATTTCTTCCATTGATCAGTAAGGATGGATACTATGGTGTCTTTGATTTCCTAGATGTAAATGATAAGATGGCTGCCGCAGCTAGTAAGGCGATGGCAGAGGATTATGCAAGAGGCATTGCTTCTCTAGAGAGAGCAAAGGCTGGAGATAAGCTAGCAGCTAGAAGAGCTTATGATCATTTTGATCGTACTCGTAGATATGAGAGATTTTATATGGATACAGAGTTGCTAATGACTGAGGCTCATGATATAGGGAAGACTAGAATCTTACTGGAGTCTGTAAACGATGCTCAGGTGTATATGCCTGTAGAATTTGAGCGACATGTTATGTCTATAAACTTTGCAGAGCTTAACAGCTTTTGGGTAGAATACTTCAGTGGTCACGTAGAAGGTCTAGAAATGGATGTAAAAGCTACTCTTACGCTCAATGACCTAGATGTAGGTCCTGAGTCTGAGTACGTAGATCGCCATAGAGATACTAAGAGAATAAAAGACGGATTTGTATGGGTAGAGCATATAGAGACTTCTGTAGATACTGCAGGAAATGAGATTAAGAAAAAAGTAAGAGTAAAAAAAGACAAGTTTAAGAAGGTCCATGCAGACGTCATCCAGACTAAACGTAATAAGGATGCTCGAGCTCTAGCTACTCTAAGCTATATCGACTATACTAATGGTAATGTTCTAGCTACTGAACCTATACGTGTAAACGCTAGTTTTCAGGATGAGGGTCTACATTACCATGGTGATCATAGAGCCTTATGTGGCAATCATGCTCATCACATAAATTCTATAGATGTGTTTCCTTCTGACTATGAGATGTCCATGGT
>CAZDWO010000051.1:1417-3819 GCA_964509175.1 uncultured Saprospiraceae bacterium
TACCTGAATTTCAAACTCCCAAATAATAACTATAAACCTCATCTCTCTTATATCCCAGCTTATGATACAAACTCTGAGCAGAATGATTATCGACTCCAGTTTCTAAAATCAGTTTTTTACGATTAGAGCTTTTGCAAAAGTCTCTGGCATAGTTCATTAGATTTTTTCCTACACCTTTCATTCTATGGTCGGCATAAACATAGAGGTCATTAAGAATCCAGATTCTAGACATACCTACAGAACTAAAGGAAGGGTAGAGCTGAGTAAATCCCATTACCTGATTAGTATCATCTAATGCTATAAATATTTTACTGTCCTGAGCAGTATGTCGTGCTGAGATAAAGCTTTTGGCTTCAGCCAAATCAGAATCCTGCTCATAAAAAACCCTGTACTGGTCAAAGAGCAGAGCGACCTGATCGAGATCAGTATCTTGCATGGTTCTAATGGTCATGACTCTGGTCTTGTACTTCTTGTAGCTTGCGTTCTAGAGATTGGATTCGTCTTTTTAAATCTTTTATCTCTCTGTCCTTATCATTTATTTTTCCTTGCAAGTCGTCGTCGTCATTTATGCCGAACCGTTCTTTAGAGATGTACGGTTTATCTTCCTTCTTATCTGAGCCAAACATTTCTTGAACCTTGGCCAATGGATTCTCTCCATGGTAATAACTTACTCCGATGTATACGATAGGTAAGAAAAAAAGCATGAAAATAAATAGCCGTGCAAATCCAGTGAGTTTGTATTTCTTTTTCATAAGTACTAAGATAGGATAATAGAGAAATAATGTTTTTAAAAAAGAGCGTCTGGTTTAATTGACGTTAATTAGGCTTGCCAGTTTGGCGGGGATTTTTACAGACTCCTGATTATTAAAGATGGTAACGTGATCGGTTCCTATCTTCTCTACCATAAAAATTTTATCTGGCAATAATCCGAGTTCCCATAACTCACTCTCTACCCAGTCGTTTATCTGATTTTTTGAGATAGATGCTTTTTGACGAGGTCTTAGCTTGAGCAGTGGATTGAGTGGTTTTTGTTTTTTGGGAGGAATCGGGCTGCCATGTGGATCAGCGGTTGGATATCCTAATACGCCATCTACTTCGTCTACCATTTCGTCAGTGAGGAGGTGCTCCATTCTTTCTGCCTCATCATGTATCTGTCCCTCTGTAAGTCCCATTTTATTTACCTGATAGGATTCCCAGAGACGATGTGCTCTGACTAGTTTCTCTGCCTTTTCTTTTCCCTTTAGAGAAAGTTGTATACCATCCTTGTTAGTTAGTATGAGACCCTCCGCAGTCAGTTTCTTTAGGTGACTGTTTAATCTGTTCCAGGTATATCCTAGACGTTCTACAAGTGCCAGTTCGGGTAGAGATTCTCCCTTGGGAATTCTAAGTGCTTGCTTGAGTATGTCTTCTTGTTGGATCTTAGCGAGTTGAGATCTTTTGATAAAATATTTAGCAACCAGTCCTTTCTCTGGGGCAAAGCATAGAGTCAGTAAATAAAATAGAGTAGCAACCACTGCCATAAGTGGACCAGGAGGAGTTTCTAAAACGATTGCAAGAATGAATCCAGTAACCGTAGTTATAAAGCCTAGCAATGCAGCGATGGCAATTACATTTTTTAATTTAGAAGATAGCAGTAAGGCTGTAGAAGGTGGAGTAACCAACATGGCTACAACCAATATTAGTCCTACCGTACTTAATGAAGCAACAATAACAAAGACCAGCATCAACATCAGGAAGTAATGCATCGTCGATACAGAGATTCCCATGGATCTAGCTATGGTAGGCTGGAAAGTAGTCAAGAAAAAATATCTATAAAATATAATTATCGAAATCAGCACGTAGATAGTAATACCTGCACAGATGTATAAATCCTCATTGGACACACCTAGTGTAGTACCGAATAGGAAATCACTCAAATCCAGATGTACTCCTTGCTGATTATTGAGATAGGATATACCTATTACGCCCAGTGCAAACATGGCAGTAAATATGATTCCTACAGCAGCGTCATTTTTAGTATCAGACCGATGCTGTATCCATGTAATTAAAAATGCAGTAATCAGACCTGCAATTACCGAGCCTATAAAAAACCCTATAGTACTATATCCTACTACTAGAAACGCTACAACTACTCCAGGTAGAATAGCATGTGCCTGAGCATCTCCGATTAGAGACATATTACGCAATACGATAAAACAGCCTATCATACCACACATGATACCTACGAGAGCAGAAGCAATTAGTCCACGTATGGCCCATTCTTCAGTAAGTATCTGTAATAATTCCATTTTTCAAATATACAAAAATATAAATTTAGACTAGGCTAAAAATAATCTACAGGCTACTGATATACAATTTGTCTTATGGAATTGTGGTTAAGAATATCCAGAAATATCTTTTCA
>CAZDWO010000051.1:3919-17671 GCA_964509175.1 uncultured Saprospiraceae bacterium
TTATAAGACAGATTGTATCAAACCCTCCTTCATGGCAAAATCGGAGATGATAAGCTCTTCTATTCCTAGATTCTTAATGGCAAAATCCATAAGGATAAGAGCTACGACGATGAGATCTACTCTTTCTTTAGGCAGACCGTCTACTTGTATTCTTTCTTCTACGTCTAGGGCCAGTAGCTTTTCTTTTATCTTATGGAAATCTAACACATGGCAACGATAGGAGTGAGCAGTCCATTTCTGCAAGTCGAGAATGTTTTGTATTACCTCAAAGGAACCAGAAGCTCCGATTAACTGAGTAGCAGAGTATTCTTTTGCCTTAGCTACAACTGGCTTTAGTTCGTTTTCTAGAAAAGCTATTAAATCATTTGTATGCTTTGAGGATAGCGGTTCTGATTTATGAAACTGAGAATGCAGAATTCCAAGACCCACTTTGTAACTCTCCATCCATATCGGATCACCATTTTCTAAGAGTATAAATTCTACACTTCCGCCGCCGATGTCCATTATCCATTGATGTCCTCTGTGGAGTTCTGTGGCTTGGACGACTCCTTTGGCGATGTAGCTGGCTTCTTGTTTTCCGTCGATGAGTTCTATATCTATACCTGCTTTTTCTTTGGCTGCAGCCAAAAACTCAGCTCCATTACTACTGGTACGGAGTGCCGCTGTACCGATAGCCTTATATTTTAAGACAGAGTGTGTTGCAAGTAATTTCTTAAAAAGGATAAGGCACTCTATACCAGCCTTGTAAGATTCTGGAAGAATTATGGAGCTACCACCTTTTCCTAGTTTGGTGTAAACCCGCTCTCGATATATTTCTGTAAAGTCAGATTTTGTAGGTTCTACAATAAGGAGATGAAATGTATTAGAACCTAAATCTAGAATTGCAAAACGCTCAGTCACGTAAATTTATTGACCCATCTGTTGTCTGGTCTTCATTGCCTGCTCAATCATACTCTTAAAGAAGTTTTCTCCAGAAGGAGTCATCTTATTAGCAGCTATGGTTTTAGATCCTTCTACCTGAGCAAAAAATGCACAGCCATCACTATAGTAAACATCAAACTCTCTTACAATCTCTCCCTTTATACTGAACATCTGTCGAGCTATAGGTTTACACTTGCCTGGGATGATTCCCGCAGGTTCTGGGCTGAAATTTCTGAGTGTACTCTGTATAGATGCTTGCTCGTCCTGAGACATAGAAAAAGGTAAATCATGGAAAATATAATCTAAGTAATCACTATCCGCAAATAATGTAGCCAATATATTAGGGTCTATTCCTGGATATTGCACATCTGCTTTTGGCTTTTTGGGTATCGGCACTGCAGCAGGAGCAGGATTGGGATTGGTTGCTGTTTTAGGATTGGTAGCTGTTTGAGTAGCTGAATCTTTACAAGCCGTTCCCACAAGTATAAAGGCAAAAAATAAATATAAATAAGCTTTCATTTTATAGATGATATTCGAGTCTAAAAGTAAGAAAATAACTTATTAATCCTTCTACATTAGGTATAGTAGGGCTTTCCCAAAGTCGCAAAAATGATCGGGTCCATCGACCTGTGAGACTTATTCTTTTATTTATAGAATAGCTCAGCCCTAGATGCACACTCAGGTCATTACGTCTGAAGTTATCGAGTCCTTCCTCGAGTATCATATTATTAGATACTACACTAAAAAGATAGCCATAGCTCAGTCCTCCTTCTGCCCTCACTTTATAGTAACCCTCTTCTTCCTGATACCAGTCCTTATAATTATAGAAAACCGGTATTTCTAGATAGTTAAGTGTAGTAGAATTTACTAGTGCACCGCTTTCGCTAAGAGGACTACGACTTCCTCTTTGTGAAAATAATAGCTCTAAACCGAGGTCAGATTTAGCTTCTAGCGGATAAGATGCTCTGATTCCTCCTGTCAGACCGACCTTATGATAGCCGACTAGGCCATCTCCATCTATCTGAGCGGCTGTAGCTCCTAAAATTAATGCTGCATCAAAACCCTGACTCTGAGCAGTTTGCACAGAAAGGACAAAAAGAATTTGAAATAAAATGGCGGATAATTTTTTCATATTAGAGAATAATAGATATTTGTGATTTTATAATATGAACCTTTATGTCTATTAAATATACGAGAACCACACTAGAAAAAGTAGAGAAGCTGTACGAGGAGTTAGAATATAAGGTCAGATATGAAAAAGGCTCTTTCCAGTCTGGATATTGTCTTGTCGAATCTCGAAAAATAGCAGTCATAAATAAGTTTTTTGACGTTAAGGGTAGAATCAGTGTATTGCTAGATATACTCAGTACACTTAGCTATGATTTCAACAATCTATCAGAAGGCTCTCAGAAACTTTTGCAAGACTGTGGTCTGGCTCAGCTATCTTTGGAAGCTGCATAGTATTTCTTTTCATTTTACTGTATTCCCTCCTTTAAGTTTACATATTTAGGTTTAAACGTTTGAGATTTTAAGATAACTATCTGACTTGCTTCCTTTTCTGCTATTATGTCGTGAAGGATAGTGCTTTGAGCATCGCTGATTTAATGGGTTTTGGGATTTCGCTGATTTCGATTGAGCATGTGAGGTGTATGATTTAGTAACCCTCTTTTCGATGCATAAGTTTTTCAACATGCACGATCATAACTTTATCATCTATCAAATAAATAATTCGATATATACCAACCCGTATCCTGTAGGTTTTTGGTTGTCCTATTAACTTCTTACAGTTTTGTGGTCTAGGATTATCAGCTAATCCTTTCAGAGCTGAATATATTTTAGGGATGTAAGATTTCGGAATAGTACTTAATTTTTTAGTGACGTTTTTCTTGACTTGAACTTTAAACTTCATCTATTAAACCGTCTTTTTTCAAAGCTTGCCCCAATTCTTCTAAACTAATACTTTCTTCTTCCTTCACCATTTCTGCCATCATACCATCATAAAAGTCTTCCCACATTTCGCCATATTTTTCAAGGTCGATTTGCACAAAACGTTTCTTATTGTTCTGATCAGTGACATATAATATTCCTTCCATAACTTTGATTTATCTTTTTAAAATTAACCATTATTTCATTCTACTGCCATAGTAATATTAGTTAAGTAAATATTGCTTAGAGAAAATTAGCTAATGATCATTGACTTCACCATTAGAAATCTGCGTAATCAAATAATCCGAGTAAATCCGTGTTTCACAACCAGTCTACTCCTTACCCTAATATCTCCTCTATCTGATAATTATTCCGCTCAGGAGCATTACGAGTTACTAGCTCCGCTAGAAAACCAGTAAGAAATAGTTGCACTCCTATAATCATAGCAGTAAGTGCGATAAAGAAGCTACTTTGTGTAGCGATATTTTTTGCAGGAATGTCATAGGCTAGAGCATAGAGTTTAGAACCTCCGAGAATGGCAAAGAGTATAAACCCGAGAACAAACATTAGCGTACCTATAGTCCCAAAAAAGTGCATAGGTCGTTTCCCAAATTTTCCAACAAACATAATAGAGGCCAAATCCAATGGTCCATTTATAAATCGGCTTATGCCGAACTTAGTAACCCCATGTTTACGAGCCTGATGCTGTACGACCTTTTCTCCGATACGGATAAAACCTGACCACTTAGCGATAACAGGGATGTATCTGTGCATCTCGCCATATACCTCTATGGATTTTACTACCTGATGACTGTAGGCTTTTAGACCACAGTTCATGTCGTTTAGCTTTACGCCAGACATCATCCTAGTTACGGCATTGTAGAACTTAGTAGGAATGGTCTTAGTAATCGGGTCAAAACGTTTCTTTTTCCATCCACTGACGATATCATACTTATCCTCTATGATCATCCTATAGAGCTCTGGAATCTCTTCTGGACTATCTTGCAGATCTGCATCCATGGTGATAATCACATCTCCTTTTACTTGATTAAATCCAGTATTTAGAGCCGCAGATTTGCCGTAGTTTCTTCTGAATTTTATACCTTTTATATGTGGATTTTTTGCTCTTAGTTCATTGATAACATCCCAGGAACCATCAGTACTTCCATCATCTATAAACATAATCTCATAGCTGTAGCCATGCTGTTGCATGACCCGCTCTATCCAGCTGCTGAGCTCTGGTAGAGATTCTCTCTCATTGAGAAGTGGTATGACGATCGATATTTGCATAAAAAAGGCTTGATATCAAGAACAGATATCGAGCCAAATTTATTATAATTCCTATTATGCTAGATCGTCGTTTAAATCTATTTCATCCGCAGACTTATTTTTAATAATGGCAGCGATAATTAATGAAATAATAAATCCCACTAAACTTCCTCCTGCAATAGTTCCTAAAGATCCAAGTAAGGTAGGGGTTGTGTCTTGTCCTTCTAAACTTTCTATTGTTTGCTCTTTAGATTCTTCTGGCATCCAACTATTGTTTTCAATATCTGAAATCATTCCTTCTACGAGTGTTTCAGATAATGTTGGATCTATGACAGTATATAAAAGATAGTTAAAGAGTACGCTCATAGTACCTCCAATAAAAGCAGCTAAGAAAATAGGTTTAATCGCATTTCCAAAAGTGATTTTGCCACCTAAGCTATTCTTTTCATCATTACCTGCTTTTACCATAAATAGTATATATACAAGCAATGAAATTCCAATAAATGTCATGCCAAATCCAGCACTAAAAAATGTTGGATCGATAAAATATACAATCATAGTCAGAACTATAAGTGCGATACCTAGGAACAATCCATTTTGAATACTAGCGTTTTGCATGAGATTTGATTTAGAATGAAAAGATAGAAAGAATTCTAAAAAGAGCTGGATTTTCCATTGATTATTCCTATTACTTTTCCCTTGAGTTCTTTACCAATAAATGGAGAGTTACTAGATCGACTCTTATTATAACTATTGTCAAAGGTCCATTCTATACTCGGATCAAATAAGGTAAGTTCTGCTTTTTCTCCTTCTTTTATAAGAATAGGGTCTAGGCCCAATACTGCTCGTGGACCTGCACTCAACTTCTGACACATTAAATCCATACCAATTTTATCTCCAAGATGAGTGTTTAGTGCTGCAAAAACTGTCTGTAATCCTATCGCTCCAAAACCTGCATTGGAGAATTCCATTTTCTTTTTTTCCTCTTCTAGTGGTACATGGTTAGAGCAGATCGCATCTATGGAGCCATCTTTTATACCTTTTATCAGAGCTGACTGATCCTTGCTCGATCTCAGTGGAGGATCCACCTTATAATTACTATTGAAATCTAAAAGTACCTCATCGTTTGCTACGAGGTTTAGATAGGATACTGTAGCATTTACTGAAGTGTTATTTTTCTTAGCTTCTTTTATAACCTTACATGATCCCTCGGAAGAGATGGTATGGAAGGTGATTTTAGATTCTGCATAAGAGTTTAGGTCTAGGTCTTTTTGTAGAGAAGCTGTTTCTGCTATGCTAGGGATTCCTTTAAGTCCGAGTTGTATACTCATCTGGCCTTCATGTACCTGACCTTCACCAGCTATTTTATAATCAACAGATTTCTGAACGATAGATCCACCGAATCCTTTGACATACTGCAGAGCCCTGAGCAGAACTCCACTATTTTGCACACTATGATTTCCATCAGAGAATGCTACTGCTCCATGTGCCCAGAGATCCATCATTTCTGAGATTTCTTCTCCTTCTGCTTTCTTACTCAGAGCAGCGATAGGGTAGAAGTTCACCTTGTTAGTGGCAGTCATGGACTTTATAAACTGTATGGTACTCTTATTATCTACGGTCGGGAAGGTATTGGGAAAGCAAGCTAGACTGGTAAATCCACCGCAAGCCGCAGCTTCTGATATGCTATTAATGGTTTCTCTATGCTCGTATCCTGGTTCTCCGATCTGAGCTCCGATGTCTAACCATCCTGGAGAGACATGCAGGTTATCGCTAGAAATGATTTTGGCTCCAGCCACATCTAGCTTAGAAGCAATTTTATGTATCACTCCATTTTTTATATGGATATCTCTTTTACTTTTAAATCCTTTATGGACTATAGTTGCATTTTTTAAAAGAAAATCCATTAGTCTACTTTTTATAAATTATTTCCAAAATCTAATAAGTAATGTCTCGATTGCAAGGAATATCAATGCCAGTATAACAAACCATTTCCATAATACCACACCTTTTTCTTTATCTCCGATAAGCTCCGTAAAACTAGCATTCTGAGCATTAGATATTATGTCTATTCCTAGAGAGCCATACTTAGACTCTAGCTCGGTAACACCATAGTATTTAAGATCTGATTCTATACGATCGTAGTTAAATGCAAGATGCTGTAAGTCCTCATCTTTTAGAGATAAGGTATATGTGCCTTTCTCTTCCACCTGATCATCTACGTCTATGATTACTCTATCTGCGAGTACGGTCTGCTTAGGAATAAATTCTTTGGGTCCACTGATGTTAAAAGTTGTTTCTCCAGTTTTTAGAGACTTGTCGGCTTCTATCAGTCTATTTTTTCCGATAGTGTAGGAACCCGTAGATGCAGTTCCTTTATTAAGAGCCATCTTAAAAAGCATCGGTACGAATACCTCAGCGTTTAGACTTAGGTCATTTTCTTTTACATCGAGTGGTGCAGCACAGACATAGAAGTAGCCTTGGTCCTTTTTATACTTTCCGAGGTACATCGAGCCATCTCTATAATTGAGCAAATCTGAGCGGCCTCTATTGCTATGCTTAGAAAAGCTATAATTGCTCTGAGTGACTGGTAGCTTCAGGTTTTTATTCTTACGCAGATAGACTTCAGAGAAGATAAAGTCGTCTGTATTTATTTTTGAGACTTCCTTTTTGCTGGTGATTAGGGATTTTATATTGTCCGCTGCCAGAGCATTAAGCAGTCCATTGTAAGAATCCTTGCTTCCAGATTTACTAGGAAATAGAAGAAGGTTTCCTCCATTTACCACATAGCTAGATAGCTCATTACTCAGGCCACTTGAGATGCTAGTAAGCTCATTGAGAATAACCAGATTGTAGTTTTTTAAGTCTGCATACTGGAATTTGTTAACGCTCTCGTTCTTTAAATCGAAGTATGATATTCCACCGAATACTGATTTTAGATACTTATTATTGCTTCCCTGATTTAGAGAGAGCACCTTAATCTCCTGCGGTACTTCTAGACTAAAGAGGTACTCGTCATCAAACTGTATCGGATAATCACTAATCTTTATACTGAAGTCCTGCCATCCAGATTTGAGGATATTTACATTGGCAGTATCGATGTGAGAAGAGCGAGCAGGAATATTTATCTGACCTAGTGGTTTTGTTTTACCGTTTTGGTCGATGGTGAGCCTTATGTTTTCTGCTGGTCTGTCTGAGTGATTGACTGTTCTTATAATGAGTTTATTATTCTGATTTGGGATCAGCACTGGACCAGCCAGCCATACGGAGTCGATGGAGACATTACTTTCTTGTACAGACTGAAAGGGTACAAAGCTTACCTCATACAGCGTATCCATGGTAGACTTAAATTCACAGATGGATTGTTGGAAATCAGAGAGAATATATAAAGAGTTAAGATCTGCTGCATTTTCCAGTGCTTGTATCTGTCGATTATAGATACGGTCTAGATTTTTTACTGCTGGAGAAATCTCTATCTGGTCTATAGCTGAGAGTGCATCTTCTTTTGTAAGTAATCGCTGTTCTTTTACTTTGAAATCATGGGAGAGTATCTGGAACTGATCCTCATTAGAGTAGGCTTGTATGATTTCTTTTGCTTTCTGCTTTGCCTTATCGAATAGTGGAATGTCACTACTTAAGGCCTTCATACTGAACGAGTTGTCTATAAACACACTGACCGCTCGAGTACCTTGTTTTACATCTTTTCCTTGCGGCAAAAAAGGTTGTGCAAAGGCAAGTATCAGTGCACCGAGAGCCAATAATCGACTGAGAAGAATCAAGAAATTTTTGATCTTATTACGAGAGCTGGTCTCCTGTTTTATTTCATTTAGAAATTTGACATTAGAGAAGTAAACCTTCTTAAATCTCCTGAAATAAAATAAATGAATAAGTATCGGTATAATTAAAGCTAGCAAGCCCCACAATATCGCTGGATGTAAAAATTCCATGGAGCAAAAATAGGCTTTTGCCAATCAAATAATCGTTTCTAGACCATAGGATTTCGTATGGTCTAGAAACGACTGAGTTATTTGTATTTATTAATACTAATTCTTAAACTTTATAACTCTTCCCATTGCTTTTTCAGACTTCATCAATTCGATGATATTATCTTTAAAGGTGACCGTGTTACCGTTTATTATGGCATCCATATCATTTGTAAATAAGATTTTGCCAGGAGCGTGTACGATGGTTTCTACATCTCCTCCAAACATCATCTGCATCATCGCAGCCATCTCCGGGTCTTCTGATTTTTCTGGATCTTCTAGCATGGCTATCATCTCTCCGAACTCGGGGTCATCCTTCATATCTGACATATCTGCACCATCCATACGGATAATTCCATTTTTTAAATCTGCCTCGAAGCCATTAAACATAGCAGAGATATCACTATCACCACCTGCAGCAGCCATCATTCCACCTTTTTGTTTAGACTGCATTTCTTGGAGAGCCATTAGAATCTCTTTCATCTCATCGGCACTATCATAGGACAGTTCCATTTTTATTTTGGCATATTCTTTTTCTGAATCGATGTTCATATGCATGTTGAACTTTTTAAGCAGTTCTGGATTAGTCATGGTTTCTTTTACCGAGTCAGGCATCATGGCATAGAAATTCATTGTGGAATCTATTTTTTCACCTTTACCCCACATATCCTTTTTTGGTTTATCTCCGCCACTCTCGTCCATTCCTTCCATCATTCCACCTACCATACTGGCCATTTCCCCTAGGTCCATCGTAATTTCCATTTTTCCAGCACCATCTTTTTCATACCATATTTCTGTCTTTTCTGGAGTACAGGAAAAAGCAGTCATGAGAATAAACAGGAAGAAAAAAAGCTGGGTTGTTTTAATATTTTTCATTCTTTGATTTGTGTTAGATTGTAACATATTTATTATCACAAAATATCTATTTTTCTAAATAGCAGCTATAAATACCTAGTGAATTAACAATAGGTTTTTAAATCACTTCTGACTAAATTTATAGACCTAATCTACAGAGATATGAACCGTTTACTACTACTTTTCTTTTTGGCTCTAGCCAATGTACTATCTGCTCAAAAGATAAACCAAGAAGATTTTAAAAATCTCAACTTCCGTAATATCGGACCCGCTGGAATGAGTGGAAGGATTACTGCCATAGATGTAAATCTTCGTAATCCAGATATTATATATGTAGGATCCGCTTCTGGAGGAGTATGGAAATCTATAAATGGGGGAATAAACTGGAAGCCGATATTCGATGATCAGCCAGTACTTTCTATCGGTTCTATTAAAATAAATCAGAGCAATCCTTCAGAAATATGGGTAGGTACCGGAGAAGGCAATCCTCGGAACTCTGTAAACTGTGGAGCTGGAATATTTAAGTCTCTAGATGGAGGTCAGACCTGGAACCGCATGGGACTAGAAAAAACAAAGGTCATCCATCGTATAGTTATAAACCCCAATAATAGCAATGAAGTACTCGCAGCTGCTATGGGTTCGCCCTGGGGTCCACATAAGGAGAGAGGAGTTTTTAAAACCACTGATGGAGGAAAATCCTGGAAAAAAGTACTCTATGTAAATGACCTGACAGGAGCTGCTGATATGGTTATGGATCCTAATAATCCCAACAAAATCATCGTCGGTATGTGGGAACATCACAGACAACCATGGTTCTTTACCTCAGGTGGAGAAGGATCAGGAATGTACATCACCTATGATGGTGGAGATAACTGGAAGAGATTAGGAACTGAAGAAGGAATGCCCAAAGGAGACCTGGGTCGTATGGGTATCGCCTTTGCAGCCAGTAATCCAGATAAGGTATATGCTCTTATCGAGGCCAAAGAAAATGGACTTTACGTCTCTAACGATGGAGGAGCTAAGTGGTCTCTAGTAAGTAAAAAGAACATCGGTAACAGACCCTTCTATTATGCAGAGCTCTACGTAGATCCACAAAACGAAAACACGATTTACAACCTTCATACTTATGTAACTAAGAGTGAGGACGGTGGTAAAAGTTTTAAAACCATCGCCGATTATGGAAATAATGTACATCCTGATCATCATGCTTTTTGGATACATCCAGAAAATTCTGATTTTCTAATCGATGGAAATGATGGTGGGATGAATATCTCTAGAGATGCAGGAGCAACCTGGCAATTTGTTACTAATCTACCTGTAGGTCAATTCTATCACGTAAATGTAGACAATGCTTTTCCTTACAATGTTTATGGAGGTATGCAGGATAACGGTTCTTGGGCTGGTCCTGGATTTGTCCTTAAGCGAGGAGGTATCCGTAACTATGACTGGCAGGAGCTATACTTTGGAGATGGCTTCGATGTAATACCAGAACCTACGGATAACCGATATGGGTATGCGATGTCTCAGGGTGGAAATGTAGGGTACTATGACAGAGTCACAGGAAAGAATCATTTTATAAAACCGATACATGATGACATAGATATAAAACTGAGGTATAACTGGAATGCAGCTATTGCAGTAGATCCGCATCAGGAAGGTGGTGTTTATTTCGGAAGTCAGTTTGTACACTACACTAGAGATAGAGGAGACTCATGGGAAACCATCTCTCCTGACCTCACGACTAACGATACGACTAAGCACAAGCAAGATATCTCAGGAGGTTTGACCATAGATGCGACCAATGCAGAAAATCATACAACCATACTCTGTATCGCTCCGAGTCCTGCCGATAAAGACGTCATTTATGTAAGTACAGATGATGGAAATTTACAGGTAAGTACAGATGGCGGTAAGAACTGGAGCAATACTTCTCGAGGGATGTCAGGACTACCGAGAGGTGCATGGATACCTCAGATAAAAGTTTCTCCGACAAATGCTGGAGAAGCCTTTGTAGTAGCAAACGATTATCGTCGCAACAACTGGTCTGCCTATGCTTATCATACTACTAACTACGGAAAGTCATGGAATAGAATCGTAAGTGATGCTTCCGTTAACTCATTTGTAACCTCCATTATTCAAGACCCCAAAGAGGAGAATTTGCTCTTCCTAGGTACAGATGGAGGTCTCTATATCTCTGTAGATAAGGGTCGTAACTGGCAACACTGGACAGAGGGTATGCCTCCCGTTCAGATACGAGATTTGGCTTTTCAGGAGACCTTTGATGATTTGGTATTGGGGACTTTTGGGAGATCCTTTTGGGTGCTGGATGATGTGAGACCATTGAGAGAGCTGGCTAGTAGAAACGATTTTAGAAAAAAAGATTTTGCTCTGCTAGAGTCACCAGATGCTTATCTGACCTCATTTAGATCTTACGATGGAATCCGATTTATCGGTCAAGCCGAATTTGTTGGAGATAATAAAAGGAATAACGGAAGCATAAACTATTGGGTTAAACCCAAAGAAAAGGAAAGTGCAAATTCAAGTGCAAGTGCAAAATCAAATATAAAGGGCAAAGGTAAAAAGAAGAAGGGCAAGAAAAGCAAGAAGAAAGAATCCAAAAACAAGGCTGATAAGGATAAGATGAAGGGAGAAAAAGGAGATAAGAAAAAGTCCAAAAAATCAAAAGACATCATGGTTAGTGTGCTCAATGCACAAAGAGATACAGTCAGATATTTTACTTCTAAAGCCAAAGAGGGACTCAATAGTCTCAGATGGGGATTAAATATAGATGGAGTAGAATATCCGAGTAGGAGAGACCGAGAAGATGATGATCGGACTAAGCCTGGAGGGTATAGAGTTATGCCTGGAGACTACCTAGTAGTTGCAGTATACAAGGGCAAAAAAGATTCTACAATGGTCACTGTAAAAGCAGATCCTAGACTGGAGGTAAGTGATAGAGATATGGCAGATATTCAGAAGACCTTCGATGATTACTATTCTTATGTCACAGAATCTACAGAGGCTTTTGCCAAAATCAAAGAGGCCAAAAAATCACTAGACATCGTTAAAAAGCTGATTCCGATTGCAGAAAAAGCGGACCAAGATTCGCTAAAAGCAAAAAACAAAATCATTTCCAAACGTCTGACAGAATTAGAGGAATTATACATGGATAGTCCTGGTAAAAAAGGAATCCAACGTAATTCTTATAATCTAAACAGCTATCTATTTACAGCCAGTAGGTATGTCGGTTCTTCATTAAAAAAGCCTGGAAAAAATGCAATGCTTGCCGTAAATCATGCTAAGACCAAGGTCGAAGAAGTAACCTCTGAGGTAGAATCCTTTTTTGAGAAAGATTGGCCAGAATATAAACGTTTTGTTAATGATTTAAATCTTACCCCTTTTAAAGAGGAATAAAATAGTTTTGCGTAATAATTAATCCTTCTCATGAAAAATATTTGGTATTACCTTTCGATTTTAATGATTTGTTCATGTAATTGTGATCAGGCGGGCATAAACACCACGGAGACCACTGGTTATGAGGTATCCTTTCCAGATGGAAGGAAGAATTCTGTAAATACCCAAGCCACTCAGCCTGTGCCATCTAGGGACAATAATCCTATGAACCCTAATGTCGAAAGACCATCTCGTGAGGTTCACATCGCTGAAGCAGATAAAAGTAAACCGGCAGGTCATCTTTTAAGTGACAAAACGGATTATACAGAAGATAGAGGAGTTATAAAACCTGTTAATCCACAACGTGGCCCTGATCAGCCTACAAACCTTACCGCACTAAAAAATGTATTGCCTACAGCCTGTGAGTTACTAGATATAAAATGGTTAGAAAAACAAATGTCAGCTAAGGAAGACATTCTTACGACTAACTCTTCTTCTGCCAAAAATCCAAATGTAAACTCATGCTTCTTTAGATGGGATAACGGCATCATCCCTAACTGCGGAATCTTTGTACAGGTTATGGAAAATCCTGTTCCGGAGGAGGTAGAAAACTATGCTCATTACTTTATCCAAGGAAAACTAGAAGGAGGCGAAGTAGACATGTCTGGAACTACCTATAAATATCAGAAGTATGACAAGGTAGGAATCGCAGGAGCATATAGTGATGAGCAAGGAAAATACTTCTGGCAGGTAGGTCCAGAGCGACTATTTATGCTTGCCTTTAATACCGGTCTGTCAAAAAGTACAGAAAGAAAACATGCTGATGCTATCGCCCAAAAAGTTATGGCGAGCTATGAGAAGTTTTTGAAAACACAGAAAGGGTAGGATTTAATAAAGACTCATTACTGAGCTACCATCTATACAAATCCGTAATAATTAAATTTTGTACTTTGAACCCTTCAAGTAATTATTGAGGGTAAATGGATAGAAAATTAAAAGTACTCATCTCGGGAACTGGCTTTGCTGGACAAGGACATACTGATGCTTTTAGATCAGTAGGTGCAGAGGTGGTAGGAATTGTAGGAAGAACAGAAAGTGTATTAAAAGAAGTAGCGAGCAAAAAAGGTATACCTTATTACAGTCTAGATTGGCAGCAAGCTTTAAAAGATTGCCAGCCAGACATCGTTTCTATAGGAACACCAGGAGGAGCTTATTATGAGACGATTACCTAGGCCATAAGTCAAGGCTGTCATGTTTTTTGCGATAAGCCACTTACAGATAGTGGAGACTCAGCAGCAGAACTTTATAAGCAGGCTCAGAAGAAAAATGTAAAAACTGCTTTTGCCTCGAGCTTCCGATACATGCCTCATATTATATATGCTAAGCGATTAGTAGCAGAGGGTCT
>CAZDWO010000051.1:17771-29795 GCA_964509175.1 uncultured Saprospiraceae bacterium
GCAGGTAAGGCATTTACAGATGGATTTGCAGTATGCCTAGTTTTTATAGCCAATACTTTTTCTTATTTCTGTGGCTGGCTGTATTTTGCCCATCGCTTTAGACAGATGAGAGTAGATACTCCAACGGAGGCAATAAAGGGTCGTTTCGATCAGCGTAACGAACTATTCTTTTCTTGGGCACTTATTATTTTTACTTTGATAAATGCAGGCATCTGGCTCAACGCTCTCGGCGTATTTGCCAGTTCTGTTTTTAATGCAGATATCGTAACGACGATTATTATTACTGGACTTACAGTGGTTTTTGTGTCCGTGCTATCTGGTGCTTGGGGAGTTGTGGCGTCGGATTTTATGCAGACCTTGGTAGTAGCCGTAATTTCTATCGCCTGTGCGGTAGTGGCATTGATAAAAGTAGGAGGTCCGGTAGAGCTAGTAACTCAGTTTCCCTCTGGGTTTATAATGGGTCCAGATATGAACTATGGTTTGCTCCTTATCGGAACCTTCATTTTCTTTCTAGCCAAGCAGCTCATAACCATTATGAACATGCATGATTCTTTTCGGTTTCTAACCGCCAAGGATTTTATAAATGCCCGTAAAGCAGCACTTCTTGCCATGTGTATGATGGGAGTAGGAAGTATCATCTGGTTTATTCCGCCTTGGGCTTCAGCCATATTATATCCAGATGCAGCCTCAGAATATCCAGAACTAGGAAAAAAAGCAGCAGATGCCATCTACCTTGTTTTTACTCGTAATACCATGCCTGCTGGAACTGTAGGATTATTGCTCTGTGGATTATTTGCAGCCTCCATGTCTTCTATGGACTCTGCTCTCAACAAGAATGCAGGGATACTAGTAAGGAGTGTATATCAGCCATTTCTGGCAAAAAGAGGACGATCCATCGACGATAAGAAACTCTTACGTACCAGTATGATAATCAGTTTTGTAAGTGGAGTTATAGTAATATTGATGGCTCTCTTTTTCAGATCTCTTAAAGGATATAGCTTATTTGATTTGATGATGTCTATCTCTTCTATGATTCAAGTTCCATTGCTTATTCCACTGATTTTAGGACTGCTTATAAAAAAGACTCCTAGCTGGGCACCATGGGTGACCGTTATATTGGGTTTATTCCTATCCTGGTTTATGAAGGAGGTGTTTACTCCTGAGATATTTGCAGAAATGATAGGTATAGAGCCGTTTACAGATCGGGAAGCTACAGATATGAATCTGATTCTTACCCTCGGAGCTCATGTATTTATTACGGCTGGATTTTTCTGTGCCACTTCCTTTTTCTATGATGAGTCCAAAGTCAAAAACAAAGAGCAAACAGATCGCTTTTTTAAGAATCTAGAAACCCCAGTTATTGCAGATGATCGACAACATGAGTTTGATACACAACAAAGAAACAAGCTCGGAGCTATGGTCATGTGTATGGTAGCAGGAGTATTTATTATGGTGCTCATTCCTAATCCAGTTTGGGGTAGAGCTATGTTTGTAGCTTGTGCTCTAGTTATTTTTACGATAGGCTTTTTGCTTAAGCGATCTGCTAGGAATAGTGTTTTTAAAAAATGATAAGTTAAATGCCAGCATATAAATTCATAGTATATTTTGTATTTCTTCTATTCTTGACTTCTTGTCAAAAAGAAAAAGTAAATCTTACTCATGGCACCGACGATTCTGCAGGAGGAGGTCCAGCCTATATTATTACTACACCAGTGGCTACATATTATTTAGAAAAAGAGGGTGGAGGTTTATCCATCCTGCTAGATAAAGATGGCAATGATTGGTTAGGTTTTCATAATAGACCTGGGTCTGCCCATAAAGGAGAATATCGAGGTTTCCCTAATGCCATACATAAACAGGATGGCAGTTACTTCCATGCAATGAATGCAAAAACGGATCCTTCTAGTTCGACGATTAGTATTGAGACTAAGAATCACATACAGATTATAGTCACCTCCGATAATAAGAAATGGCAAGGCCAGTATGATTTCTACGCTGATAGATGTGATTTTACCATGATTAAAATAAGTGAAGGCTATAAGTTCTGGGTACAGTATGAAGGTGTGCCTGGAGGTGAGATGGATAGCACAGATTTCTGGATGTCCTCTGCTGATGATAAAATTCATCTCATTAATGAACCTCAGGTCGGAGATCTTCCAGCTCCAGAGTGGATGGCATTTGGAGATGAGAAGGAGACTCGTATCTTATATTTATTGCATCATGAGGATGACGACTATCCAGATTATTATGTGAGTAGACCAGATATGACGGTTTTAGGGTTTGGAAGAGAAAATAAGGACAAGTTTTTGACTACTGTAGATAGGTTTTCCATCGGTTTTATAGAATCCAAGGACTATTTGGCTATAGCCAAAAAAATAAAAGAGCTTCTTTAAATAGAAAAGCTATGATTGTAATAAGAAGAGTACTGACTGTTAAATACGTTGATTGATGAAAATTACTGATGTAAAGATTTTTGTAAGTAATCCAGGTCGAAATTTTGTAACTGTCAAAATCGAAACAGACAAACGACATTATGGACTAGGTGATGCTACACTTAATGGTAGAGAAATGGCAGTAGTTGCCTACCTAGAAGAACATATAAAACCTTGTCTAATCGGAAGGGATGCCCATCAGATAGAAGACATCTGGCAATATTTATATAAAGGATGCTACTGGAGAAGAGGACCGATAACGATGACTGCTATCGCAGGAATCGATGTGGCACTCTGGGATATAAAAGGAAAAGCAGCAGGCCTTCCAGTATATCAACTGCTAGGAGGAAAAACCCGATCTAAAATAAAAGTCTATGGTCATGCCAATGGAAATAGCATAACAGAAACCCTAGAAACCCTAGGAAAACTAATCAATCAAGGCTACAAAGCAGTCCGATTACAATGTGCCATTCCAGATTTAGAAGGTACTTACGGGACACTAGCCGTCGTAGTAGGATATGGAACACGTAAAAAATCACACAATACTGGTGCTATTGCCCAGATAGAAGGTGGGGACGTAGCTGCCATTCAGGCGAGTCGTGTGGATGAGGCCTTAGCAGGTAAGCTATCTGGAGTTCTTATTCAGAATCAAGATGGAGCACCTGGTGCAGATCCCAAGATTCAAATTAGAGCTGCTTCTTCTATATCAGGAGATTCTAATCCACTTATCGTAGTGGATGGTTATCCTATATCTGGAAGTCTAGCAACTGTAAATCCTAATGACATCGAAAGCCTAGAGGTACTTAAAGATGCTGCATCTGCTGCTATCTATGGTTCTAGGGGGGCAAATGGTGTTATTTTGGTTACAACCAAATCAGGAGATTCTGGAAAAGCTAAGTTTTCTTACAACGGTTATGTAAGTACTTCTAGCAGATACAGAACTGAGAATATTAATCCTACAGCTCGTGAGTGGGCTGATCAGATAGATGCTGGTATTGCTGACGGAACATTTGATGTTTCTGAAGTAGACCCAGATTTATTAGAGTATAGATTAAATGCCTTTAGAAATTCTCCTGACGTAGTTGCAGCTGAAGACTGGTTATTTACAAACGGAAATGCTATCAGCCATAACTTTAGTGCTAGTGGAGGATCTGATGATGTAAATTACTATGCATCAGTAGGTTACCTAGATGCTGCTGGTATTGTTATTACTCAAGGTTTTGAAAGATATAATGCACGTTTAAATCTCGATGCTAAGCTAGGAGATAGATTTAAGACAGGATTTAGTATAAATGGATTTGTTTCTGATAGAGACATCGTAGCTCATGATATGAGAGATTTATTGAGAGCTTATAATGTACATCCTATTTACCATACTCAAGCATCTATTGATTTTGTGCAGGATTTAAACCAGCAGGCAATAGAATTAGGACTTGCTCCTTTTGATGATGGTTATAGAGGAGGTGATGATGCACCTTTTAATAATAGTATATCTACTCTACAAGTAGGAGACTCAGCACAAGACTGGCACTATGGAAGAAGTGGAAACGGAATCGGTGGTTCTGGAGATGCTGGTCCTGCAACTAAATTAGATGCAGCTGACGCTTCACAAAGAACTTTCTTCGGAAACGTAAATACTTACCTACAATTAAACATAGCTGAAGGTTTAGACATTAAAACTGTACTAGGTGGAGATTTAAGAGATACTAGAGATTTATTCTCTCAAGGTCTTGAGGCAGATTCTAGAGCTAGAACTGACCAGACTGACTTAGATCAGACTGATGTTAAAAGATCTTCTGTATTAAGTGAAACTACATTAGCTTATAATAAAGCTGTTGGAAATCACGATGTATCTGCAGTAGCAGGGGTAGAATTCCAAACTTTCAATATCGGAGGACTTCAGTTAAGAGGTACTAACGTACCATTCGGTCAGCCATTAAACTTTGCTTTATTAGATCCAGCTGATATTCAGGTAACTGAAAGAAATGAGAAGATTAATAGACAGAGTCTTTTCGGTAGAGTAAACTATGCATTTGATAATCGTTACTTAGCGTCAGTATCTGTAAGAAGAGATGGTGATTCTAGATTCGGAGCTAACAATAGATTCGAGGTATTCCCTGCGTTTTCTCTTGGATGGAATGTACATAATGAGGCATTTTATAACAATGACTTCCTTACTGATTTAAAATTAAGATTTAGTAGAGGATCACTAGGAACTACTGCATTTTTAGGAGCTTATAATTCTTTAAGTCTTCTAAATCCTCAGCCATCTGTATTTGGAACTGCATTCTTGATTCCAAGTGATATCGCAAATCCAGATTTAACTTGGCAGACAAATACTGAGACTAACTATGGTGTTAATCTAGGATTCTTAGGAAACAGATTTACATTAGGTGTAGATTACTATACTTCAGAAATAGAAGATATCTTAATCAACCAGAGTGTATCTGAGGTATTAGGTACTACTGATATTTCTCTAAATTCAGGAGATGTACAGACTTCAGGAATAGAGTTTGAATTAGGTGCAGCAGTAGTAAACAATGGTAACTTCAGATGGAATGTAGGAGCTAACCTTTCTACAGTTAATACTGAAATTACTGATCTAGGAGGTCTAGACGAGCTAGCTCCAACTATCTATGGTCAGAGTGGTAGAGGTCCAGTATTTAGAAACTATGTAGGAGGAGAAATAGGAGAAATGTGGGGATTAGAAACTACTGGATTAGTAGAAATGGAATTTGTTGCTGATCCTACTAGAAATAATGGAATAAACAGTGGAGAAAGTTATGTAATAGATCAGAATGGTGACGGTGTTATAGATAATACAAGACCGTATAATCCTGATAACCCTGCAGAAGGAGGAGATTTAGTAAAAATAGGACAGAATACTCCTGATTTTTACTGGGGATTCAATAGTCAGATGGGCTTTAGAGATTTTGACCTTTCACTACAGTTCCAAGGAGCTCAAGGAGGTGAAGTTTACAACATCGATCCGCTTTATTACAACTCTCAGTGGGGAGGAAGATTAAGAGATAGCTTCGATGCTAACGATGATGGTATAGCTGATCATAATGGACAGCACTATGCTCGTAATAGAGATCAGACTGATGCAACTATCCAAGATGCGTCTTACTTAGCACTTAGAAATATAACTCTAGGTTATACTCTAGGATCTGATAAAACGAGTAGTATCGGTTTAGGATCTGTAAGAATCTATGTTGCTTCTACTAATCTATTGTACCTATACAGCAGTGACTATACTTCATTTAACCCAGAAGGTGTAGAGGTAACTAATAGTGGATACTTAGGACCAACAACGTACGGTGTACAAGTAGGAGCTAGTCCAGTGGTAAGAAGCTTTACATTAGGAGCTAATGTTAACTTTTAAATTAAACAAAAATGAAATTTATATATATAATATTAGGATTCAGTGCACTGATGATGTTTACATCATGTGATACTGATCTAGATCAATTTCCAGAAAATATTGCGAGTGCAGATTCTCTGACTGAATTTGGTGGCGTATTAAACGCTGCATATTTTTATAATCGTGGATCAGTAACTCCGATGGCAGTTATGGGTGACTTTAGAGCAGATAATGCTTTAATGTTAGAGCCACCACATACTGAATTTGATGAGTACGGTCCAGGTCTTACAGCAATGGAAGATCAGTTTTTTGGTCCTTTCTATACAGCAATGTACAGAACTATACTAAGTGCAAACACAGTAGTGGAAAATTCTACTGATGCCGCAGAAGTAGGAGAGGCTAGATTTTTAAGAGGTTTAGCTTACTTTAAGCTAGTAAGAGTATTTGGAGATGTTACAGTAAATCTATCTTCAACTCCTAGTACTACAGATGCTTCTATACTAGCTAGATCATCTGCTGCTGATGTTTACAGTACTGTAATAATTCCTGATTTACAAGCAGCTATGGATGTATTAGATGCAACTTCTAGTAATGGAAGAGCGACTAGTTTAGCGGCTCAAGGAATGTTAGGAAAGGTTTACATGCAGATTGGTGATTTTGGTAATGCAGAATCTAACTTAGCTGCTGTTGTTACTGGAGCAGGTGCTGCAGGAGTAACTTTAACGGAAAACTATGCAGACAATTTTGGAGTATCTAATGATTTAAACTCTGAAGTACTTTTTGCTGCTCAGATTTCTAGTTCTATCTCAGATGAGTATGGTTTTTCAGAATTTTGGTCATGGTCAGGTGGACTAGACACAAAATCTTTAGAGCCTTTAGATACAGATTTAATTGCTGCTTTTGACGCTAGCCCTGGAGATGCAAGAAGAGGAGTAACTATTAATGATACACTTTTAGCTTCGCCTAAGTTTCCACAAACTGACGGTCCAGAGCATGATTACCCTGAGCTAAGATTAGCAGATGTTATCTTATTATATGCTGAGGCATTAAATGAGAACGGAAGTACTGCTGATGCTTTGACTGAGCTTAATAAGATCAGAACTAGAGCAGGTTTAGATGATTCTGATGCATCTTCACAAGGAGATGTAAGACAAGCGATTGCTGATGAGAGAAGACTAGAGCTAGCCTTTGAAGGTCAGAGATGGTTTGATTTAGTAAGAACAGGTACAGTAGATGCAGAAATGGGACAGACGATAAGCAGTGATTATCACATCTTCCCACTACCGTTATCAGAAATACTTTCTAGCTCAGGACAGATTCTTCAGAATCCTGGTTACTAAGCCTATAAAGTTTTAAAACAAAATGGATTAAGAAAGCCACTCAGAAGAAATTCTGAGTGGCTTTTGTTATTGAGGTTAACCCATTGTCCTATGTGTATGAGCTAAAATTCTTAGGTAATAACAATGTACTAAAAGCAAGATTAAGTATCAACAAATAATTATTTTTGCGGTTGCAATGCCGAAGTGGTGGAACTGGTAGACACGCTGGATTCAAAATCCTGTGCTTTCGGGCGTGCGGGTTCGATTCCCGCCTTCGGTACTTAAATAAAAGCTCTAACAAATTGTTAATCAATTAGTTAGGGCTTTTTTGTTGAGTTAAAAGTGACGTTTTGTGTACTATTAATAAAAAAAGCCTCGATGCAATTAGACATCGAGGCTATCTGATAAAACCAAAATTCTTTTTTTTAATAATCCTTAATAGTCTATCAGTACAGGCATGTGTTCGTTGGTTTCATCTGTAGTAATGTAGATAGTCTGCTTATCATCATCTGATTTGCTGGCATCGTAATACACAGGCTTGATTTCAAAGTAAGCAGTTACCATCCAGTTGTTCTCGTAATCATATACAGCCTTCTTAAAGTTGCAGTTCTTTATACCTAACTCAGATCCTACTTTTACAGACCTGTTTTCCATGATATCATGGTAGTAATACTGGCTCCATGCGTTCCCCAGTTTGAGAGCTACGTGGTAGTCCTTAGACCTGTTGTGCTTTATCAGTTTGGCAGATTTATGATATCCTGGGATAATGTATACCTGACCATCCTTCATAGTAAATTTTTCAAAATTGAAGTGCTCGCCTTTCTTGTAGTTTGCTTTGTATGATTTTCTACCATCCAGAAAGATGTTGCCAGAGTACTCTAGGGTTGCTCCTCCTCCGACGCTCTCTCCTTTAATCGCTACGAGGTTATAAGTGAAGCCTTTTACATTAGGGTCTACCGGATTCTTGTCGGTTTCTACAGTTGTTATATGGGAAGGTGTTACTAGATCTGAACTGTATCCAGACACTATGATTAACAATAACATGAGTAAAGTAAGTGGACTTTTCATTTCTAACTTATTTAGGTTTTTCAATTTTGTATTCTTAATCATCTTTACGATTTAGATTACAACCTCTAGACGCTCATGTCGAAATGACTAGTAGTTAGACAAAAGTTAAAAATTACAAACGAAATGTGAAAATAGAATAATGTCGATATGTAATTGTCTGATTATTAGTTGTATACGAGGATTTCAGAACCAGCGTTCTACGTATTTAGATAGGGAGCCCATACGGTATTCTGCTATAAATAGATTTTTATAACCTAGATTATTCATCGCAGTTACGAGCTTTTTGGCTGCAGCTAAATCCTTACAATCTCCTAAAAGGTATCTCGTTTTACCGCTATCTGTATAAGTTTCTCGATAGAGCTGTCCTAGATGATTTAAATCAGAATACTCCTCATAAGGGGTAGGCCTTATTTTAAAGAGCACATGATAGGATAGCTCATCCTTTACATAAATAGAGGGTATAGGAGCGTTTTCTAGTTGATCAGCAGTTTCGTTTTTAGGAAGTTTCTTGTTTGATTGGAAAACCATTTTGGTCTGAGCCAGTTTTTTCTGATCTATGGGAGCTCGACCTACGATAGGTTGATAGATACTTGCGATAGCTGGAAATTCCTCTACTTCTATTTCTTCCTCTTCTTCTATCTCCTTAAACTCTATAGGATTCTTATAAAATGGACGAATTTCAAAATATAGCGTAAGCAGCCAGTCTTCTTTCGCTAGGTAGAGCTCTTGGCTAAAGTTGCAATTACTACATCCGATTTCCTTTCCGATAAAGTGATTTTCATTACTTAGGATATCATCATAATAGTACTGACTCCACTTAGGGCCAAGTTTTACTGAGAAATGATAGTCCTTAGTTTTATCATGTTTTACGGCGATGCTTGCTCTTGTATAACCCTGGAATTTATGAACCTGATTATCCGTAAAAATCGCTCTCGATAAAAACCAATACTCGTCTTTGTCGAAGCTCGCTTTATATTCTTTCCTAAGGTCTAGAAACATCTTTCCTGAAAACTCTAAAGTTTCTGCACCCGAGAGTCGCTGAGCATGTATACCCCAGAGATTATATTGATAACCGATAACAGGATTGTCGTCAGAAGAGTTGGACTGTGCATAAGACATGACACAAAGCCATAGAAAGATGAAGCTAAGAAGTTTTCTTTTCATTTTAACCGGGGCTAAAAAAAAGGATGTTTTAGTCGGTTCGAATCCCAGAGTGGAGAGCATCGAAGATAGGAAATTTTTCTTAACATATATAATATTATTCATATATGTTAAGAAAAAGTATTAACTCAGAGCACAATAAACGTCCTGTTTCTACCAACAACCAGAAAAATCTAATTTTTGCTTCCTATTTAACACAGAATATATGTTATTTTAAGATACTTCTTTAGTCATAAGAGTAGCTTTGAGTTAGTCCCTATTTACGATTACTTTTTTGGAACCAACCTGCACAATCTGATACTTGCATGAGAACTATTTATTCCTCTCTATTTCTATTATGTTGTTCGTTTTTTGGCTTTGGCCAAATGGATGTATTCACAGAAACATTCAATGAACCTAATGGAGCAACTTCAGGATCCAGTGCTGAAGGAATTTCATGGACTGGAACCTGTCCAAATTGTAATCCACCTGATGATCACTTGCAGGTAGAAAATGGTATCATGGAAAATGCTGATAGCAATGGACCTGCAGTTTTTGAATCAAACAACATCGATATCTCCAATTGTAGTTCTATTTCTCTTACGATGGATTATATGTTTAGTCAGGACTGGACTGGGCCTGATAATTTAGAACCTTCTGACGAATGTCCTTCAATAGGTAACGGAACCTGTCCAGGTGATCCTACTGATCCCACTCATCCCGACTGTAATGAATGTTGGGATTTTTTATGGGCACAACTATTGGTGGATGGAGTAGAATTAGACTCAGATTTGATAGGAGAAGCCGGAACTCAGAATTCGGAACAGTCAGGAACCATTGATTTAACAACTTGCTTAAACGATGCGTCTAATGTCGTAATTAAAGCTACTACGCAAACTTGGGCTGACGAAGAAAGGGTATTTATTGATAATATATCTCTCGTTTGCTATGAAAATGACCCTATTATAACTATCAATGGAGACGAGGGTCCGATAAACGTCTGTGATGGAGAGGATGTACTTTTAGAAGAATTAAATGTAGGAGCTAGTAAGTTGAACCTAATAAATTGGTTAGGACCTGCTGGCTCACAAGTCGGTTCTTCACTTTATCAGATTACAGATATATTCCCTGCTTGGGCTGGAACTTATGGGGTTACTGTAACCGATGATAATGGTTGTCTGGCAAGTGATGATATAGAGCTTACCGTATCTTCTGGCTTTACAATAACATGGGAGCTACCTCAGGTGTCATTTTGTGGAGATACTTGTATTAATGTTCCATTTATTATCGATGGCGGAACTCCACCTTATTCTATTGATTTTGCTGGAGTAGCAACTGTAGAATGCTTTGTTTTTCCACCTTTTACTACAACAGTTACAGACGTTCAAGATCCTTGTCAAGCCTTAAGCTTTAATTCCCAGTCAGGAGTTTTTACAGTTTGTACAGATGCTCCTCCTTGGTCAGGACTATGTATAGATGCATTCGGTATTACCGATTGTGAACAAGATACCTTTTCGGTACCATCTAACTTACAAGATTTTTTACCTAGTGGAAATGGACTATTAAGAATAGATGGAGTTACTGACGCTACTGGATGTACAGGAACTGTTTTAGGAGGACCTATAACTGTAGTTTATGAAGATCCTGAAGAGCCTACGATTACAGGAACCGATGAGATTTGCTTTGGAGAAGATATAATCCTTGATGCTGGTTCTGGTTTTGATGAATACGAGTGGAGTGATGCAGGTGGTACAAACCAAATGGCAACTTACAATACAGCTGGAACCTACATTGTAACCACTACTGACGACAATGGATGTACGGCCACGGATGAGTTTATAATTACTCAGCTAACTCCAGAAACTCCTATGTTTACCCAGCTCGGTCCATATTGTGAAGGAGACACACCAGATCCCTTATTAACTACTTCTACTAATGGAGTCACTGGGACCTGGACACCGACAATGATCAGTACCAGTACTCCTGGAAGTACAACATATACTTTTAATCCTACAGCAGGAGAATGTGCAAATATTGCAATGATGACAGTGGTGGTGGATGCTCTGAATATTCCTACATTCGATATGATTCCGGATCAATGTGAAGGAGGGTCTAACCCACTAGTCAATTCCTCAAATAACGGTATCACAGGAATGTGGTCACCAACCTTCGATGCGGATAATACAACTACTTATACCTTTATCCCAGATCCTGGACAATGTTCTGACATGGCTATGATTACCATTACCATCGATACAGAAGCAACACCAACTTTCGATGCGATACCCAATCAATGTTCTGACGGAGCAGATCCACTGGTTACCACAAGTTTAGAAGGTATAATGGGAACGTGGAGTCCAGCCTTCGACCCAGATAATACAACCACTTATACTTTTACTCCAGATGCCAGCGAGTGTGCTACAACTACTATGCTTACAGTCACCATCGATGCCGAAGTAACTCCAATTTTCGATGCCATACCTAATCAGTGTGCAGGCGGAACTGACCCTTTAATAACCACAAGTTTAGAAGGCATAATGGGAACTTGGTCACCAACCTTTGATCCAGACAATACAACCACTTATACCTTTACTCCAGATGCCAGCGAGTGTGCTACTACCACCATGCTAACGGTTACCATCGATACCGAAGCAACCCCAACCTTCGATGTGATTCCCAATCAATGTGCAGGCGGAACAGA
>CAZDWO010000052.1:0-29133 GCA_964509175.1 uncultured Saprospiraceae bacterium
ACTCGCATTCCTATTAATTTCTATTATGGCTACTGGCCAAAGTGATTTTACGCTAATTGATCATGATTATCGATTTAATCGAACTAGAGGCTTTATGGCAACTGATAGTATGATTTTCTATGGTCAAGGAACATCGGCTCAGGTAGAAATGTCAAATCTTTGCAGCATGGACACTTCTGGAACCATACAAAGAACAATTGTACATCCGAATTTCCGTACTGGAAGTATACAGTTTCTAAATACGAGTGATAATCATTTCGATGCACTTTTTTATAACCTCGTAGATTACGACATAAGTACAGAAGGAATTGTAGAAGTTAATTATGATAGTGGGACGGTAATTACAGAGTTTAGAAATATTCCATACTTTTCTTTTGATGATGTAAATCTAAGCCCCACACGAGACACCTTGTTTTTACTCAACCCACAAAAGGAAGGAAAAATATTGGTATATGATGGAAACGATGAGTTTATCAAGAGGATAGATAACTTCATCTCTAATAATTTTATTAAGTTTTTCCGCCTTGATTCCCAAAATTTATTTCTTTACGGACAAGAAGATATTGTTCGAGTTACAGCAGACTTAGAAATAGAGGGTATCCTAGGTCTAATAGATGAAATATGGCATCTTACAAAAAGTAGCGACTCAACCAAATTCTACATTATCGCCAAATACCTTATTTATGAATATGACATTTCAACTGGTGATTTAAATGAGTTATTTGTTCATGGTTATGAAGATATAGAAACGGTTCTCTTCGAAAATGACAAATTTGTATTTAAAGTATCGGATGATGACTTTACCTACCTAGTAGAAGCCACTCCAGATGGTTCCGAAATAGATACAATTTTTCAGTCTGCCGAAAACTTAGTTCACATAGATTTAATAAACGAGGATTTATATTATACTGAACATTATTCAAGACACCCTATGGGTTGGGGATTGTTCCATAAACAAAATCTACTATCCCCTGATACTTTAAATGATTGTATAGATATAAGCATAGATGATGCTACTATTTTTAATTCTGAAAGTGAACTTCAATGGACTGACACTATCCAAGGTGGACCTATATTAGATTTTGTACATAGAACCTATCAGTATACCTTAGAAATAAGCAATAAAGGCAATATTGATATAGATAGCTTAGACATATACTCTTCAGATTACCAATATACTTTCGGACCATTTGAGCCATTTATAAAATTGAGAGAATATAATTTAGAAGCAGGAGAATCTAGAGTCATAGAAGGAGAGATTTCATTTACTGATGACGATTTTCTTAGTTCTCTAGAATTCTACATCCCAGGAGCAGACCATCATCTTGATTGTAATATGTCTGATAATACCTTTACAGTTTCTGAGATTCTATCTTCCACCTCTGATAAATTAGAATCCTCAAATCTCCTACTCTACCCTAACCCTGCATCCAACACTTTACATATAGAAGGTCTAGAAAAAAATCAAAATTTCAAAATCTACATGGCACATGGAAGTCTAATAAAAACTGGAGAAACCCAGCAAAGCATAGACCTTTCAGATCTTACCTCTGGCTTCTATTTTTTAAACATAGATGGACAGTCTTTAAAATTTGTAAAGCAGTAATTAATATCAATACAACTAAACAATTCAACAGCTAGACAATTAGACTAGTTTGTATTGAAAACGTGGCTTAAGTTGTTGATTTGTTTAGTCATTGATTGACAAGTTTTCCATTTACACATTTACACATTCCTCATTTTCACATTAGTACAGGGAACTTTCGCCACAGCGTAAAACGTTTACTATATAATGGGTTTCAAAACTAACTTACTTAAAAAGGTGCTGACCTCTAAGTCATTTCTAAAGGCTACGGCTAGAGCTGCCAAGATGCTAAAGGAAGAGAAAAATCTCTCTACACTTGCTAGTGAGGCTCTAGAAAAAATCAAGGATAAGGGTGGAATAAAAACCATCGGTTTAGAAGCGGTAAATAAGGTCAAGGTGAGCTCCAGTATGATATACCATTATGCAACAGGTCGATATGTACATATAAAGCCCAAAAGCATAATGATTATAATCGCTGTCCTTTTATATTTCATCATGCCTATAGATCTGATGCCTGATTTTATTCCAGGACTCGGACTGCTCGATGACATCACTCTACTCGGCTGGGTATTCAATACGCTGTCTAAGGAAATCAAAGAGTACGAAGTATGGTACGACAAGTATAAACAAGCCGAGGGCATAGACTTTATAGAGCTAGACTAGTTTCTAAAAAACTACTCCTATTCCTAGATCCCAGTAAGAAAATGCCGAATCTGGCACATCAGTAATCTGATCTAGAATTCCTATCTCATACTCAAAGTCGATGGTAATTCCTCTTATATCAGCACCTAGGCCTAGTACTACACCAGTAGTAAAAGTATTGAACCTATTAAACGGAGCAGCAGGAAGGTCATCAGGCCAGTCGAGTAATAAATCTATCGCTCCTGCAGCACTGACCCGTATGTTAGTACTCTTATTAAACTCTACTACCTTATAGAGACCTCCTAATCTAAACTTTGCCCACTTCATGGTTTCTGTACGAGTGGCAAAATCACCTTCCTTTGCAATAAATTCTAGGTCGACATATTTTCCACTACCGAATATCGAAAACTTGTTGGTAGGTCGAAGACGTGATGAGAGTCCTATAAAAATTCCAGGATGAGCAGTACCCTCGGGGGTCATTTGTACATTGGCATTTTGGCCGACAGCGATTCCTGCATTTATATGTATTCCCTTATTCTGAGCACTTAAAGAGGCTATACAAAATAGAAGAGAAAAGAGAAAAAGTGATTTGGTGAAATTCATGTTTATATTATAAAAAAGTTTAATACTAATTTAATATTGGAAGATGTGGGATTTATCTATTCTTGCAGTCCTTTAAAACGAATAAATATTAATAACCTCTTAAAATTAATACAAAAATGGAATTTAGTTTTGCAGATACTTTAGTAAAGTATAAAGGGATGGCAGTAGATTACGCCCCCAAAATTGCACTTGCCTTAGTAACTCTTTTTGTTGGATTTTGGATAATAGCCAGAATCGTAAAATTTGCCAAAAGTGCTATCCAGTCCTCTGGAATGGATGAGACACTGGCAGCATTTCTGGCCTCATTAATTAGTATCGTTCTTAAGATTATGCTACTCCTTTCCGTAGCTTCTATGTTCGGTATCGATACTACTTCTTTTATTGCAATATTCGGTGCACTGATGGTAGGTGTCGGCATGGCTTTAAATGGAACTCTAGGCCATGCAGCAGCTGGTGTAATGCTTATGATATTCAAACCTTTTAAGGTAGGAGACCTCGTAACAATTGGTGGCAACCAAACCATGGGTACAGTACATAGCATAAATGCGTTTAACACTGTTCTCAAAACTCTGGACAACAAAAGAATCATCATCGCAAATAGTAATGTGACTGGAAATGATATCACTAATGTATCAGGAGCTGGTGAGGTAGGTGTAGAACTTACCTTCGGCATCGGGTATAATGATGACATCGATAAGGCAAGAGAAATTATTCTCAATGTCGGAGCTAAGAATCCTCACATACTAGGAGCACCCGCTCAGGGAGTTGTCGTAGCAAACCTAGGAGACAGTTCTGTAGATCTCGCCACTAGACCATTCTGTAAACCAGAGCACTACTGGGATGTAATGTTCTATATGCAGGAAAATGTAAAAAAACAGTTTGACGCTCAGGGAATCGGTATTCCATATCCGACTATGGATCTCAACGTTGTGAGTCAGAACTAGAAACTAGTAGTTATATAAAAGAGACTGTCCCTTATGTGATGGTCTCTTTTTTTATACCCTTATGAGGACAGGTTTTAGAATTTTATAAAAACATCCTTTTTTATTTAATTTGCTGGAGGTTCTCCAATAGAATGTCCCGCAAAGAGGAATATAAAATAACTGTATATCAAAAAGATATTAAGACCTATGGACAGTGATAATAATATGGCTAAAATTGCTGTCTTCTTTTTTCCTCTATAAAGCAATACTACACCGTAGACTAAGAAAGCTAGTCCTGCTATAATAAGAAGAGCTAAGGAAATAAGTATAACTGGGAATTCCACTAGTTACAAATTAATCAGATAATAACTCCACTCTTTTCCATACTCACACTCTGTCTTAAAATTAATGCAAAAAAAAATTCGCATCAAGAAATCAGAATCATAATTCCACATCCACAAAGAACACCATCTAGGATTTTTACATATTCTTCTCCTTTGGCCTGCGAGCCGACTAGTCTACCTATAAGCATTCCTACCGCACCTACGAGTAAGGCACCCAGTGTATATCCAGACACATATTTTACAGCAGTATTACTCTCTGGCATCTCTGCACCATGTGCATAGCCATGTACAAACCCAAAAGCAGCAGCAATCCCTATTACCAAACCAATATTTATTTTAAATCCCAGAGCTATAAGCAGTCCAATAAAAAATACAGAAAAGGCAATTATTTTTTCAATTAGAAAGGTAGCCTCATTTCCGATTCTTAGATAACCACCGCCTATCATAGCAATCAGAAAACCCAGCAAGGGTAAATACCATCTCTTAGAACTTATTACATAGCCTAATATCCCTACACCCAAAATAGCAATCAGATGATCCGTCCCGAAAATAGGATGCGTAAATCCAGCCATCACTCCACTTCCATGTGAACCATGTGCAAGCAGAAAAATAGGGGTCAGCATTACTAAAAAGAAAACCGATATTCTCTGAATCATAATCCCAGAGTTTAAAAACATTAATTCTAATATAGAATATTACAAGAGCTTATTTTGTTTAGACTATAGAAATAAATGTCTTTGCCAGATCATTTTAAAAGGAACCTGTTTACTCGTTTGCAAAAGCATCCCTTACCTGCTTCCACGAGCCACCGTTACTTACATTTGTAAATCCATTAGCCTCTAAAATTGCCTTAGCTTTTCCACTTCGGTTTCCAGATCTACAAAACACAACTATAGAATCTTGATTTTTAAAAGCATCTAGATTTGACTCTACAGTGCTGAGTGGAATGTTTATGGCATTAGGTACAGAACCAGTAGAAAATTCTAAAGAGGTACGTACATCTACAAGTAGTGCATCATTATCTATTGCTATTAAAGGCTTGGTATTTATTTCTAAAACAGTAATTATTTTACTTTTTCTTCTTCCCTTCGGAACCCTTATTTCTCAAAACGTAGGTATCGGAACGGCCACTCCAGGTGCTAGACTTATGGTCGTAGGTGCTGCAGGTGCTCCGACTTTAAATGTTTTAAACGACGGTACTACACCTACGACTCCTGCTCTAAGAGTAAACGAAAACGGAAATGTAGGATTAGGAACTACAGCTCCTAGGTCTAAACTAGAAGTTTCTGACGGAGATGTATACATAAACAACTCTAGTAGAGGAATCATCCTTAGCTCACCTAACGGTAACTGCTATAGAGTAACTGTAAACATGCAAGGCCAATTAACAAATAATCAGGTTACCTGTCCTAACTAAAAACTACGCATATGAAAAATAATATAATATTCATACTGCTTTTACAACTGGTTCTGGCTGCACCGACTTACTCACAACTGTTTAACGACGGAGCAGAAATTACCATACAAGAAAACGCTTTTATACATATCCAAGGAGATTTTACAAACCAAGGAGGTGTAATCTTTAACGATGGTTTAATAGAGATAGCAGGTAACTGGTTTAATACAGTAGCGGCTAATCCTTTAAATCCTGGAAGCGGAACTGTAGAGCTAGTAGGTGGAAATCAGAATATAGGAGGAGATTTCAATACCCTCTTTAATGTTCTAGAACTGAGAGATGACCAGACCATTACTCTAGATAGAACGATAGGCATACAAGAGCTGATAGACATTGCAAATGGTAGAATAAACCTAAACACCAATACTTTACACATCCTAAATCCTTCTAGTGATGCCATTACATTTACAGATGGTGGAATTATAGCTGAGACCTCAGATGTATATAGTTATGTAAGATGGGATATCGGAGAGACTGGTTCTGGAAGTTACGCAATACCGTTTGTAAATAACACAGACACTAGCATAGCTGTAAGCTACTCCTTAGAAACTGCAGGTACTGGAACGGATGGCTACATTCTAGCAACTACTTATGGAACGGATGCAGATAACAATCCACTTCCATTAGGAATTACTAATCTAGATCTGGCTAGTTTTAATTCCGGTCTAAATGTAGTAGATAGATTCTGGAATATCAGTGCTGTGGATTATACAACTACACCTGACATCGCAGCTGGTTTTGGGTATGACCCAAATGCAGAAAGCTCCACTCCTAATAGCATAGATCCTTTAGATCTACAAGTTATAAGTTGGAATACAGCTTCCGCTGAATGGGACACGACACCTGATACTCAGGTAAATGGAGATAGTGCTTCTACCCTACTGATGGATAACTATGGAGACTTTGCACTGTGGTCTGAAGAAGTATCCTCAGTAATCGATCAGGAAAAATTAATAGAGTTATCTCTATTTCCTAATCCGAGCAGAGCAGATGTAAATCTATCGTTTGAAGGTGTAAAAACTGAAAACGGACAGATTCTTCTGATGGACTATACCGGAAAAATAGTAAAAGAAGTAAGTAGCACATTTACCTCTGGATCTAATACGCTAAATATAGACGTAGCAGATCTAGCTGATGGAATGTATCATCTTATCATAGTGAGTGACGAATTGAATGGAATTAAAAAATTCGTCAAGATTTAATTGCGGTAAACATTCTTAATTAGTTGGTTTTAATAATAATGTTTTGTTTGAAAGGCTTATGCAGAGTTTCTGTGTAAGCCTTTTTTATTTTTAGATAAAAAATTAGAACTAAATATTTCACCTCATGGTCGCTTAACAACCATTCCTCTATTAGCAAGAAGATTATCTTTACACTATACTTTTATAGCTATGCAAACTTACAAATCCCTATTTCTCAACCTTTCTGAAGTTCTTATAAAAATGAAATCACCCATCCTCCTATTCCTCATAAGTTTATTAATATCCTGCAACATGTCAGAATCACCTACTACTCCTGAAGAAGATGAAGAAGTAATTATCGAAAACACATCAGCCACTATAACAGCCCTAAGCTTTACAGGTGAGGCAAACAATTATAACTTCAGTGTAACTATAGAAAGTCCTGACACTGGCTGCGATCAGTATGCCGACTGGTGGGAAGTATTTAAACAAGATGGCACACTCGTTTATCGTAGAATATTAGGACATAGCCATGTCGACGAGCAACCCTTTACCAGAAGTGGTGGAACGGTGGATGTAGGTCCAGATGAGTTTATTTACGTCCGAGCACATATGAACAACCTCGGCTACGGAACTGCAGTTTTTAGCGGAACGCTCACAGAAGGATTAAAGGCTGCAGATTTAGAAACTAGTTTTGCTGCAGATTTAGAAACACAAGATCCACTTCCTACAAGTTGTGCTTTTTAAAAAACATAATCTTAAAAAAACTGAATTTAAACTTTGAGGAATTCATGAGTAAAAAGAATTACGACATCATAATTATAGGTGGTGGATCAGCAGGTCTAGGAGCTCTGGGAATGGCTCAAGAGTTTGGATGGAATCCGCTGATGATCGATAGTGATGAGGCAAACATCGGAGGAGACTGTTTAAATTTTGGATGTGTACCTAGTAAGGCTTTGATTCATATCGCCAAGCAATTTTATGGAGCTCGGAAAGCAAGTGCTTTCGGTATGCAGGTAGAAGGAAAGGCAGATATGAAAAAAATTCTGGACTATGTGCATGCTAAGCAAGCTGTGATCAGACATCATGAGAGTGCTGATTATATAAGAGCTCAGGGAGTAGATTTAGAAATAGGTATAGCGTCTTTTGTTGATGAGAATACTGTACAGGTAGGTGATAATCAGTTTACTTCAGAGCGAATAATTATTGCAACGGGTTCTCGACCTAGACACATACCCTTTAAAGGAATCGACCAGGTAGAGGTATATACTAACGAGAATCTTTTCTATGATATGAAAACTCTACCAGATAGATTACTAGTCGTAGGTGGTGGACCGATAGGTTGTGAGATGGCTCAGACCTTTTCTAGATTTGGATCGGAAGTTACGATTCTGGAAATGGCAAATAGAATAGTAAATAAGGAGCGAGAGGAGTACAGTCACATTCTGCAAGACCAGCTAAGGAAGGAAGGAATAAAAATATTGACAGAAACTAAACTGGTAGAATTTGTAGATTCGGCTACAGCCAAAATCGATAGTAAAGAAAAAGGAGAAATGGAAGTCGGCTTCGATGCAGTCTTATTATCTATAGGAAGAGTACTCAATCTCGAAAAACTGAATCTCGAAAAAGCAGGCATAGAAACAGATGACCGAGGCAAGATGATTCTTGATGACTGTCTGAGAACAACCAATAAAAATGTTTATGCTTCAGGAGATGCTGCTGGGATGTATCAGTTTTCGCATGGAGCGGAACTACATACTAAACTTCTAAAACACAACTTTAAAAATAATTTTGGCAAAAGCCATAACTCAGAATTCCTATCCTGGGTAACCTTTACACAACCCGAGATTGCCACCTTCGGACACTCAGAAAAATATCTCCAAGATAACAACATAGAATACTGGAGACAGGATCAGGATTTCTCTAAGGACGACAGAGCCGTCGTAGACGAGTATACCTATGGTAAAATCACTCTCCTACTTACTCCTAAAACTTTCTGGAACAAGGAACGAAAAATTATAGGAGGTTCTATCATCGCTCCTAATGCTGGCGAACTAATGCAAGAACTTACCCTCGCAATGGAAACTGGACTTTCTATAGATGCCATCTATGATAAACTATATGCCTATCCGGTAGCCAGTCGTATAAATCAGCAAACCGTGATGGGAGTTATAGAATACGACAAGAAAAATAAAACATAAAGTCTATACAAAACCGAATTATGAGCTGGATAAAAACCATAGATTATAACGAGGCAGATCCTCGTCTAAAGAAAATGTATGATCGGGTAAAAGGTCCAGATGATAATGTAGATAACGTACTCCTCATACACAGTCTACGTCCTCATACGCTCGTAGGTCATATGACGCTTTATAAAAATGTCCTTCATAATTCTAATAATACTTTACCCAAGTGGTATCTAGAAGCACTAGGGATTTATGTCAGTTTTCTCAATAAATGTGATTATTGTTTTGACCATCACTTTGCAGGTTTCTCGAGAATCTATCCAGATAAATCTCAAGTTGATAGTTTTAGCACTGCTGTAAAAGAAGACAAGCTAGAAAACTTTTTTGAAGGGAAATATTTACTCGGTTGTCAATATGCAAAAACACTAACTCTTGCTCATCATACGCTTACAAAAGAGGATATCAATACCCTACGAGAAGGAGGCTTTACAGATGGAGAAATCCTGGAAACAAATCAGGTCGTGAGTTACTTTAATTATGTAAACCGCTCGGTAGTCGGGCTAGGTGTAAATACCGTCAACGACATCCTCGGACTCTCACCCAACAATAGTGACGACCCTCAAAGCTGGAATCACGACTGATTCTAAAAGACACACACATATTATTCTGGCTTTTAATATTATAAAGCAGAAATATTCTTTGGCCTAAACAGGTTTATAAAAACTACTTTTTTTGAGTGGTAAATGTGCTTTTAATTTATTAGTTTACAGTTAGTAAAACTTGTATAGAATAAAAAACCGACCATGATTATATTTGGAACTAGAGGAGTAAAATCCACAATGAGCGAAGGGAAATTTAACTGCCCTCAGTGCGAAACTCAAAGAGATTACAGATTACGTAAGGTGACTCAATTTTTTACGCTTTACTTTATACCTCTTATTCCTCTAGGAAAAAAAGGAGAATTTGTAGAATGTAGAGGCTGTAAAGGAACCTTCATCCCCAATGTCCTCAAGTACCAGAAAAACTCTGCTTCAGATAAATTCTTATCAGAATATGAAAAAGCGATAAAGCACTGCATGGTTATGATTATGCTTGCAGATGGTGTCATCGACCCGAGCGAGCTAGCCATTGTTCTGAAAATAATCAACAAGTTTAGTCATAACGATATGACCCTTCCAGAATTAGAAGCATATACTGCTACCGTAGAGAAAAATCCAGAGGATGTAGGGACTTACCTAAAAAGAATAACGCCATCTCTTAATGAGCATGGAAAAGAAGTAATTATAAAATGTGGAATCGCAGTAGCTGCATCTGATGGACATGTAGACGATACAGAAATTGCCATGATACAGCAAATGGCTGATGCGATGGAAATGTCTTCCTCTCATCTAAAAGGCATCATGCATGAAACGATGACACCGACTCACTCAGACAATTAGGAGTTGGTTGATTTGACTTAGGTCAATGTGCAATGTTTTGTGTTCATTTCACTCCTAAGGAACGAGTATGCTATAGTGTATATTTTCTATAGATATTTGACCACTCTGTGGCCATGGATTTATAGTCTATAATATCTAACTAAATGATAAACAACACTAGCTCCAGAGGAGCTTAATATCTATAGTGCCACGGAGGATAAAGATTGAAGCTCCGTAGGAGTGACATAACATTGATACAATTTCAATAATCCAGAAATAAACTTGATTTTTAAATATTTTTGTATATACTTTGTATAAACGCACTAATATGACAACTAAGGTTTCAAAATGGGGAAATTCTCTCGCTCTCAGATTACCCAAGTCAATGATTAAAGAACTTAATCTCCAAGATGGGAGTGAAGTTTCTATTATTGAAGAAAATGGAAAAATAGTAATCCTTCCTACCAAAAAAGATTTGACTATTCAAGAACTCATACAAGGTATGACTGTTGATGGCGTCATGGATCAATATAAAAAAAATGAATCTATAGGAAAAGAAAAATTCTGGGAGGACAATGAATAAGACTTATATTCCTAAACGCGGTGATGTCGTCCGAGTAAATTTCAATCCATCTAAAGGCTCAGAACAAAAAGGAAGAAGGCCTGCTATTATTTTAACTCCTAAGGCTTATAACACTTTTGGTCTTTGCTATATAGTTCCTATTACCTCTTCTATAAAAGGCTACAGTATAGAAGTGAAAATAAACGCAAATCAAAAAACTAATGGAGTAATATTAACAAATCAGATGATGGCCATGGATTGGAGAGCTAGAGAAATTGAATTCATTGAAAAGATTCAACAAGAAACTTTAGACACAATAGATAGTAGATTAAGAACTATATTGAGTTTATAAACACAACTAAATAAGTCCGATAAATTTTATAGAACGCATCTGTAATTAATTGCAAAAATGGCAAGACTCTATTCTCTAGTAGTTATCCTTCAAGCATTCTGCCTCTACCATGCTTATTCTCGTAAGATGGAGCAGAAGTGGTACTGGATAATACTTTTCTTTCCATTGATAGGAAGTCTCTTCTATTTATACGATCAGTTCTATAGCAGAAGAAACGTAGAGAGTATAAAGGAGACCATAAAAGAAACCATGGTCGATAATTATTCGATTAATAAACTCGAGCAGCAAGCAAAGTTTGCCCCTACTTATGCAAACATTCTAGAACTGGCTGAGGAACATTTAAAAGCGGGCAACTTAGATAGAGCAGAGGAATTGTTTCAATCTAGAATTACAGATGGGCAAACCACTGACCCTCATTTAAATATGAGTCTTTTAAAAATCAGCTACCTTAAAAAAGATTATGAGGAAGCAATAAAATATGCTCAAGAACTAGAAGGAGAAAAAGAGTTTAAAAATTCTGAAGAGATGATTGCCTATGCCTGGTCTCTGTTTAGAACTGGAAAAGTATTAGAAGCAGATAAGGTGTTTAAAATAATGGACAGCAGTTTTTGCAATTATACAAATCGTCTGGAGTATGCCTACTTCTTACAAGAGTCCCTAAATAATGAAGTGGCTAAAACAAAAGTCGAAGAACTCATAACCGAGATAGACGACATGGACTCTTACGAAAAGAGACTTAACAAAAAAGTAATAAGACAGATAAGGCAACTGTATAAAACTCTATGATTACCAGCTACCTCCGCCACCTCCTCCCATTCCACCTCCAGAAAAACCTCCACCTCCAGTTCCGTTACTTCCAGTACTCGCTGGAGCTTCTGCAAAGGCACTCGTAATGGAACGTAGATTAAAACCATCCGAAAAACCGATATTCTGTTTTGCACTATTATCTATTCCAGACCCGTAATACCATTCAGGATCTGACTGCCTCATGTTTTTAATTCGTTCTTCCCAGCTACGATCTAGACCAAAAGCAACCACATAAGGAAAAATCTGATTTAGATAATCCGGATTTTCTCTAATGACTTGCATCAATTCGGTATCATCTGGATTTTCTAAAAATACCTTCAATCCTTTTAGATGATTATGTATCATAAATCCTCGATCCGATAATCGTGGTCTTAATAAGGTTATAATAAAACCAACTAAGGCAAGAGCGAATAATCCTATCCCAGTTAAAAAGTATGTCTTTATCATGCAGAATATTCCCAAACCTATGAGTGCCGCCCAAATTAAATGATACCACGAATTATGAAAAGTAGCTTTTGATTCTTGATCATATAAATTTTCTATTGCGTTTAACATTGAAAACTCACTTTTGCTCTTAGAAAAGACCTTATGGAACGACCCTTTTAAATCTTCTAAAAAAACCACGTTCCCAGATTCAAAAAGACCATTAAAAAAACTCTTCTCATAAGTCGGAACTCCAGCATCTAATTCCCCAAGCTTATGGAAATAAATTTTAGGCTCTTTAGAATCTCCTGCTAATACTTCCATACTGATTAGACCTTCATTCCCCCACTTGGGGATTAATGCCATTAAATCACGATCATGTAATCGGTGGTCATAGAAATATCCAACTTCAGCAGCTGTGAAATTTTCTGGTGGATAAAACTGTAATGGAGTCTCTTCATTCTTCCTCCTTCCTCTCTGTTTAAACCATGAAAGCAGAAAACATAAAAGAAACAGCGGTAAAGCAAACAGCTTATCCCTTTTTATCAGTCTGTTGAATCTTGAGGAAAAATCACTAGGAAGAGGTTCTGGAATACTGAAGTCATTTTTTGACAGTTGAGTAGCTAGAGTTATTGCTTCTGATGGTTTCAATGTTTTAGTGGAATTTCCGATAATGGATCTTCCTCTAACATCCCATTCTATCTCATTATTAACTGCTCCATAGGTACCAGAAAAAACATTAATAGACTCTTTCTGTAAGTTTACATCTTCTGGAAATTGTACTTCAAAGGATACAGACTCTATCGGCACTTCCCATCCATCACCTATAAGATTCCAGTAGAATTCCAAAAAATCATCATGCCAGATAAGAGGATTATTGACTGAATAACTGATGACATATTCCTTAGCTCCTTTAACATAAATCTTAGGATTTCCTATCCGTATGTTTAAAGAACTGCCTTCACGTCTAGCCCTAAACTTAGCATCCTCCACAGTTACGTTCTCAATTTCTATTTTTGTTCTTTTTCCATTTATCCGATATCTAATAGGAATATCACGAAAGATGCCTCGGCGTTCTTCATGAAAGAAGACATTGATTTTCTCCTGTATCTTAAAACTACCGTCATCTAGGACCTCTATCTCTATGTCAAAAGATCGTATAACAAAATCATCATTCGCAAAAGCGTTAAAACTCAAAAGGGAAAGAAAGAAGAAGAAAGTTAGTCTCATAAAGATGTATCTGTGAATAATATTTAAACATAAATCAACAAATGCCAGTTCCATCATTTTCTTAGAATTAATTCTTATTGCATAATTTTATTCTAACAGATAGAAACAATGGTTCGTAAAATTCTCAAATACACATTCTTTATTATCCTCACCTACATCCTACTCTGTCTTGCTACTCCATTCAATAAATTCCTAAGAAACCGATCTATAAAAAACCAAATCAACTACCTCAACAAAACACTAAATGCAGGGTACGATGATGAGTTACAAATTAGATTTCCAGAAGGAAAGCAATTTAGCAACTCTCTGCTCGCCTTATCGGCTATAGAATATTGTGATAAAAACAAAATAGAAAATGAGAAGTATGCTTCTATCATTGATGGCTGTATAAATAGAATACTGTCAGAAAGAAACTTGAGCACCTTTGACGTAAGTCTAAAACCGCAGTATGGAATGTTCTATTGTGGATGGACAAATCTAGTCTTGCAGTCCTATATAAAAAGCAATCTTTTCCATCATTCAAATATCAAAGAAGACATACTTTCTAAATCTGCTGAAATAAACTCTCAAATTATTTCTACTCAGCAAGACAGCCTCCGCATCCTAGATACCTACAGAGGTTCTCACTGGCCGGCAGACAATCTTATAGGACTCATCTCAATAGATAATGATACAATACAAAGTCAGTGGCTAGATAAAATTCTACAAACTTCTCAACATAAATCTGGACTTATAAATCATGCTGGTTCTAATAAATCCAAAATAAGAGGTTCCTCACAAGCCTTAATGACCTATTGTCTGGCGGAGTTAAATTATGATAAACTCACTGATTACAATAAGCAATATAAAAAATCATTTATCAATAGTTATCTAGGTATACAACTGGTAAAAGAAAATGAAAACGGATCTAATTCCATGGATGTAGATTCGGGTCCAGTGGTTCTCGGTTATGGAGCCTCCGCAACTATTATGAATATTAAATCACAGGCTAGCCAAAATAAGGGTTCTAAGTTTACCTGGGCTGCCATGAATCTTATAGGCTTTCCAATTCACATTTTTAATGGAAAATATTATCTCTTAAAAAAAGAACCTATGTTGGATTTATTTCTACTTTGGGGCTGTTCGGAATTATAATTCTGGCTTCTAATTTATCATTAGAATAGAATTGATAATCTGCTTATCATAAAATAGAAACTTAGAATCTCTCCTTCTTTCAAAGTTTACAATCCATCAATTTTTAGTTAGACAGTTTACCATTTTAGCAACCATGTACCCTTCATGCAGGTATAGATTTGAATCAAACAAAAATGAATTAAAATGATTCAAAAAACATCAAAAGCATTTACTACTGCCTCATGGGTAGCTTTAGGAACTGGCCTCATAGGTTATATCACCGGCCTATGGAGAGCAGAGATGCAACTAAGCGAAAAAGGATATTATTTCACTCTTATCATGTTTGGATTATTTTCTGTGGTCTCATTACAGAAAAGCGTACGTGATAAACTAGAAGGTCTACGAGTAACAGAACTTTATCATAACATATGCTGGTTTGCTACCCTGCTCTCTATCCTTTTACTCATTTTCGGATTATGGAATGCAGCACTCCTCCCTAGCGAAAAAGGCTTTTATGCCTTCGGTTTTCTACTAGCCATTTTTGGAGCTATCGCCGTTCAGAAAAATACGAGAGATGACCAGATTGTAGAAAACACCCATATAGATTAGTCACCGATAGGTGGTATTAGCTCTTCCCTACTTAAAGCACAATAATATCCTCGATTATAAATCCAATTCAATTCTGTTTACATATTGTAAACATTATGCAGAATGAGCCATGTAAATCCACATTATCGTAAAAAGGAAAAAGAACACTATACCCATTTTGTAAATATCATGATTAAAACTGCTTGATATTTAGAATCAAATTAAAAGACATGGATGCAATCCAGAACATAAAAAATCTAGAAATGAAAATGTCACAACAACAGATTAAAGCACATAAACACACTGATGTAAATCCCATACTCGATATACATAGGTCTAGTGTAGACATACAAAAAGAGATGCCGGTAATCAGTGGCATAACAGAAATCGATCGTACTCATAGCCTTAGAGGCAATATAGAAAACCACATCGGTTATGCTCAGATTCCTTTAGGAATCGCAGGTCCATTATTAATACATGGAAAAAACCATTCTAGAAAATATCAGATTCCACTAGCAACTACAGAAGGTACCTTAGTCGCTTCTTACAGTAGAGGAATGAAGGCCTGTCTGCTAAGTGGTGGAGTGACTTCTATATGTATAGAAGATACATTAGAGCGAGCACCTTACTTCCAATTTAAAGATATTAGAACTGCCATCAGTTTTAAAAACTGGGTAGAAGCTTACTTTGAATTACTACAAGAACAGGTCAAAAAAACCAGTCGCTTCTGCAGACTTGTTTCCCTAAGATTTAATCAAGAGGCCAACGGTGTAACCGTACACTTTGAATACAGTACAGGTGATGCAGCTGGACAAAATATGGTAACCATTGCCACTGATGCCATCTGCAAATATATACTAGCATACTTCCCAGATAAGCCTACTCGATGGTACATAGAATCTAATGCTTCAGGAGATAAAAAATGTACACTCAGATCACTCTATAATTCTAGAGGGAAAAAAGTAATCGCTGAGGTGCGATTGCCCAGAGCTGTAGTAAGCTCTGTGCTCAAAACAACTCCTGAGCATATGTGCCAATATTTCTTAAACTCTACCATGGCTGGATTGTCTACAGGAACCGTAGGAAACATCGGACATGTGGCCAATGGTCTCACAGCACTTTACATAGCCTGTGGCCAGGACGTAGCCTGCGTATCAGAATCCTCGGTAGGGATTCTCAGAATGGAAATTACTGAAGAGGACGAGCTATATGTCGCTCTTACACTTCCTGCCCTAGTAGTAGGTACTGTAGGTGGTGGCACACAACTGGCTACTCAGAAAGAAGCTCTAAATCTATTGAGTTGTAATGGAGCCGACAAGGCTCAGCAATTTGCAGAAATATGTTGTGCCACTGCTCTCGCAGGAGAGTTATCGATAGCGGCTGCGATTGCAGAAGATCATTTTACAAATGCTCATAAATCACTCGGACGAAAAAAATAATCATGGAAAAATTACTGCCTTTACATAAACGACTATATCTCTATCAGAAAGAACGCTTTCCGATATTGGCTAATGGAATCATGATCACGGCCTTTACCTTTTCTGCCATCTCTTACTCTAGGATATGTAGAGCAGCAGAAGGCTTTATAGGTTTGCAAGATTTCCTAATCGGGATATTTACTTGCTTTAGTTATTTCTTACTTCTTAGAATCTTCGATGAGTTCAAGGATCAAGAAGAAGATGCTTTGTACAGAACATATTTACCAGTGCCGAGAGGACTCGTAACATTGACTGAACTGAAATATCTAGGTTTTATAATTGCCGCCATACAGCTTAGCATCATCCTATTATTCCAAGTGGAGATGTTAGGACTATATGTAATCATTATGGTCTATCTCCTACTCATGGCCAAAGAATTCTTTGTTCCTCAATGGTTGAAGAAAAGACAGATTGCATACATCACCTCGCACATGATGATAATCCCACTGATAGATTTATACTCTAGTGGATTAGACTGGGAAATCGGTGGTCATAATTCACATTTTGGAATAGCCTGGTTTATGCTGGTATCATTTATAAATGGTCTCGTCTTAGAAATCGGCAGAAAGATAAGAACAAAAGAGAGCGAGGAAGAAGGAGTAGTTTCTTACACAAAACTATATGGAACTAACAAGGCCATCTGGATATGGCTCGGACTCATAACTGCTACACTCATCTCAGTAATGGGAGCAATGGTTTATGCTGGTTATGGCTTAAAGCCAATGATGATAATTCCTTGCATATATGTACTATGCATCGCACCAGCCATCTCCTTTAAATTAAAACCAACAATTAAAAAATCAAAACTTATTGAAATTGCTTCTGGCATATGGACAGTACTTATGTACCTCTCCCTAGGAGCCATTCCGATGATTAAAAATCTAATAGCATGAATAACTTAAAACTAATCAGACCATCCATAAGCTCCGAGAGCTATGGTGGCAAGGCCAACAATCTAATTGTACTAAATAAGATGGAAGTAAATGTTCCTCAGTGGGTTGTTATCCCTAAGGAGATTATGTCTAATCAGCTTAAGGACTATGACACTATAGAAGAACTACACTCAATGTTGGCCAAACTAGAGGTACCTAACAAGCTACTCGCTGACATGGAATTTTACTTTGGGACAAACTATAGAGATAAAAAGTACGCCGTTAGGTCCTCTTCAGTAGATGAGGATGGAAAGGAGTTTTCTTTTGCTGGACAATATGAGACTGCCTTAAATGTGGACTATGTAGATCTAAAAGAGAGTATAAAAGAGGTCTGGAAATCAGTAGGTTCTAAACACCTTCTAGCCTATAGAAAAAAACATGGAATCGATATGGACCTTAGTCTTGCAGTTATTATACAGGAGATGGTTCAGTCAGAAGTATCTGGAGTTGCGTTTGGACTAGATCCTTTGACAGGAGATAGAAATAAGAAAGTCATCTCCGCCGTACATGGACTAGGAGAAGGACTCGTTTCTGGAAAACTAAATGCAGACAACTTTACCATTTCTCCAGAAGGCATAGAAACCAAACTCGCTCATAAAGCAGATTTGGCTGTAGCCAAAAACAACTCTTCTACCCTAGACGAAAATCAGTTGTCTGAAATCTCAGATCTCTTAGATGCTCTTAATCAAAAGACAGGTCATCCACAAGATGTAGAATTTTCATACTATAACAATCAGCTCTATGTCTTGCAGACTAGACCCATTACTACTTCTACTGATTCAAACAATGATGAATATCTGCTCTGGGACAATAGCAACATCGTAGAATCATATCCTGGAGTCACTACTCCTCTGACCTTCAGTTTTATTTCCAAAATGTATGCAGCAGTATACGCTCAGTTTTCTGAATTGCTCGGTGTACCCACAAAAAAGATTGCTCAGCATAAGGCAGTTTTTCAAAATACATTAGGTCTTGTAAGAGGTCGAGTTTATTACAATCTAGTGAACTGGTATAAGATGCTGGCTATGGTTCCTGGCTATTCCATAAACGCCACATACATGGAAACGATGATGGGCGTAAAAGAAAAATTTGAATTAGGAGATGAGTTTAAAATGTCTAGATCAAAAGCCTGGTTTAGAATCATTCTGATGCTAGGAAAGATGATATTCCTACAATCTACTTTAACCAAAAAGAGAATCCAGTTTCAAAACTACCTGGATAAAAAACTTAAGGTTTACAACGACTATGATTTTGCCTCTATGAGTATACCTGTCATCCTAGAGCATTATAAGAATTTTGAAACAACACTAGTCAAAGAGTGGAAAGTGCCATTGATCAATGATTTCTTTTCTATGATATGGTTCGGCATGCTTAAAAAGCAGGCAAGTAAACATGTACCAGAATCACCCAATCTACACAATGACCTTCTTTGTGGTTCAGAAGATATAATTTCTGTACAGCCTATACATAGAACCTTTGCTCTAGCAAAAATGATAAAGTCATCAGAAGAGACTCGTTCATTGTTTCTAGAAAATACTCCTGAAGACATTTGGCAGAATTTAGAAAATGGAAATCATCCAGAACTAAAAAAGAAAATAGATAGATACTTGCATGACTTCGGAGAGAGATGCATGGGAGAGCTAAAATTAGAAACGACTTCGTACACTCAGAAGCCGAGCCTCTTTATAAAAATACTTAAGAGCTATGTGTCTAATGACATTAGTTCTAAACTAGAAGGAAACAACCTACAGAACAAACTGAGGTCTGATGCAGAGCAAAAAATCTATCAAGCACTCAAAAATAAGCCACTGGCCAAAATGGTCTTTAAGTTTATTCTTAATAAAGCCAGAGATTTAGTAAGCAACAGAGAAAACCTAAGGTATGAACGGACCCGTGCATTCGGCGTAGTACGTAAGATGTTTTCTGCCATCGGAACACAACTAAAAAAGCAAAACATTATCCAAGACTCAAAAGACATCTTCTACCTAGAGTTAGAAGAACTTTTAAATCTCGACACTAAGAATTACACACAACTAGTCCATCAGATCAGAATACGTAAAGCAAGCTTTGGAGCATACAAGCTCCAGCCTTCTCCTCAAGAAAGATTCTATACTTATGGTCATAATTTTAACGATAAGTACATCTACTCTGAGGAGAAGGTAGAACCAGTAGTGGGAGATCTACAAGGAATAGGTTGCTGTCCAGGACAGGTAAGAGCCAGAGTACAGCTTATAGAAAATCCAGAATCTATAGATTCATTAAATGGAGACATACTGGTAACTAAGAGTACAGATCCAGGCTGGGTTACACTCTTCCCATCTGCCTCAGCCATTATCGTAGAACGAGGAAGCTTACTGAGTCACTCAGCTATAGTCTCCAGAGAAATGGGTATACCCTGTATCGTAAGTGTAGATGGCTTACTCAGAACTTTAAAAACTGGTGACGAAGTTCTTATGGACGGAAGTACCGGAACCATTAAAATCCTAAACAAAGAAAAACGCTAATTATGAACAAGCATTTATCGAAAATAAACAATGACTATCTACGCTATGCTAACTGTTGGGAAGATGCCGACTTGCTCATCCGTGCTCTTGAGATAAAAGAAGGCGACCGTGTACTGTCTATCGGTTCTGCAGGAGACAATAGTTTTTCACTACTGGCAAGTAGTCCAGAAAAAGTAGTAGCTGTAGACATTAATCCTGCTCAGCTAAAATTAATAAACCTGAAGAAAGCAGCTTATCAAGCACTCAATCATCTGGAGTTTTTAGAATTCCTAGGATTTGCGACTAGTAATAATAGGCTCGATTTATTTATGAGAGTACGTGTCTTTCTGAATAAAGAAGATTGTAAATTCTGGTTAGAGCGTATAGAGCAGATAGAAAACGGAATTATCTATCAGGGTAAGTTTGAGAATTACTTTAAAATATTCAGGCAGAAGGTATTGCCATTTATTCACTCCGAGGAGAATGTAAAAACGCTCTTAGAAGAAAAATCTCAAAAGGAACAATCTCAATTCTTTGCCAACTCATGGAATAGTCTGAGATGGAAAACTGCATTCAAACTTTTCTTTTCCAGAACTCTTATGGGATGGCTAGGAAGAGATCCTAAATTTCTAGCAGAGGTAGAACAGCCAGTTTCCAGTTTTATTCTGGCTCAAGCCGAAAAACAATTAAAATCTAAATCTTGTCAGTCCAACTACTTTCTAGATTTTATTCTAGGTGGTAAATTTTCTAAGCAGCTTCCTCATTATGCTCGTGCAGAAAACTATGACTCCATTAGAAACAATATAGACAGGCTAGAAATCCTCCAAGGTTATGCTGGAGATGCCTTTGCCCATTATGGAAAATTCAACAAGTTTAATCTGTCCAATATTTTTGAATACATGGACATGAAAACTTTTAAGAGTGTCGCAGATAATCTCATAGAATACGGAATGGCTCAAGCCAAATATGCTTACTGGAATCTAATGGTTCCTAGGACTATGGCATCTATAAATTCTATGGTAAACACTCAGACTATTGCAACAGCAGATGATCGAGGGTTCTTCTATTCTTCTATGCACCTAAATCAAAAATCATGAGCAATAATCTAATAATTTTAGGAACTCTTAGTACTGCTTTTCTAATAGTTTTTGGAACTGCAGAGTGGCTCTATAGAAAGAGAAATATAGAGGTAGAATACACTAGAAAACTGGTTCATTCCCTAACTGGTCTTATTACGCTTTCTTTTCCGCTATTACTAGAAAATCACTTAGAGGTGCTATTTCTATGTAGCTCGTTTCTAATGATTTTGCTTGCAAGCAAAAAGTTTAAATTCTTAGAATCTGTAAATGCTGTAAAAAGAAAAACCCATGGTTCGCTACTATTTCCAGTAGCGGTATATACCTGCTTTGTATTTCAAAATCTTGCGGATAACTATCTAGTTTACTATCTGCCTATTTTGATATTGGCCGTTTCTGATCCGGTTGCAGCACTAGTCGGAAAACGCTTTCCTATCGGCAGGTACACTTTCCGTGGACATACAAAAACACTTGCTGGATCACTTGGGTTTTTTGTTTCGGCTTTTCTTATTTCCTATATGGGATTAGAACTGTTTAGTTATTTCGGAAGGCAAGAAGTTGTTTATCATAGTGCCATTATCGCTGCACTTAGCTGTCTGACAGAAGCGATTTCTAAGGATGGATTAGACAATATTACGACCACCAGTTTCTCAGCCATGTATCTCCTCACTTTAAATTATCCCCTTCTATGCTAGTATCGACTTTAAAACATATCGAAACCAAACAAGGCGATTCTCACTTTTCTAAATTTATAAATTTCGTCGGGAACTCACATCTTGTAGATCTTTCAGAAAGGATAAAAAATCAACATTTCCATTCCTGTCATCTCCTCATGAGAAATAATGAAGCCGTCGGAAGATATGCTTTGTACACTAACGAGCAGTTGCAATATCAGGACCATAAGGTAATATGTATCGCAGCCTATGCCTGTATAGAAGATGATACCATCGCGGAGATTTTATTAAATCAGGCCACTAATCTATGCAGAGATCTCGGTTACACTTTTATAATAGGTCCGATGAAAGGCTCGACATGGAACGCTCATAGATTTAGTACAGACTCGGACCGACCATATTTTTTCTCGGATCTTCACAATCCACTTTATTATAATGAGCAATTTTTAAATAACAACTTCTATCCCATAGCACATTATAGTTCTGGAATAGGTGAACTTCAGAAACCATCTGCTGATACAATGGGAAATTTAGAAAAGTATTATGAAGGTAAAGGTGCAGTTATCAGAAACATTGATCTCGAGAACTTAAAAAAGGAGCTTTATAAAATAGCAGAATTCTCTAACCAGGCTTTTGCCAATAATTTTTTATTTACTCCTTTAAATCCTGATTCTTTTGTTCAGAAATATATGCAACTGAGGTCCTTGATGAATAGAGATCTTATTTGGCTTGTAGAAAACGATAAGCAAGAATTGCAATCTTTTATTTTTGCATATCCAGATTTCTATTCTACTAAAGAAAAAGGCTTAATTATAAAATCAGTAGCTGGTAAAGGAGATTCTCCTTTTAGAGGAATTACAACTTTTATATTTAAAAAACTATTGAATCAGGCTTACTACTCAGGATACCGCAAGGTAATTCATGCCTTTATACATAATTCTAATCTCTCACTCACCACCTCTAAAAAATACCCTCTGAAGTATAAGCAATATGCTCTTTATGGGAAATCACTACTCTAAACCTCCTGTAATGAAAACTCTCAAAAAAATATCAGCACTTACTGTAAGTTTAATACTACTTGCATTTTTACTTGTAGTAAACCTCAGTCCTTATAAATACAACAAAGAGCATGAGAAAAAAGTCATAGTATCTCAGGTTACTATAAAGGCTCCAGCTCAGAAAATTTTTAACTACTTAGGAATATCATCCAATGCAAGCATCTGGTCTACTTTTGTAAATAAAATAGAACCCATCAATGCAGATAAGGTCGAAGACGGAGAAGTAGGCTCGCTCAGAAGATGTTATGGAAAACAAACGGATATTGTATGGGATGAAGAAATCCTCCTAGTAAATCCAAGGCTCAAAAGAGTCCTCAAAATACTAAACCCCAAAGGCTTCCCCTTTGTAGTAGACAATCTCATTACAGAACAAATTTATAAACGGATAGATGACAATAACACTCAACTAAGTCTAACCCTGTTTTCTAAGGACAAAGAAATCGACTTTTTAAGTGAGCTTAAACTAAAAGCAGGAGCCTTTGTGGTTGCCGATATTTTTAAAGCCAATCTAGAAAATATAAAAAATCAGAATGAGTCCGAATTTAAATAACGTTATATCGCATTTTCTTACAGCTGCTAAAAAGCATCCTGATAATATTGCCATCATCGAGAAAGGCAAGAGCATCAGTTATCGAGAATTAGAGGCAGAAGTCAGAAGCACTGCTGCTTATTTTACCGAGAGTGGAATAAAGCAGGGAGACCGAGTGCTGGTCTTTGTACCTATGAGTATCGATTTATACAGGACCGTATTGGCACTTTTCTATGTCGGAGCGACAGCTGTATTTCTAGATGAGTGGGTTACCAAAGAACGCTTACTGCTTTGCTGTAGACTTGCGGACTGTAAGGGATTTATCGGACCGACCAAGGCAAGAATAATGTCATGGTTTGCCAAGGATCTAAGGCAGATTCCCATCAAGCTTTCGCTTAGTAAAAGAGGACAAGAGATAAAAGAACCAGCAATTGTCAATGAAGATCATTCTGCTCTCATCACCTTTACTACTGGCAGCACAGGTACTCCCAAAGCCGCCGATAGAAGCCATACTTTCTTAGATGCACAGTTCCAAATACTAAAAAAGAAAGTAGATACTAAGCCAGGCGATATAGAAATGACAGTCTTACCCATCGTACTATTTATAAACCTAGGAGTCGGAGCAACTTCTGTACTAGCTGATTATAACAGTCGTAAACCACAGTCTCTAAATCCAGCTCTTATAATAAATCAACTTCGCAAGAATAAGGTAGAGCGGATTATTTCCTCACCCTATTTTATAAAAACCATTGCTCAATATCTAATCTCACAAAAAGTAGAAGTAAAAACGCTCCGAGAAATCTACACTGGAGGTGCTCCTGTTTTTTCATCAGAGGCAAACATTTACAGAGAAGCTTTTCCAGATTCCGATATAAAAATTATCTACGGTTCTACAGAAGCAGAACCTATAAGCTCCATATCTGCAAATCAACTCATCAAACAATCGGATAAACAAAACTTAGGATTGCCAGTAGGAAATATACATCCTCAAACAAAACTAAAAATTATAAAGCTCGATAATAGTCATGCTCATAATCTAAGTGTCGAAGAATTAGAAAACATAACTCTAAAAGAAAATGACATAGGAGAAATTCTAGTAGCTGGAAATCACGTGCTCAAAAAATATTACAACAATCCTCAGGCCTTTAGAAAAAATAAAATTATTGTAGAAGGAGAAATCTGGCATAGAACAGGAGACAGTGGCTTTCTTCAGAACAAGCAGCTCTTCCTTACTGGAAACTGCAAACAACTAATTCGTAAAAACAGACAGCTTCTTTCTCCTTTCGTTACAGAAAACTATCTGTCTTCTCTTCCTTCAGTTAAACTAGGTACATTGGTAGAACAAAATGATATTTTGACCCTAGTCTTAGAAACCGATAAATCTGCACAAGAATTAGAACCAGCGGTAGCTACTCTAGTCTATGATCAACTTAAAATAGTAAAAAAGATCCCTAGAGATCCTCGTCATAATTCTAAGATAGATTACGGTGCTCTTCAAATCTTGCTAAATAAATAACGAACCCATTAAATCGTAAAACGAAATCTGATTCCTCCTCCATTGTCTAACTGGAAGAGCGAGATGTTTACATTTTCTCGATTGATTTTATGTATCTGCGGAATCAATACTCCGATGGTTCCACCTACTATGGCTCCTACGATTACGTCAGTCGGAAAATGTTTTCCAGCCTTATATCTATAATAAGCTGTAGCACCGGAGCTTACAGTAGCACCTGTCCAGAACAACCATTTATAACGAGAGTCAGGATATAAATCGGTTAGAATTTTGGCAGTCAAAAAAGACATTGATGCTGTCTGAGAAACATGGCCTGAGTAAAATGATCGAGTAGCTGTTCTTTCCTGCTTCTCCTCTAATGGAACCTCATCATTGTATACAAAGGGTCTAATCCTCCCTACTCCCGTTTTAGCAAAGGCATTAAAACCGTTTCCAAAAATTCCTGTCTCTAAATACATGAGAGAAATTGCCTTGTACTCCTTTCTACCCTTCTTTAATAGAAAAAGACCTAATGGAAGAACGACGGAAGCGTTTCTAACATAATCACTATTTCTGTCAGCAGATTCACTCAGATTCATCGTAGCTCCTCTGTCGAAAGAATTAATGTCTTGTATATCCAGATTTTCAATTTCTGTCTGAGTGAGAAGTTCTCGGTTTTTCTGAAATAGATAAGAAGCTCCAAAAAATCCTACGCCAGAGCCTAGAATAGCATACTCCTTTTTTGCTTGAAGCTCATAGACTGATTCATAATCGACCCTATAATCAACATCATTCTCACCCTTACTTTCGCTTTGAGAATACCCATCAACTATACCCAAAATCAAGCATAACACAATAAGGAATAAAGGCTGCAATTTTTTCATCTGTAGAATACTCTTAGGCCATTTAGGCTGTGACAAAATTAAGTTTTATAGTTGGTATCGCTATAAAACTAAGCTCGAAGGCAAAGGTGGGGATATCCTTTTTTACATAATGACTGGGCTGCCTTCTCATCTATCAGCATCTTCTTACCCCCATAATTCCGATAAGATCTATTCCATCATACTGACCTTGCTTATCGTTCTTTATTTCTGTAGATTCAAAATACTGCGGATAGAAATGCCTGTCCAAAAATTCGGCAACTGCTTTTTCGGATTTGTAGTCTTGTGGTCGGAGGGTGTTGTATGGAGGCATGATGTGTGGGTTGTGACAATGACGGTAAGATATTTTTTTATCTAATGAAGACATAGAAACTCTAGAACTATTCTGTCTTTAGTGATTTAGCCACCAAGGACTCAATTTTATCTGCATAAAAAAGAGGAATATTCAATAGATCATCTGTTTTTTTCAAGTTAAGATTAGACAACCTAACTCTCATTTTAGGTTGATACAGTTTCTTATACAAACTTAAACTTTTTGCCTTAGTTGATTTTCCTGATTTTACCTCGATAGGGATAATGTTATCTCGATAGGAAATAATATAATCTATCTCTGCCTTCCCGTTGGAAGTCCAATAATAAGGTAAATGACCTTGTTGCTTTTTCAAGGATGTACAAACATAATTTTCTGCAAGAGATCCTTTAAATTCAGTAAATAATTGATCACCCAATATAAAAATTCTAGGATCTAATCTCGCTAACCTGATTAAGATTCCAGTTTCAAATACATATAACTTGAAAGCAGAAAAATCTTGATAAGCCATAAGTGGTTTTGCTATCTTATTGGTTTTATTCACTTTATAACATAGACCCGCTTCACTCAGCCATTGGATGGCTATTTCAAATTCCTTGGCCCTTGCACCTTTGCGAATCAAGCCATAGACAAACTTTTTGTTTTCTCTACCTAGCTGAGCTGGTACTATATTCCATGTTTGCTTTATTCTAGCAGAGGTATTTTTATCAGCATGCTTTACAAAATCCATTTGGTAGGCCTTAAGAATTCGATCCTGGATTTCTTGAGCCTCTTGCATGTTCCTATTCTCTAGATATGCAGAGGCGACCTCTGGCATTCCACCATATAAGAGATATTCTTTGAAAAGTTTTTGTAACGGATTAAAAAAAGGAGCAGGTATAGATTCTATATTTTCCTTCTCTAAAAAATGATAATATGCCTTATGTAAATTACTATCTGCCTCAAGCAAATACTCTGCAAATGACAAGGGATACATATCTATAAACTCTACCTGGCCTACAGGAAAACTTCTAGTATTTGTGATAGTTAATCCCAGCAATGAACCAGCTCCAATAATGTGTATGTCAGGTCTTTCTTCTTTAAAATACTTCAAGGCAATGAGAGCATCTCTACATTCCTGTATCTCATCTAAAATAATAAGCGTCTTTCCAGGTAGTATGTCTTTACCATGAAATAAGCTCAAGTTATCCAAAATAGAGTTTGGTTCTTTACTTCCCTCAAAAACACTATGCGTCCGCACTTCCCTTTCTAAGTTTAAATATATCCAATCGTCATATTCTTTAGAAGCAAAAGCTTTTAGTACAGTTGTTTTGCCTATTTGCCTAGCTCCCATTAACAACATAGGCTTGCGTTTTTCCTTGGATTTCCAAGCTTTTAATTCCTGATATACTTCTCTTTCAAATTCCAAAATACGGGGTGTAATTAACTTATTCGTTCCAATAAATGTAAATATAGGCCATTATTCATTCTTAAAAATGTATAATTTGATAATTATTCATTCTAATAAATGTAATTATTGCAATTTATTCCTTCTTAAAAGTGTGGTGTGTGGGTTATTACTTCTTTGTACAAATTCAAAATACTGCGGATAGAAATGCTTGTCGAGAAATTCTGAACTGCTTTTTCGGATTTGTAGTCTTTTGGTCGGAGAGTGTTGTATAGCATGATGGGTAGTTGTGAGGTAAAAATACGTAGATAGAAGTTTTCCTATTACTACTACCTTAATTCCACTGATTTTAACTTAGAAATAGCGTTTGGGCAAAGAAAAAAGAGATTGTTGGACTTATGTTCTACCCCTAAAAAGCAAAAGCCTCTAAATCAGTGACTTAGAGACTTCCTTGTTGACCTACTAGGACTCGAACCTAGAATGTCGGTACCAAAAACCGATGTGTTGCCAATTACACCATAGGTCATTAACCAACTACATGTCTCCATGTAATTTTAAATGGAATGCAAAAGTATACTTTTTTAGTTGTTGAATAAAGCCTTAGACATGGTTTTTTTTAGTCTACTTTGCGATATATAGATCGGAGATTACGGCCATGATCATCGTAGTCTAGACCATATCCTATCACAAAATCATCTGGGATTTCGATACCGATGTAATCTATGAGGTAGGAGTGCTTAAAAGCAGAGGCCTTAAATAAGAGTGTGGCTAGTCTTACAGAAGCTACATTATGCTCTCTGACCACTGGTAGAAATTTATTGAGTGTATTACCAGTATCTATAATATCCTCTATAAGTATCACGTCTCGACCTGAGATGTCATTTTCTAATCCCAGCAGCTGCTCCACTTTTTCTGTACTCTTAAAACCTGAGTAGCTCTTTAGCTTTATAAAACTGGTCTCACAGTTAAATGGAATCTCTCTGAGCAGATCAGCTGCAAAAACGTAAGCACCATTAAGCACTACTATAAACAGTGGGTTTTTATCTCGGTAGTCCTCAGCTATCTGAGCTGCTATTTTGGCCACAGCCGTAAGAATCGTAGGCTCATCGAGATATTCCTCAAAGCTAAATTCTTTAAAAGTAACTCGTTTACTAGAGGCCATACTGATCGATAAGATATACAAGACTAGTAATAGCGGCGGCACCCATTTTTAGCTCCCTAGGATTTACTGCTTCTATGCGATCGATGGAGGTATGATGATAATCAAAGTATCGTTGTGAATCTGGTCGAAAACCGATAAGCAGTCCTTTTTGGGACTTTAATGGATTTATATCCGCTCCAGCTCCTCCTGCTTTAAGGGAGAGATCATAAGGAGATAGAAAATCTCCAAACTCCCTAAAACTGGTAAAGTATTCTTTAA
>CAZDWO010000053.1:0-28724 GCA_964509175.1 uncultured Saprospiraceae bacterium
TGAGCTTGTCGAAACATCTTGTTTTGTAACAGGAGAATCAAGTGTTCGAGCCATCTGTATTATTAGAATCACTAGATTCTTGCTAATGGAAAACGAGATAATTGAACAAGTCCTACTTAGCTCATTTCCACATTTATAATTCCCACATTTTCACATTAATCCTACTCCTCCTTTCCAGCCATGCCAGGAAGACGACCATACTCATCTGTGCCAGCTATATACTCGTCTAGGATTTCTGCAAGATTGGGCTTAGGGATTAGTCCTTTAAACTGCTCATGGAGATTTCCTTTGTTGAAAACCATAAGCGTAGGAATGGATTTAACCTTAAAATACTGACTGATACGAGGACTATGTTCTGTATTTATTTTGGCCACTAGAGCCTTACCCTCATACTCTTCTGCGAGCTCATCGATAATGGGACCGAGCATTTTACATGGTCCACACCAGTCTGCATAGAAATCTAGAAGCACAGGAACCTTAGATTTAAGGATTACCTCATCGAAATCGTTGTCCGTTACATGGGTAGTAGGATAGGGTGCTTTTTTCTTCCAGAACATTTTTAGAATTTTAAACGAAGTTAAAGTAAGAAATCGATATCCAGATGTCCGCTGATTTTCATGTACATCTATTATTCAAGTTCAAACTCAAGTGTCAAAGACAAGTTCAAGTGCAAAGTACGGGCTTGTAAAGTAGGCCATTTCCACATTAATAATTTCCACATTTTCACATTGCTTGCCCAATTATTTAATTTTGTTTTCAGTTATTATAATATGATTAGACAGATACCTCTTCTATTACTAGCTCTCTTAGTTTTCGCTTCATGCGAAAGTGACCAGACAGAACCTATTCCTGACGTTAGTCACATAAATCCTGACTACCAGGTGCATAGGTTGGAGCAGTTAGTAAATCAGAAGTCTATCGACGAGCTTACTGCTGAGCATCCTGCTTTTGCAGATGTCTTTTTTAAACATGTCTTGCCTGTCATCCGACAAAAGGACTACCAGTCAGCTTTAGATACGATTCTGGATAATCCGCAGTTTCAGTTGCTTGTAGATACGACTCTGCAGGTGCACAGTGATTTTGAGAATACACTAAAAGAACTCGATTCAGGCTTCAAGTTTCTACAGTATTACCTTCCAGAGGTTGATGTTCCAGATATCTACACCTTTGTTTCGGGTTTTGAGTATCAGCGTTTTTTATCAGCTGACTCGAGTCAAAATAATCTTATAGGTATAGGATTAGATATGTTTCTAGGAAGCAGTTTTCCCTATGGTTCTGTAGCACCAGACAATCCTGCCTTTTCTAATTATCTAACTAGAAGGTTTAACAAAGAACATCTCCCTAAAAAAGTAATCGAACTACTCATAGACGACCACCTACCAACAGCAGAGAAAAACCAGATGCTAGATCAGATGGTCCGCAATGGCAAGAAGCTATATCTACTCGATAAGATATTACCGATGACCTCTGATACCGTAATCATGGAATACAGTGCTGAGCAATGGGACTGGGTACAGGCCAACGAACTAGAACTATGGGCTTTTCTCCTCAAGGAAAACCTCTTCTATGAGACCAGCAGCAATAAAACCAAGAAATATCTAAGCCCGAGCCCCAACTCTCCAGGTATGCCACCAGCTGCTCCAGGACGTACTGGGAATTATATGGGCTGGCAGATCGTTAAGAGTTATATGAAGAGGAATCCAGAAGCTTCTATCGCAGACCTTGTAAACCTGACAGATGCTCAGCTCCTCCTCCAAAAATCAAGGTATAAACCACGTAAATAAGTGCTCTAAATGGTATAATTATTGCCCTATTTACTTAGTAATATATGTATTATGACTAAACGTACAATACCAGTATTAGACCTATCGCTTTTTGTAAATGGCGATGCTGACCAACGAACCACCTTTATCGCAGACCTCGGAAAGGCTTTCCATGAGGTAGGTTTTGTAGGACTCGTAAACCACGGCATTTCTAAAGAGCTAGTAGAAGGTTTCTACTCAGCTTCTAAATCATTTTTCTCATTGCCATATAGTACAAAGAAAAAATATGAGATAGCAGGAATGGCCGGACAGAGAGGATTTACTTCTTTCGGTAGAGAGCATGCTAAGCAATCTCAGGTAGCAGATCTCAAAGAGTTTTTTCAACTTGGACAGTATGTGGCAGAGGATCATCCTAAAAAAGCATTGTATCCAGATAACCCATGGGTAGATGAGACACCAGCTTTTAGTGAGCTAGGTAAGGATTTATATAAGGCCTTTGAAGAATCAGGATCGCATCTTTTGAGAGCAATTGCACTATATCTCGAGTTACCAGAAGACTATTTTGATCAGCGTATAAGCGATGGATCTAGTATTCTGAGGTCTATCCATTATCCACCGATTACTGAGGAGCCGCGATCAGCGATAAGAGCCGAGCAGCATGAGGATATAAATCTGATTACGCTTCTAGTAGGAGCATCAGCTGGAGGATTACAGTTATTAAATACAGAAGGTGAGTGGTTAGACATTACTCCAGAGGAGGATGAGATTGTCATCAACGTGGGAGATATGCTACAACGTCTGACAAATAATTATCTAAAGTCTACAACACATAGAGTAGTAAATCCACCTAAGGAACAGTGGCATGTACCTAGACTATCGATACCATTTTTTCTACACCCTAGAGGAGAAATGGATCTAAGCTGTTTAGGAAAATGTATAACAGAAGAGCGACCACTCGCTTATGATCCGATTACAGCTGGAGATTATTTAGATGAGCGATTAAGAGAGATTGGGCTTAAAAAATAGATGCATTTTAGATTAAACCTGAGCTAAAAAATTTTGTCTATCTGATGAGCATAGCATAAGGTTTAAGCTTATCTTTGAAATTGTAAAAAGTAAGAAAATGGTACATTTTAATTTATTTTTTGGACTAGGACCAGCGGAGATAGGTGGCTTGGTTGTATTGGCTCTAATTATGTTTGGAGGGAAGAAGATTCCTGAACTTGCTAGAGGATTAGGTAAAGGCATAAAAGAATTTAATAGTGCTAAGGCTTCTATAGAAGAAGAGGTAAAAGAAAGCATAAGAGAAATAGATAAGAAATAAGAATTCTATTTATAGATATAATAATATAGCCGAGCTGGATAATTTCTTGCTCGGCTTTTTACTTGATGCCATTTTTCAGTTCAGTTCTTGACAATTTATGCAAATGTCTTTATATTTATGTCAAATGTCTAATATGACTATAAAAGCATTATTGAAATCAGAGTCTATAAACCAGCGAACAGATTTAATAGCTGTTGCGAGAGCTGGAATAGAGACAAAGTATATAAAAACGATTCAGGAGTATACATCACTCTCAGAAAAAGAGTTAATTCGGATTTTGCCTATTTCTTCTCGACAGCTAACGAGATATACAGATAACCACAAATTAAATAAAGCAATCACTTCTCACCTTTTAGAACTTATTGAGGTGTTCCAAAAGGGATATAGATTATTTGGAAAGGATAAGTTCAAAATCTGGATAAGGACTGAAAATAAGGTCCTGAACAACAATAGTCCTTTAGACATTATGGATACTTCTCTAGGAATAGAAATGATAGAGGATGTTATAGGAAGAATAGAACATGGGGTTTATAGTTGATTATGAAGCTCTATAGAATTTCAAGATCAGAATATATAGATGATTTAAATGGTACTGGAGCAAAACTATATGGAGGAAGATGGAATGAAAAAGGAACAGCTCTTCTCTATTGTTCGGAAAATATATCATTGGCCATTTTAGAGATATTGGTCCATTTTGATGGATTAACGATACCTTCCAATTTAGAATTATTACACCTTGAGTTAGAAGACAAGCAAATAGAAAATTTTTCAATTTCTAAGTTCGAGAAAATAAGAGCAAGTAAGGATTCTGAATTTAGGTTTAAAACGTCTGGACAAAGCTGGCTTAAATCTGGTAAAAAGTTAGCTTTAAAAGTTCCTTCTATTATTACTCCTGGAGAATTTAATATCCTCATTAATCCCTCACATTCTAATCTGAGTTTTTTAAAAGTGATTAAGAAAGAGAAGCTGGAGTTAGATAAGCGATTGTTTAAGTAAAATTACTCGACCTTTGCGGTTCATTCACTTGAATGTCTATTAGACATTCACCCGCTGGGTTCATTCAATCATTCAAAAACCCAAGCAACCCCAAAATAAAATGTCCTACCATCAGAAGGAATAATTCCAGGACCAGGATAACCCGTTGCTCTTCTAGTAAAGTAGGCTCGGTCTAGCAGATTATTTATTCCTGATTTAAGGGTAAATTTCTTGAATCTATAACTCAGACTGAGGTCAGAAACAGAGTAAGAAGGAATAGGTCCGACAGTTCCACTTCTGCTATCTCCATCTGCGGCTGCTTCAGAGTTCTGAGCATCGGTGTATTGTTCAGATAGATAGGTGTACTGATAGCTGAGTTCAGCAGATTTATAGCCTATGCTGACTCCTGCTTTTAAGTTCACCGCTGGAATAAACTCTACCTTTCTTCCTTGCACATTATTTTCTGAGGATGCCAGATAGCGAGAATAGGTAAAGGCACTATTTACAAAGAAGCTACTGCTAAAGTCTATCGCATCAGGATTTAAAAACTTACTGAGATTAAATATAACTAGAGACTCTGTACCACTGATAAGAGCTCTACCGATATTTTTACGTTCACGATTAGCTCTGTCGTTTAATATGATTCCGATGCGGTCGTCATATAGAATAGAAAAAGCAGTAAGGTCATAAGAGAGGTACTTATCGAGTCTTCCTTTCATTCCGATGTCTGCCGTAAAGCCTTTCTCATCTCGGATATCTGGGTCTACAATAAATGTCGGACTGACAATACGTATATCACTAAAGGTTATAGACCGATAGTTTTGAGAAATATTAGCAACTAGATTCAAGGCTGGGCTTTTTTTGTATTGTAAGCCGAGTCCAGCGAGCAGAAAATTTCTAGGTAGATTCTTTTCCTCTGTAAGTAGAATATTGGCGATGGGATTTTGAGCATTGTCAAAGACGACCTGATTATATATACCATCAGCCTCTGTACGGATATGTTCTAGTCGTAAGCCAGGAATGAGAGAGAGTCTATCTGATAGATAAATTATGTTTTCTGCAAAGAGAGCCAGGTTGGTATTGGGAAAGCTAAAGTCTGACTGATTAGGATAGTCTGGCTCATCGATGAGATTAAAGTCTGCATCTGTTCCTCGTGAGCCTGGTCCTTGTATCGCAGTATTGTTAGACCTATAATATTTAGAGCCGATGAGGAAGACGGAATTTTTATCTTTAATCTGATAGCGATTTAGATACTTAAGCTCTGCACTGTAGTTTTTAAATCTTCCATCGATTAAATCTCTGGCACTGATATACTCACCAGAGCTGTTTTGCTCATCGAGTTCTGTTATGGGGTTTTGGTTTAGAGTTATGGGATTTCCTCGATAGCCTACGGACTTACGACTGGCATCTAGTCGAGAGAGATTTAGACTTAGTTCTGAACTTGAATTTAGCTGATGAGAAAGCTGGACATTAAAAAGTTTCCAGTTTACTGCAAACCAGTTACGAGTTCTAGTAGACTGTCTCGGATCTTCTAAAAACTGTGCATCAGTGAGACCACCAGCTTGTTTGGCCAGATTGTCGTAGAAAGTATACTCAGCACTTATCTGAGTCTTATCAGATAGACGATATCTTACTGCTGCAAAAACATTATGTACCGTATACCCAGAATTGTCTCTATACCCATCACCAGATTTATAATTGTAAAAACCATCTACGGATAGCTTATTTTCAGTCAGTCCTATCGAATTGTAAGAGTTGAAGGTATTATAAGAACTATAGGTCTGCTGACTACGGAGTTGAAGTTTTCGACTGACAGGTATTTTCCGTATTCTAAAATCTATCAATCCTCCGAACTGAGTTCCATACTGAAGTGAACTGGCACCTCTCAGAATGCGTATCTCAGAGAGACTTTCTGAGGGAGGAGTATAATAGTTTTCTGGATAACCGAGTACGTCGGCACTTATGTCGTAACCGTTTTGACGAGTATTGAAGTTAGAGGTACGGTTGGGGTCGAGGCCACGGCCGCCTATGTTTAACTGGAGACCGCCGCTGCTTCCTTCGTAGATATTGAGCCCAGCGACTTGAGCATAGATTTGTCTACTGTTGTTATTTGCGACATCTCCTTTTACGAGGTCTAGTAAGATGACTTCGGATTTCTTACCTGCATAGACTGACGTACCTTGTATATCTGCGAGCTGTTTTATTCCGAAGAGCTCCTTCTTCTTAGCTATCAGCTCTAATGAACTGAGGGTAAAACTCAGTGGAGTAAGATAGAAATCACGAGTGGTGTTTTCTGAGATGACAATGGTATCTGTAAGGATGCTGTAGTCTGTAGAGAAGACAGAAAACTGATGAGTACCAGAACTGAGATTAGAAATAATAAACGAACCATCCTCTTCAGATAAGACTATCCGTTGAGAGCTGTGATGATAGATTTCGCTGGCAGCAATGGGTGTGTTTTCTTCTTCTAGAAGTATCCTTCCAGTAAGAGTGTACTGTGCTAGTAATTGGCTTAAAGCCAAAAATAGAATAATCGATATGCTGATAATCCGCTTAGTCATTTCCTTCTTGATTATTTTCTAATGGAATTTTGAGTGGGATTATATGGTTTGCACATAATTCTGAATAGCTGACTTCTAGAAGATTAACTTCTGGACTTATATATGGTTGACTCACTCTTCCATTTAGAGAGGCATAACTCTCGACATAGACCTCTATGTTTTTATGTCCTTGTGAGGCAAAGTGATTTCCTAGATGCTGAGCATATTCTAGAATCATATCTGGCTGTGTAGACATCTGCTTTTCTTGGAATGAGTTTAGAAAATCATTGTTCTGTACGTAGAAGGTTTTATCTGTTTTGCTGTCAACTATTTTAAAATTGGCGTAAGCCGTTTTTTCCATGAGCATTACTCTCCATGAGAAACGGTATCCTTGCTCTGTCCAGTAAATATTATTTCCATGTAATAAATGTCTAAAAGGAAATACTAACTGAACAAACATTACTAGACCTATTATATAAACACCTGCTCGTGTAAAAAGCGATGGAGCCTTGATGGTAGGGTTATAATCTTCATCACAAGCCTTGAAAAAAGGCAGATAAGAAAGCAGTTTTCTATGAGCCTCTGCACTGAAGAAGATTATTGTACTCGCTATCATAATCCATGGAAACATACCGATAGGAAAAAGGATTCTCGTCATTACATGGAAAAGAACAACAGCTATAAACGCAGGTACTCGAGTTCTGGACCAGAGCAGTAAAAAAGGAATACTTAAATCATATATCGCTCCAGACCAACTAAACAAATAATGCAACCATCGCTCATGCATCAGTCCTCCAATGAGTGGAATATCTGCCTTACTAGGCAACCAGATAGAAAGCGGCAGGGCATTTACTAGCCAGTCTGTATTAAGTTTTGCTAGACCTGCGTAGAAGTAAACTATGCCGAGCATAAGCTTTAGGCAGTCTACACTCCATCTAGGAATTATTGAAGAACGTAAAGCAGGATTTCTATTAGCATCGATAGAATAGTCCACATGAGCAGGCAAGAAGATGAGCATAAAACTCACCACTGACACAAAGTAATAGTGATTAAGATAAGTGGTCTTATCCATCAACTCTATGTATGTAAAAGACAGGAAGAATAGAACAATCGCTATTCTATATTTTAATCCCAATGCAACAAACAGAGCCGATAATCCAGCTATCACAAAGAGTAAATAAGTCCAGTCTCCCGGAACCGTCACCCAATCAAAACCACTATAATGAAAATGAAAACTAGGAACGAGGTATAGCTTCTCTATCCACCCATGATACCAGAATCGTATCATACTCACACACATCAGCAGACCAAATAAAATGCGAAAGACTGCCAATGAAGCAGCCTCTGTAGTTTTTTCTAAATAGGATTTTATGGAAGACTGTATCTCAATCTCCATCGGCATCTACAAAATCTATCTGAATGTTGAGAGCCTGTAGCATATCTACTTTGAGGGGAATAACTGCTTCTTGTAGCTCATCATAAAGTGCAAGCATCTGGTTATTATCCTCTATTACCTGTTGTCTAAAATCATCTCCTACATTAGGAAGAGCAGCATCTACCTGTTGCCATTGGTTGATTATAATTTCGGCGATATCTACAGACTCGTTTTGGTCCCGGATAAATTCTAGGTAATCTCTTAAACTGATTCCATTTGTGCTCTGGTCAAAACTCCTTCCCTCAAAGAAATCTCGAGTACTTTTAAAATCTGCTTCAAAAAGTTGCTTAGAATAGATACCAGAATATGGAGCCTCTACCGAATTAGATATCGGACTCCCAGAAAATACTCCAGCAGGGATTCCTACTTTTCCTGCTCGTAAGAACCGCTCGTAATAGAATAGAAAATCGTTTACCAGTTTATCTACAGAGGCAGTCGCAGAAGAACCATCGTTATCTATAAACTCAGTTCTAAATCCATCTGTCCAGTCCATGTAAACTTCAGTACCTAGAGTTTGCATACGAGTAACTACATCAGTGAGATAGGTAAGATACTCTTGCTGACTTAAGATATCTAGTGTTACAGAATCATCAGAACTCAATCCGTGTAGTAAAAAATCTATGGCCGGAAAGCCTTGAGTTACAAAGCTAGAAGGAAGCTCTAGATTATAGTCTTGACTTGCAATCTGAGCTTGTATGCTAGTGGTATCAGTAGGGTAGATGTTTGTAAAATTACGGAGACCTATCTCTTCAGCACGACCGATATCGTAGATGGCTACAGATTGCCAAGCTAGGTAGCTCTCTATAAACTGAGAACGTAAGTTTTCTAAAGAAGTTTCGTCAGGAGCTGCAACAAAGGCACTCATCTGAGTCTCTAATAAATCTAGCTCATCTACATATGAAGCATAAGCAGGGATAATAATATCGTCTGCCCAATCGGTTAGCATTGCCTTACGGTCAAAAGCCTCGCCATCCGTCATGTCATTGTCCCTTCCACATGAGCTAATCAGTATTAAAATACTGACACTGATCAAAAGTGCTATGGTTCTGAGCAGAGACATTTATATAGTAGCGGCTTGACTTACAGTAAATTCAAATCTAGAGGCAATGGCTTCAGAAATCTCATCTAATGTTTCTGGTGTAACTTCCCAGAAACCCGCTCCCTCTAGTAGCTGATTTAGATATCCATCTACCTCACTAGTAGAGAAGATGGAAGCATCACTTTGTCCATCTCTAGTAAAACGTAGGCTATAAATAAAGCCATAGCCTTCTGATAAATCATGAAAGGCAGTACCCAGATGATTTGCAATAATTCCAGTCTTAGCAGCTTGTAAATAGTACACTGCTCTTATAGCGATTATACTAGCTATTTTTTCTCTAAGGATTTCTACTTGCTGGTCTCTGATTTCATACTCACCAGCAACGATGGCAGCACGACCAGTTTTAAAGGCTTCGAAAATATCGTTTGCAATTCCTGCGAAGTCAGAATCTTCCTCTACTCTTGAGAGATACTTGTTTAAAAACTCATCATCTCCTAGGCTCATCAATGGGTCACTAGGGTTTGCAGAAGCACCGAATAGATATCCATAAGCCTCATCCCATTTATGTTCCATCTCTGTGTAGCTCTTGCCATCTGTTACGATGCCATTATTGTTTTCTTGTAAGTTGTTTCCAGCATCTAGCACAGTGCTACTTAGGTAATGGTTAGAGATTTGGTCTACCATTAGAGCTCCGATTAGAGATTTGGCGACAGCTTGATTTAGCTCTAGTCCTTTTCCGTTTACGTATCGAGGAGTAGAACCATCTGCAATCTGTCCAGCTTGACTAGGAGCAGCTAGAATATTTTGGTTAGGTTGGATTTCTGCAATATGCTTAGCTATAAATTCCTCAAAGTCTGCTCTGATTTCTGCAGATTCCACACTATTGCTAGCAAAGAAATCTGAGGAAGCTGCAACCTTAGATTTTATACTTTTTGTAGAAGCATTTAGGTCAGCGTCTGTATACGGGTCAGCATCTGAACCATCGGCTTTCTGATTTGCATACATTTCTAAAAGAAGCTCATAGTCTCCGCTAAAATCACTCATAGTCTCAAATAACTCGGTAGCCATGGCGATTCTAGTAGTCTGACCACTAAAATCTACGGTAGATTCTCCATTTCTATCGAAGGTATAGTCTACAGGAACCTCTAAGTCCGTAGCATTGTCACCACATGAGATAATCAGTAGAGAAAGAAGGGAAAACAAGGCAAATCTGGTTCTAAGCATGCTTATTTTTATTTAGATTTAGTCTAATTAACCACAATATTAAGGAAAAAGGGACTTATGATGTAGAGAAAATCAGCCCTTTTTTTGAATGATTTTGGACATTATTGGTAGAGCAAGAAATTGACTGCATTATTGCCGATTCTGATAGTCAACTTTCCTTCCCTATCTTTGTTTTTTGCTTAAAGCGATTAATCTAAATGGACGTACAAGATTTACTTTCTCGAGCCCTAAATAGAGACTATCTCAGTATAGAAGAAGGTGTTTTTCTTTTCGAAAATGCTTCTACCTCAGAGCTTATGTATGTGGGTAATTCCATACGTCAGTATCATCAGCCAAACAATATCGTAAGTTGGATAATCGACCGTAATACAAATACGACCAATGTCTGTATCGCAAACTGTAAGTTCTGCAATTTCTATCGTCGTCCAGGACATGAGGAGAGTTACATCACCGATATAGAAACCTATAAGCAGAAAATAGATGAGCTCATGGAGTATGGTGGAGAGCAACTGCTCTTACAAGGTGGTCATCACCCAGACCTAGGCTTACAATATTACTGTGATACATTCAGAGAGCTGAAGGAATTATATCCGACGCTAAAACTACATGCACTCGGACCTCCAGAGATTGCACATGTGTCCAAGCTCGAAGGCATGTCACATTACGATGTACTGAGTGCACTCAAGGAAGCAGGTCTCGATTCTCTTCCTGGAGCAGGAGCAGAGATTCTAAATGATAGAGTTAGACGTCTGATTTCTAAAGGAAAATGTGGTGGAGCAGAGTGGCTAGATGTAATGAGAGCTGCCCATAAGGTGGGATTGACTACGTCGGCGACGATGATGTTTGGTCATATAGAGACTAATTATGAGCGTATGGAACATCTGGTATGGCTCCGAGAAGTGCAGGATGAGAAGCCGGCTGATGCCAATGGATTTCTAGCCTTCATACCTTGGCCGTTTATGGATGAGGACACGATTCTTAAAAGAATAAAGCGAGCTCGTAATAGTTGTACTGGAGATGAGTACATCCGTATGATAGCCATGAGTAGAATCATGTTGCCCAATGTTAAGAACATACAAGCCTCTTGGCTAACGGTAGGAAAAAAGATAGCACAGGTCTGTCTACATGCTGGTGCAAATGATTTTGGGTCTATAATGATAGAGGAAAATGTGGTATCTGCCGCAGGAGCAGCATTTAGATTTACAGCTGACGGCATCCAGGATGCGATAAGAGAAGCGGGCTTCGAACCACGACTCCGTACTCAAGAATACGAGTATAGAGAAGTCCCAGAAAACATAAGACAACAGCAACTCGATACCCAAACCATGATTGTCGATTAGTAGAGATGGAAAACATTTACGATAAAGCACAAGAAGCTGCCGATTACATCAGGTCTAAAGTAGAAGAGATTCCAAGCTCCGCTGTCCAACTCGGAACAGGTCTAGGAGATGCAGTAACAGATATTAGAGTAAGAATACCGTATTCTGAGATTCCTCATTTTCCACAAAGTACTGTACAAGGTCATAGTGGAGAACTGCAGATAGCTTACTTGGGTGATAAGTCAGTGCTGGTCCTATCAGGTAGATTCCATTATTACGAGGGCTATAGTTTAAAAGAGGTAAGCTTTCCTGTACGAGTGCTAAAGGCTCTAGACATAAAACAGTTTATCATTACTAATGTCACAGGTGGTTTACAAGCCGAGTATAAAGCAGGTACCCTCGTTTTTGCTCATGACCACATAAACTTACTTCCAGACAATCCTCTAAGAGGACTTAAGGACGATAGACTAGGAATCCGTTTTCCAGATATGAAGGATGCGTACTCTCCACGTCTTTTGGCTAGAGCCAAAGAAATCTGTTCTTCTTTAAATATACAGTACCGTAGTGGCGTATACGTCTGCTTACAAGGACCGAGCCTAGAAACTAAAGCAGAGTATAACTACCTGCATCAGATAGGTGCTGATATGGTAGGCATGTCTTCTGTCCCAGAGGTCATTGTTGCTAAGCAGTGTGAGATAGATACCATGATGATTTCTTGTATCTCTAATGTGTGTTATCCGATAGAGCTTATAACGGAGACGACGGTAGAGGAGGTGATTGCAGTGGCTCAGGCTGCGAGCATTAAAATGAAGCGTATTCTAGAAGGTCTTATAAGCTAGAGTCTCCAAGTTTATTGTTTTAAAAGGTAGGAAATAAAAAAGCCCGACAGAATGCCAGGCTTTTTAGTTCTTTCTCAAAATTATTCCTTTCTATTTCTTAGTGTTAAAGGAAAATCACGTTTGTCGGGAAACAAACGTACTCTTCAGACGGACCTTTTTCTAGGAGGTCACTAATATTTTCCTTATTTCCACTTGATATTGCAGCCTAGACTAGGTACTTGGTCGGCTACTTGCTCATTATTGAGGATTTTATCCAGTGCATCCCTTAAATCACTACCTGTCAGCGGAATATCGTTACCTGGTCTACTATCGTCTAAACGTCCTCTATATTGCAATTTATCCTCTCCATCAAAGACATAAAAGTCTGGTGTACAGGCTGCATCATAGGCTTTGGCCACGTCTTGTCGTTTATCATATAGGTATGGAAACGGAAACTGTAGCACCTTAGCGACTATCCTCATATGCTCAGGACCATCGTCTGGATGTTTCTCTACATCATTAGAACTGATGGCTATAAAACTTACTCCTTTAGACTTATAATCATTGGCAAGTTTTACAATTTCTGGATTTACGTGTATGACGAAGGGACAGTGATTACAGATAAACATAACTACTGTGGCTCTCTCTGATTTGAGTTGGTCAAAACTAAGATGATTTCCACTGACCGTGTCCTTGAGTAAAAAGTTAGGAGCCGTAGTTCCTATGGGTAGCATATTAGAAGGTGTTAGGGCCATGTCTTATTTAATGTTTGCAGGTACTATTAATTCCCATTATGTAATTATCGATTATTCCTACTGCTTCAGTAGTGTGGTCTCCTTTAAATCCTTTAATGTGATTTAGGGTAAGATTGTTCTTGGCATACGCCAAAATTCCTTCTGACTCCGGCATATAACTATAGTGCCATTTCTCTTCATTATATCCAGAAGACCTCAAAGCACCTTTCTCACAATATACCTGACAGTATCCGTATGTTCCAGCATTGGCTTTAAGCCAATTATAAATCTTCAGCCCTTCTCCACTTTCAAACCAGCTATTGTCAAAAGAATTTAAATCTATGTCTGTACCCCAGTGATGTCTGCTACTACCTGGCATAGAACTGTACTCTAGTATTTTTAGAGAACGTTCTACATCATCGGTGATGTCTTTTGCAGCATTGGTCCCATCAGAGAGTATTCTGTTTCCTTTCCATTTGTTTTCCCAGATTCCTCGCTGATAAGTAAAATTTCTGGCAGCAGAGCGTATCACTAGTTTTATTCCATCTTTGGCTGCAGCCGAATGCATTTTTTTAAAAGCCTCTAACGCAGAGCTACGCATATATTGACCCGGTCTGTCACATAATACTGCCGGAATCAGAGTAAAGTCTTTATGAGTCTTTGGCTCAAATTTTCCAATTACATAATCCGTAGTATGATACTCTTTTATGACCATCTTCTTTTCTTGAACTTGTACTTCCTGCTGCTTATCTACTGCGACCTCTATTTTATCAGACTTGCAAGATACACATACCGTTAGCAATCCTATGATAAGCAATCCTATTGTCCTCATCATTAAACCTGAGCAGGTCTTTTATCTATTGGACAAAATAAACCTTCCTTGGTTATTATTTCTGTAAGCTCTGGCGGAACCATTACTTCCCATCCATCTCGACCCTCACATATGGCATCGTATACATTATGTGGATAGATGCTGAGTAAGTCTTCATTATAATTATCTATAGAGACTATCTGCTTACTATCCAGTAGGTGCTTATACAAGAAGGTAATTCCCTCTGGCACTCTAAGCGTATGTGCCGTCATTATAGTCTTCTGGTTATCTTCTAGAGCAGGGTAAACGTATATACGTATGTTCTTAGTAAATAACTCCCCGAATGCTACTAACAATCTTCCGTCCTTATTGTTATTATACTTCGATTCTATAATTCCGTACAACTCTCTTACACCTATTACCAGACCTAGATTCTGAATCTTATAATCGGATAGATAGTTTATGAGTTTTTGATGATTGCTACAATTGGTTACCATGACTTTCTGGCCCAGAGCACAGAGCATATCGGCCCGAGACTTAAAGTCAAATTCGTCGATTTCTCCACCGTCCATCAGGTTTTCTAGAGTGAGCTCAGTGATAAGCAAAGCTTTATCGTTGTCTACCTTTTCTTCTTCTTTAAATTGAGCAAAGGATTTTTCTAGTACATCTAAACTCACAAGAGTAGGAGGTCTATAATGTCCTCTGACTACTATCAGATGCTTCTTATATAAAAACTCAGAGGCATGAATACAGTTCTTATGTTCGTCAAAGATTGCAACATCAGTCAGTCCCTGTTTAACGAGGTACAATCCCATCAGTCGATTATCGATGTGCCTAAAGTTCGGACCAGTGAGTCTTATCATATCTACCTCGATTCTATCCTGCAAAGCATCTACTAGTGACCTCACAAAATGCGTCGGGTTATCATGATGATGATGACAGGCATAGACCAGATTTACTCCTAGAATTCCGATGGCTTCCTGCTGGAGCCTAGTATTATTATCCAGCATCTTAGTATGGATAACTACCTGGTCTGGTTCTTCTTGATTAGGGTCCAGCTGGAAACGTACTCCCATCCATCCATGACCTTTGTTGGTCTTATGATAGTTTATCGCCGAAACCGTATCTGCAAACACAAAGAATCGAGTATCAGGTCGCTCCACAGATAACCTTTCTACCATCAAATCATACTCATGGTCTAGCATTTTATAGAGTCGAGACTCACAGACATATCTTCCAGACTCTTCCTCGCCATAGATGGCATCAGAATAGGTCTTATCATAGGCAGACATGGTCTTGGCGATGGTTCCAGAAGATGCACCTACATGGAAAAAATTATTGGCCACTTCTTGCCCTGCACCTACTTCAGAAAAGGTCCCATATATCTTATCATCTAGATTGATTTCTAATGCCTTCTGCTCGGTCTGTATGATTTGGTATTCCATAGTCTATATATCTAAGGGCAAAGATATATATTAATGAAATATGATATGTGGATTGTTTTTAATGTATTGAGGAAAGAGTCACTTCCTAAACAACCGCATCTGCTCCGGGAGAGGATACAATCTAAAACTCTGCCGATGATGCTTACACGGGCCATGGTCTATAAGTGCCTGTCTGTGTGCGATAGTAGGATAACCCATGTTTGTATGCCACTGATATAAAGGGAATTTCTTAGCCAGTCGAGACATGTAGTCGTCTCGGTAGGTTTTGGCAAGGATGGAGGCAGCAGCGATAGAGTAGTAGATGCCATCTCCTTTTATAATGGTCTCGAAAGGAATCTTGCGATAGGGATTAAAACGGTTGCCATCTATGAGGAGTAGGTCAGGAGTAACAGAAAGTTTTTTTACTGCCTTATGCATGGTTTTAAAAGAGGCATTAAGAATGTTTATCTGGTCGATTTCACGTGGTGAGGATTTCGCTACAGCGTAATGGATGGCATTAGAGAGGATATCTTTTCTGAGGATGTCTCTTTGTTTGTGTGTGAGGATTTTTTTGGAATCATCCAAGTCCTTGTTTTTATAATCAGCAGGGAGGATTACGGCTGCGGCAAAAACTGGTCCTGCAAGGCAACCTCTGCCGGCCTCATCACAGCCAGCTACTAGCTTATCAGATGGATAGTGTTTAAGCATGGATTAGAAGCTTTCGGTTTTGGGCATTCCATCTGGCCATGGTTCGGAATTGTTAATCACACCGATTATTTTTTCTGGAGTTTTTATCTCGGTCCATAATTTACGAGCCTGTTCCCCCATAAATTGCTCATCGACCATCTTATGTAGATAAACCAGGAACTCATCATAGTATCCTCCGAAGTTTGCAATAATAATCGGATGCCTTATAATGGACAGACGCTTTAGACTTAGAGCTTCACCCAGTTCTTCCAGTGTTCCGACTCCTCCGGGAAGTGCAATTATCACCTCAGATAAATCAAAAAACTGTTGTTTCCGTTCTGCCATGTCTTTTACAATTCTCATATCATTCACTTCCTTATGGTCCCATTCTACCTCTTTCATAAAGCCAGGGATTACTCCAGTAATCTGACCACCCATTTCTAGACAGGTATCTGCCACCTGACCCATTAGACCCTGAGAGCCACCTCCATAAACGATGTGATGATTTGCTTTTACGAGATTTTGTGTCAGTACTTCAGTCTGCTCAAAGTAAATAGAAGGAATTAATTTGCTAGAAGCACAGTAGATGCAGATTTTCATGGTGATAAAGATAAGGAGTTCTATTTCTTCGCCGACTTTCCATGGTGACTATATACCTTTGCGGAGCTTTTTAAGAAAGCTATTATTTTAAAACCATTGATTTACTTTGTTGTTAGAATTGTAGGGATATGAGGGATTTGTTTTTAAACTATCGAAAGCTGATTATAGGTACGTTTATCGTACTGACAGTGGTTGCTGCTATTTTTGCCATGAGGCTAAAGTTTACCTTTAGTTTCGAGCAGTTTTTTCCAGAAGGAGATGAGGATTTGGCTTTCTTTCTAGACTTTGTAGAGGAGTTTGAGACGGATGATAATTTCTTATTGGTTGCTGTTGAAAATCAGGAAGGAGTTTTTGATTCTAGTTTTTTAGAGCGGTTTCATCAGTTTTCTGTCGATTGCAAAGGCTTACCTTTTGTGGAAGCATCTATGTCACTTACTCAGACCAAGATGCCTCTTAAAACACCCTTCGGACTTACAACTGTTCCCATCATACATCGCAATAGTCCTGATAAATATGCACAAGACAAAAAGAATCTCTTAGAAGACGAACTGTTCAGAGGCTTTCTGATAAATGAGTCAGCGACCTCGATGATAGTTTCTATAAAAACAATAGAGTCTATCGGACTGGAAGATTCTGAGGAACTTATAAATAAACTTTATGGGCTGCTAGATGCTTATGGTTTTGAAGACTACCATCTACTAGGACGAGCCTATTTTTCTAAAGAGCTAGTAGAAATGCAGCTAAAAGAAATCGTACTGTCTTCAGTAGTTTCTATCTTTCTGGTTTTTATAATTATGCTTCTGATTTTCAGAAAGCCTATAGGCGTATTTATAGGTCTCACGAGCATAGGAATGGGATTGTTTATCTTTCTAGGACTGATGGGTATACTAGGCCGTGAGCTAAACATTATGTCCGCTCTCTATCCGATACTTATGCTCATTGTCGGCACCTCTGATGTTATCCACATTATGAGTAAGTATATAGATGAGCTCAAAAAAGGACTTACTAGAGACGATGCAATAATCATAACGATTAAAGAAATAGGACTTGCTACTCTACTTACTTCTCTTACTACTGCTATAGGTTTTGTGTCACTCCTGAGTTCTAGGATATATCCAATTAGAGATTTCGGAATAAATGCAGCGATGGGTGTTATTGTAGCGTACATAGTTGTTGTGCTGTTTACTACTGCCTGTTTATCTCTCTGCAAAAAAGAACAACTTATAAAAGAAAGCTCTGGAGAATCTAAATGGACAAAATGGATGCAATCTGCCTACCTGTCTACCATCAATCATAAGAAGAGAATCCTATTCCTGTCATTTATTATCACGGTGCTGAGTGTATATGGGATGTCGATAATTACAACCAACTATAGAATAGAAGGTAACCTACCTAGAAAGGGAAAAGTAACAGAAGACTTTAAATATTTTGAAAAGGAGTATGGAGGTTTCCGACCGCTGGAGTTTGCAATATTGGCTCAGGGCCAAAATACCGTTGACTCATATGCGGTACAAAAAGAAATCGACAAACTAGAAAATAAAATCCGAGAAACAGAATATGTAGGAAGCATCGTTTCTCCTACCATGATACAGAAGAGTATCCAACGTATGAATGGCCGTAATCAATTGAGTGCTTATACCTTCCCGAGCACTGAGCGACAGTTTGATAAGAATCAAAGGATGGCGGAAAAGCTTCCGACCTATAGTAATAACATACTCATCAGCCAAGACAAAACAAAAGCCAGACTTTCGTCCAAAGTCCAAGACATCGGAGCAGACCGCATCACAGAACTCGGCAAGAGCCTCGACAAATGGGTCGCAGGAAATATAGATACCTCACTAATTCATGTTAAGAGAACAGGGACAGGAATCATAGTAGATAAGAATGCTCAGTATGTCAGAGAGAGCTTGGTTTATGGATTAGGAATCGCTCTTATTATTATTAGCTTTCTGATGGGCTTCCTATTTAGAAATGTAAGAATGCTATTTATCTCTCTGGTCCCTAATTTATTGCCACTGATTTTTGCGGCAGGGCTGATGGGATACCTTCAGGTGGAGATGGAAGCTGGAATAGCGATAGTGTTCGCAATAGTATTCGGGATAGCGGTGGATGATACCATACATTTTCTCAGCAAGTATAATCTAGCACTACGGAGTGGCAAGACAAATGAGCAGGCCCTAGAAATTACGTTTAGAGAAACGGGAAAAGCCATCTGTCTAACCTCGGTAATATTATTTTTCGGATTTATGATTATGCTGTTTTCTAACAATCCACCCTCTGTAAATATCGGAGTACTGATTTCTATTACCCTAGTCAGTGCAGTGGCTTGTGATTTGTTTTTGTTACCGATATTGTTGCGGAGGTTTATGAAGTAGGTTACCCAATCTTCAACCTCTTCTGAGACGCCTCCAAACTCCGCTCTATCATTTCCTTCTCCAGTTTATCAAAACTTTCCGCAGTAACGTTCTGAGTAAACTGTCCTTCTGATAAAAGCAATATTTCATCACAGTGTTCTCTAAGACTAGAAAAAATATGAGAGGAGATTAGAACAGTTTTACCCAGCTCTCTTAGTCGTTTTATAATTCCTGATATAATCATATTGCTATGGATGTCTACTCCGTTGAAGGGTTCGTCCAGGATGTAGATTTGATTTTTTTGTAGAAGGATGGCCATTAGTGCCAGTTTCTTTTTCATTCCAGTAGAGTAGTTCTCTGCATATTCGCCAAGAGGCAAATCAAAAATATTTTGTTCTTCAAAATTCTCTTCTACCTCATGTCTGGCAATGCTTAATAGCTTGAGATATTCCCAGCCGGTGATGTAGCTCATAAAAACGGGATTGGTCTCGAGGAAACCGATGTGGTTTTTTATGGGATGGTAAGGAGCATTTATTTCTCCAGAATGATTTTCCATTCCTGCGATGCATTTAAACAGGGTTGTTTTTCCTGCTCCGTTTTCTCCGACGATGCCATAAATTTTTCCTGGTTCAAAAACTTGGTTTATAGATTTTAAAACTTCGTTTTTTCCAAAAGATTTGGACAGTGCTTTTAAGTGTATCATTCTAAGTAGGGTTTAAGGCTTCTAATAGATTGTCGATAAAAGAGCCAAATACAAAGAGGCAAGACGGGTGGAAAGAATAAACTTACTGCATATAGGATTCCTTGCGGAACATTCATCTGATATGGATAAGCAGAATACTTTGCCAATATTACCGAGCTCAACATGATGAATCCTAGAAGATAAGCAGCTAGTATAAAAACAAAATAGTCACTAAAGAAAAGACTCATTACAACAAAAGCAGGAAGCGTAAATATCAAGGCACAGAGCATTGAAGTCTTCCATTTTTTAAATAGAAAAGATTGAGGAGTTTCTTTAAATACCCAAACGAAGAAACTCTTCTCTGGCTCCATATAAAAACTCATCATTACAAAAAAGTGAATCATTAGTGCCACTAAACCAAGATTAAAATTATCAACCTGAATGGCTTTAAAAATGACGAAGTATAAAATTGGCAGCAGCCAAAAGGTCTTTCTAAATCCGGCTATAAATTCCCAAGGAAACTTCTTAAAAGGCGTAGGAATAGCAGGGATAAGATTCATCTGAAAATTTACAAAGGTCATCACACCAGCAATAGGAATAAGCAATGGAGCTATCAGCCATTCTCCTTTGTACATTAGAAAAAACATAAAAGGTAAGACGCAAACTAGATTCTCGACTAATCTGACTTTGAGAAAATCGCCTCTTGAGAAAATCGCCCTAGACGATTTGAGGTCTTTTCTAGAACCGATTTTAAAAAGAAGAAAAACAGCTATTTCTGGTAATATCCATTTTGCCATATCTGTTTTGGTATACATAATAAAAGACATGAGTAGAAATATTGCTAAAACCAACAGTAGTCCTACTATAGGATGTATGCCTAGGCTGGTTATCCATCGGACATATCTTTTTTGCTGTAATTGAAAATAGAACTTCATATTAGACTGACATAAAACTACGTAGAGTATGAAAACATACAGATTTATTTTCTACCTGATTACTTTAATCTTAGACTTATGGCTCCGTCTACCTGTTCGGCCAACGCTCCAAATAGTTTTCTATCTTTTCTTAAGTAGAGTTACGCTTAATCTATAGCTTTGCAGCAAATTAAAAAACTATTCAATGAATACCTCTTTCCTAAAATCTCTAGGACTTAAAAAGAAAAATCAAGGAACTTCTACAGGCCTCAAAGGCTATGCTGGCTCTAAAGAATACATCTCCTCTTACTCACCTGTAGATGGAAAACTCATCGGTAGCGTAAGCGTAACTACTAAGGGCGAATACCAAAAAGTCATAAAGGCTTCTCAGAAAGCTTTCCAAGAATGGAGAACCTTACCTGCTCCACAGAGAGGAGAAATCGTAAGACAGTATGGAGAGGAACTAAGAAAAAATAAAGATGCTCTAGGAAAACTTGTTTCCTATGAGATGGGTAAATCTCTGCAAGAAGGCTGGGGAGAGGTACAAGAAATGATAGATATCTGTGATTTTGCAGTAGGATTATCTCGACAACTGTATGGACTTACTATGCATAGTGAGCGTCCCTCGCATCGTATGTATGAGCAGTGGCATCCACTAGGTACTGTGGGAATAATCTCTGCCTTTAATTTTCCAGTGGCAGTATGGTCTTGGAATGCAATGATTGCCATGGTCTGTGGAGATGTCTGTGTATGGAAGGGTTCTGAAAAAGCTCCACTCTGTGCCATTGCTTGCCAGAATATTCTGCAGAAAGTATTAAAGGATAACAAAGTACCAGAAGGAGTAAGTAGTATCGTAACTGGAGATTATAAAGTAGGAGAGTGGATGACTACAGATACTCGTATCCCGTTGGTCTCTGCAACAGGTAGTACTCGTATGGGTAAAATCGTAGCTTCTACTGTAGGAGCAAGACTTGGAAAATCATTGCTAGAGCTCGGAGGGAATAATGCCATTATTATTACTCCATCTGCTGACCTTAAAATCGTTCTGGCAGGAGCAGTGTTCGGAGCAGTGGGAACCTGTGGACAACGGTGTACCTCTACACGTAGGCTCATCGTCCATGAGGAGATGTATGACAAAGTAAAGAGAGCTCTTAAAAAAGCTTACAAACAAATAAAAATCGGTGACCCGCTAAATCCAAAAATGCACATGGGACCACTCATCGACAAAGATGCGGTAGCTGCATATAATAATACCTTGAGTGAGATTAAGAAACAGGGTGGTAAGATGGTCGTTCCTGGAGGAGTGCTCTCAGGTAGAGGATATGGAAGTGGCTGTTACGTTAAACCGGCTATTGCCGAAATCGCTCATAATGCAGAGATAGTACATCATGAAACATTCGCTCCGATATTATACCTAATAAAATACTCAGGAGACCTTAAAAATGCAGTTGCCATTCAAAATGAAGTTCCTCAAGGACTCTCCTCTGCCATCATGACCAACAACATGAAGGAAGCAGAACACTTCCTATCTTGCTACGGTTCTGACTGTGGAATCGCCAATGTAAACATAGGAACCTCTGGAGCAGAGATAGGAGGAGCATTCGGTGGAGAGAAAGATACTGGTGGAGGAAGAGAATCTGGCTCTGATTCATGGAAAGCCTACATGCGACGTCAGACCAATACTATAAACTATAGTGATACAGTGCCATTGGCTCAGGGAATAAAATTCGACTTCTGATCCAATTGGATCTATTATTGTTTTACAGAAATAGAGGGGAAGCTTAACACTTCCCCTTTTTTACGGAACAACATAGGAAACCATTAAGTACTTTATGCAACTGTTAGAGAAACTTCTCTTTTATCTAAAAGTCTCCCGACCAGGACTATGGTTTGCAACGGTATGGTTATACGTATTACCGACTAGTCATATAGACATCTGGTACTCGGAGGTGTTTTGGTATGGATTGTTTTACGTTTGCTTTCCGCTCAATTTTCTAGTCTATGGATGGAATGATGTAGTCGACCAGGAGACAGATGCTTTGAATCCTAGGAAAGATACCTTCTGGTTCGGAGCCAAAGGAACTGCAGAACAACTCAGACATTTATGGAAACCTATTGCCATCGCTCAGCTTATTTTCTATCCATACATGGTCTATGTCGGTGGTCCCAAGATGTTGCTATTATTACTGGCCTTTATAATAATCAATGGACTCTATAATCTTCCTAGACACGGTCTTCGTAACCATCCGCCCTTAGAGTTGCTATGTCAGATAGGGTATCTATTAGTAGTTCCGTTGAGTATTTATCTAAATCAAGCGGACCAGCTTCCTTGGACTACTTATTTTTATTTATTGTTGTTTGCCTTCCAGTCTCATCTCATAGGAGAGGTCATGGATATAGAACCCGATAGAAAGGCAGGCAGGAAAACAACCGCAACAGTTATAGGTATGCGTAATACGAAGTTGCTAATCATACTCATAGTGTTGGCAGAAGTAATTCTTCTCTTTACTGTTTATCAAGAATACATTTTTGGTTCAATGTTGGGCATAGGTTTATTGTGGTTGCTAGTCGACCTCTTTCTGATTTTCAAAACCAAAACCTACACTCTCGCTCAGATGAAACTCTTCGGACTGATGTCCAATGTCGTGGCTGTGGTGAGTATGGCTTATGTCTGGTATAGTGGGTGTTTGCTTTAAGGAAGACTATAAAAGTTTGATTTGTAGATTGTTCACCCAACCCCCTACTTTATAAAACTTTATGTCTCTTAAGATACAAAACACTTCCATTTTGTACAATACGCACATCCGTATCTGTCTTTTTACTGTTATTAACAAAAATCACATGCTATGCACAGATTAAAAATTAGTTTTTCCGTTTTGAGTTTTTTGTTTGTTATCTCTGGATTTGCACAGACAGTATCCTATCATGAGCATCAGGAACTCGGAGATGTACACTGGTATAGAGATTACGATGAGGCATTGGCCAAAGCCGAAAAAGAAAAGAAACCTGTTCTTATTCTATTCCAAGAAGTACCTGGATGTAGTACCTGTCGTAATTATGGAAACGATGTACTCACACATCCACATATCGTAGAAGCAATCGAAGATCTCTTTATCCCACTGACTATTTTTAATAACAAAGGTGGAGAGGATAGAAAGATACTTAAGAAATATGGAGAGCCTACATGGAATAACCCAGTGGTCAGAATTGTAAATTCTGATGGGAAGAATATAGTAGATAGACTGAGTGGAAACTATAGTTCTGCTGGCCTAGTCTCTAGTATAAATACAGCACTCACAGAGTCAGGTACAATAATACCAGAATATCTAGAACTACTAGAAAAGGACCTGTCTGCAAATACAGATGAGATATTCTTATCCATGTACTGCTTCTGGACTGGAGAAAAAGAAATTGCAAATCTACCAGGAGTAGTAAGTACTCAGGCAGGTTTTATGGATGGTAAAGAAGTCGTAAAAGTAGAGTACGATAAGAACGTAAACTCTGCCAATAAGATAAAGAAAGCAGCAAGCAAAAAATCTTGTGGCGACCATTTATATACCTCAGATACAGGTTACCGTGTAGATCGTGAGTCTAAGTATTATCTGCAGCATTCTCTCCTTAAGCATGTACCGATGACAGAGTTGCAAGCTGCTCAGGTAAATCGTGCTCTGGCTGTAAAAGGAGATCCACTAAGTTTTCTGTCGCCTAGACAACTGGAATATCTCACGGAGATACAAGCTGCTAAGGGTAAAGGATATGCAAACCTGATAGAGATGGATTTTAAGAAGGCTTGGAAAAAAGTATAAAAGAATTCAATTTAAAACCACATTGGAAACAAGTTGTTTTTTTAATAAAGCTGATGCAGAAATGTATCAGCTTTTTACTTTTTATACAATATGATTTAAAAAGTAACCCCAGCAGTCATCCCGATATATTCTGCCACTGCAAAATGGGTCTTAAGCATAATGCCCACAAAGGGTTTTACCTCTCCCAGGGGTTTTATCGGAGGATGATATAAAGTCATGATTTTTATATAAAAAGGATCTCCACTATAATCACTTTTATATGGAGTATAGAACCCCAGCTGTAATCTCATCGATACTGCTCCGAACATGAGCTCCTCTGCGATATAGATAATCGTTCTTCTTGCTTTGGCTCTAGCCAACTCTTCTGTATTAAAAATGGATAACTCAAACTCAAAGACCTTAGAGCTAAACTCATATTCAGCACCTATGTGTAATCGTTGGAAGTCTGCAAAACGATAATAGATTCCAGCTCCCGTAAAATAAACTGGAAAATTAGGTCCTCCGAAATTACTATGCTCAGACAAGCCGATTCCTGTCATGGCAGATATTCCCCATTTACGAGGTCTTACAAAATTTGGCTTGTCTGCAATTTCTCTCTTCTTACCATCAGACCATTGTAGTCCTACATTAAGCCCATAGGTATTTATTCCACTATTGGGACTAGAGGTCAGTCCATTTGAGAAATGATTAAAACTGAGTCCGATGTTTATTCCCCAGTCTTCATTGATGGACTTTTGCCAGCTTATCTTAAGTCTGGATAAGTTATTTACATGAGACCCGATGGCATTGTTTCTAAGATTAGTAATCGGGTCGAAGGGTTTATTTAGATAAGAGATACCAGTAGAATAGTGTAGAAGGAGACTAGAATTTTTCCATCTTTTTAGATTAAAGGCAAATCCTGGTGCGATAGCCACTGCCTGACCGAGGACATCTGCGTCACCATAGTTCATGTACATGAGAAGACCTTCTATTTTGGGCAGACCCCAGTAATGATGCCAGGCTTCTTTGCCACTGAGTTCATGTTGTACCCAGGCCGTAGCTCCGTATGAGACAGGTGGAATCTCAAAAAGCAGTCCTTCCTTATGCTCCAGTACCTTTCCATAAAAGACATCTGCTCCTATGTTTCTTTGGCTTAAAGCCAAAAAATAAGAACACACTAAGACCATGCTTAGCAGATACCTATATGTCCATGATTTTAAATCCATAGTGATATCCAAAAGTAATATTAGTTTCTGTACAAGAAGTACTATTTTTTTACCGTTAAACATTAGTTAAAAATGGCGACATATTGGTACAAATATTGAATATAAAACACTGATAGTCAGTTATATAGTATGTTAGGGTCTTTAGACATCGATTTAACAATGAAACTTTTCTTCTTGTAAATTGGTCAATAGTTGTAGACACTGTCATTAATTGTATTTTTGTCAGCCATATTGAAAAAATAAAAAGCATTCAAAATGAAAAAATTTATTCTCGGTCTTGCGGTAGTTTTAATCTCAACATTCTCATTATCAGCACAGAAAATAGCTGTTGTTGATATAAATGCTGTACTAGAAAGTATGGATGACTATCAGGCTGCTCAGGCAGAACTTGATAAAGTAGCAGCTCAGTGGAGACAGGACGTTGCTAAGGAATATGATAAGATAAAGAGTATGTATAACCGTTACCAAGCGGAACAAGTACTATTAAGTGATGAGCAGAAAATAGCAAAAGAAGAAGAAATAGTCTCTAAAGAAAAAGAAGTAAGAGATTTACAGAAAAGAAGATTCGGACCAGAGGGAGATTTATTTAAAAAGAGACAAGAGCTTATCAGTCCAGTACAGGATCAGGTATATTTTGCGATAGAGGATTTTGCATCAGATAGAGGATATGACCTCATCTTAGATAAAAATGGAGCAGCAGGAATATTGTTTGCCTCAGATGACTTTGATAAAACAGAGGACATCATGAAACGTATTAGATAATACAATTTAAAGATTGTATAAAACCCATAAACATATTTTTTTAAAACAGATTACAGATGAAAACTTTAGTTAAAAGTGCAGCCCTATTGATAATGATTACCATGAGTGTATCACTATCAGCACAGAAATTTGGATACATAAATACAGGAGAGCTCATCTCTAATGTACCGAGTGTAAAAGAAGCTAACTCCAACATAGAAACCTACAGAAAGCAACTGCAGAGTAAATATGAGAACATGATAAAGTCTCTACAGACTAAGTATCAGACTCTAGAAGTAAAACAAAAAAGCGGAGAAATCTCTCCTAAACAATTAGAAGTAGAGGCTTCTCAGCTAAAGGAAGAAGAAAAGAAGATTGCAGAATTTGAGCAGAGTAGTCAGCAGAAGATTGCACAGAAAAGTGAGAGTCTGCTTAAGCCTCTGAGAGATCAGATACAGTCTGCAATAGATGCAGTAGCTTCTGAGAACGGATACGATTACATCTTCGACGCCAGCACAGGAACCATCCTTTATGCTGATAAGGTGACAGATGTAAGTGCCATGGTAAAGGCCAAACTAGGACTATAGTTTTATTATAGATTGGATCACCTAAGCTCTGATAAACCGATAGGTATTTTTGACTCTGGCATCGGCGGCCTTACCGTCGCTAATGCTGTACGTCATGCATTTCCACTGGAGGACATCATCTATTTTGGAGATACAGCACATCTTCCTTATGGAGATAAGTCTGCTGATACCATTAGATATTACGCGATACGTATAAGTAAGTTTCTGCTCGAGCAAGAGTGCAAGATGATTATCATCGCCTGTAACTCTGCCTCCTCTGCAGCCTATGAGGTACTGCTAGACTTTTTTAAGGACAAGGCCATATTTGTAAATGTGGTCGATCCACTGGTCCAAAAAACAATAGACGCAGGATATAAAAAGGTAGGAGTCATCGCTACTAAGGCCACTGTAAACTCTAGCGTCTATAAAAATAAGATAGAGTCTCACAACCAGTTTATAGAAGTTATCCAGCAGGCTACGCCACTTCTAGCTCCGATGATAGAAGAAGGATTTTGCAACGATGATATAAGCCATTCTGTAATATCTAAGTATCTATCGTCTCCAGATTTTAAGGACATAGATGCCTTATTGCTAGCTTGTACGCATTATCCATTGATAAAAAACGAGATAGGTGCATTTTTTGATAATAAGATAGATATACTAGATTCTACTCAGGTAGTAGTGGATCAGGTCCGAAAGATTCTAGACGATAAGCAGCTACATAATCAAAATGAGTCTAAAGAGCCCATTTTTTATGTCTCTGACTATACCAGTTCCTTTGAAGAAACCACAAATGTCTTCTATGGTAGAAAAGTAGAGTTGATTGAGAAGTCCATTTGGTAGTACCTTTGCAGTGATAGAACATATGGTAGAAATCTGCCTTTGTTAAAAATTTGTGAAAACAGAAAATATATAATTCAAAAACCTAACTATTCAACTTTAGAGCACGTCTTAAAGAAGTTGAACAAAACTAAAAATTCGATGAAAAACTTAATCTTAGTGTTTATGCTTTTTGCAACTGCTGCAACACAGGCTACCGCTCAGAACCAATATACAGATGCCATCAAAGAGTCTCTGCATAACTATCAGCAGGCACTACTGGTAAAAGATTATAAAACTGCTGCTTCTCTGATGCACCCAGGTGTAGTCGAGAAAGGAGGAGGAATCAGTCTATATGCCGATATCCTAGAAGTAGAGGCTAAGTCTCTTACCTCTGGAGGTATAAAGGTTATGGATTTTAAAACACTAGACCCACAGGAAATATTCCCAGCAGGAGAAGAGATGCACTGCATCGTCCCTCATGAGCTTACTGTCCAGCTTGGAGATAAGTATTATACAGGAGTAGAGCATATGCTCGCAGCTTCTATGGATAAGGGAGACACTTGGTTTTTTGTAGATCTCAAAGCCTTCGATGTAACGAGTATACAAGAATTTATACCTAACTATAATGCATCTCTAGCGATTCCTAAAACAGAGCAAATGCAACCGATCAACTAGAACTTTCTAGTATCAAGAAATAAAGCCCTAGCTGTGTAATGCAGTTAGGGTTTTTTAGTTTGGGAGCTTTTATGAGATGGTTTGCCTTTCGGCGAAAATTAGGAAATTATCCATGGACGACATCACTTCTGGATTATACAGCTTAATTTTAACAGACGAGTTAGGGGATAAAACTGTTAAAAAAATCATCGTTACACATAATGATCCATCGAGTAAATTATAAACCACTTATCATACTTCTAGTAATTCTAGGAATTAGTACGGGA
>CAZDWO010000054.1:0-22630 GCA_964509175.1 uncultured Saprospiraceae bacterium
AACTTAATTCTTACTCGCCGATACTGATGTATCGGTTCGCTCGCTTTTTAGAGACGTTTAGTCTCTAAAATCCCGACTGCGTCGGGATCGCTCACTCCTCCCATATAACCTTCCTCAAGAAGTTAATTCCTAGACTTATTTCTAAGGTCAGGTTTCTAATCTGTCGCTCTCCTATTGTTGTAGGATTACCGAAAGGTCCTATAACATTGCCTATAGCTGGTTGCTGATACTGGAAGGAGAGATCTGGACTTATGGTAATATCCACAAAGGCTCCTATAAATTCTGATAGTTTAAATTTGGCTCCAGCTCCCATAGATACTCCATAGTTTATCTTATTTACAAATTCTGGAAAGGGATAGAAAAGAGAACCAGCAGCGGTATTTTCTGCAGCAAAATCATCCAGATTTGTGTTTACAGTATACTCTCCTCTGAGTCCTACTAGATAATAGGTATTGAGTTTTCCAGTTACGGGAAGTGGCCTTTTTACTCCTAGTAAAAGAGAGGCATTATTAAATCTAAAGCCGACAGAATTTGTATTGAAGGTAAAGGAATTCTGAATTCGTATAGCACTACCTCTGGTATGGTACCCGACCTGTGCAAAAAACGAACCGCTATCATCATCATCCTCATTATAACTTTCTATAAATGCAGCTATGTGCCAGTCTCTAAGTGGCTGTCTATCAAAATTATTCCATTGCTGAAAAGCTAAGGTAGGTCCTCCCTTGGGCCCGAACCAAAAACTGCTTTGTGCATTAGCACTTATCAACAAACTCATAAGACTTAAAACGAGAAGATATCGCATAAATAGATTCTTTATGCTAAAATAAGAAGGCTTCTATTCTAATCAGTATTATCGAGCCGTAAAACTCTCATCGAAGAGAAACTCCTGATTATCGAGCTCTAACTCTACAGGGGTTTTAAACTTAGGCCTCTTACCTATTTTTACCATAGCACCTAGATTTAATTTCTGCCCTACTAGAGGTACAGAACCCTGAGGCATTCTATTTTTAATATATAGATTTTCTAGTTTGATGCCATATTGCTGAGCAATGAGATACATCGTTTCTCCATCTTTTACCTGATGCTGATCTGATGATTTTCCGTAGGCATTACTCTTTTCTTTTAGATATACAACCGTTCCTACTGGAAGAGCAGAATGTCTATCAGGCAGTTCCTCGTTAAAGGATTTTAGCTTAGAATAAGAGACCGAAGCACGGCGAGCTAAGGTGAGAGGGGTTTCCCCCTCTCTAGCTCTTATCATAGGAATATTGTTGACATATTCCATACGAATTAGGGGTTCTAAAACATTATCGGTTTTTGCTTCAACAATTGCTTCTTGAGTAGTTTCTTTATTATGCTCACTATTTATTACAGTGCTTTCGTGTTTCTTAGTAGATTCTAAAACGACCGCATCTGGCATAGGCTCAGAGTCACGGTCATATTTATACAGTTCATATTTTTCTATGATTCCTATCAGCTTACTCGGATAGCTAGGATCAGTTGCATAACCTGCCTTTTGTAATCCCTTTGCCCAGCTTTTATAATCTTGGTTTCCGTAATGGAAAAGAAAATCATATCTCTTAGACTTCCGAGGTTTAGATAGAAAATCAGAGTGAGCGATGTAAGATTCTGCAGCATTGGCGTAAGCCCTAAAACAACTCTTTACTAGTTTTCCATTCTCGTAATCATCATCCTCTTTAAAAAACGTACCTCCTGTCCATCCAAATCCACACTTTATCCCAAAATGATTATTTGCCTCATTGGCCAGATTAGATCTGCCCCAGTCTGACTCCAGTAGTCCCTGTGCCAGTTTTATGCTCGCAGGTATACCGGTCCTATGCATTTCCGAGATGGCAATACTGCTAAATTCTTGAATATAACGATCTGCAATAGAAGGAGCAAAGGGGTTAAGTTCACAGAAAGTAAGGACTGTAAAAACAAGTATGACTAGTTTTTGCATGAGATAAATCGGTTTGGTAACACGAATATATTACAATTTTTTATAATATGTTAAATTTTGAAAAGTGAACTTTTTTCTTGATAAATATGTATGTAGATCGTCGACATTATTTTAATCACAAATCAACACTATTAATGGCAAATTTTATGGACCTTCTTCAAGGTCAATTACAAAACGGTTTACTGGATAAATTATCTGACCAGATGGGTGGCGGTGCTACTTCTGAGCAGACTCAATCAGCTACTAACCTAGCGATGTCTACCCTACTGGGTACACTTACTAAAAATGCCTCTAAGCCTCAAGGGCTACAAGGTTTATTCGGAGCACTGGATAATCATGATGGAAGCATCCTCGATAATCTCGGTGGTCTTCTAGGTGGTACTGCACAGGGAAAGCAGGCAGATGGAATGGGTATTCTGAGCCATTTACTAGATGGTAGTAATATATTCAATGTAATAAATATGATTTCTAAGGGTTCAGGCTTAAGCCGAAATAACTCTATGAATCTACTTATGAAACTGGCTCCGGTAGCACTGGGACTACTCGGCAAGCAAAAGAAACAACAGCAGATGCAGCCTCAGGGACTGATGGAATATCTTAATACTTCTCAGCAGCAAGTAAGGCAGAAAGCTCCTCAGCAAGATCTGATAACTAGAATTCTGGATAAAGATGGTGACGGATCTGCAATGGATGAGATCGCTGGAATGGGTATGAAAGTTCTCGGAAATCTTTTCAGATAATAAGAAAGATAAAATAAGATGTAAAAGCCTTGCCACGATTGGTGAGGCTTTTTTATTTTGAGGGCTTAATTCATACCTATTATGGAAACCATCAAGGGACCTGCTATTTTTCTCGCTCAGTTTATAGGGGATAAACCTCCATTTGATTCGCTAGATGAAATATGTAAATGGGCAGCTTCTCTCGGTTATAAGGCCATACAGATTCCTACATGGGAAAATAGACTTATTGATTTAAAACAAGCAGCCGAGAGTAGGACGTATTGCGATAGGCTTAAAGCCAAAATCAAAGCACACGGTCTCGAGATCTCCGAATTGTCTACCCATTTACAAGGTCAGCTCATTGCAGTAAATCCTGCATACGATGAGATGTTCGATGCCTTTGCTCCAGATAATGTAAAAAATAATCCTCCTGCCAGACAGGAATGGGCAGTCCAGCAATTAAGATGGGCCGCTAAGGCCAGCCAAAATCTAGGGCTATTAGCGGCCGCTACTTTTTCTGGAAGCCTTGCCTGGCATACTGTATATCCCTGGCCACAGAGACCTCCGGGATTAATAGAAACAACCTTTAAAGAACTGGCTGCAAGATGGAAACCTATTCTGGATTATTATGAAGACTGTGGCATAGATTTATGTTACGAGCTACATCCAGGAGAAGACCTCTACGACGGACACACTTGGGAAATGTTTTTAGAAGCCGTAGAGAATCACCCTCGAGCAAACATACTCTACGACCCGAGTCATTTTTTATTACAGCAGCTAGACTACTTACAGTTTATCGACATATATCATGATCGCATAAAAATGTTCCATGTAAAAGATGCAGAGTTTAACCCTAATGGAAAGTCAGGAGTCTATGGCGGTTATCAGGACTGGAAAAACAGAGCAGGTCGATTTAGATCACTCGGTGATGGACAGATAAATTTTAAATCCATCTTTTCTAAGCTGTCGCAATACGGCTATAACGGTTGGGCAGTTATGGAATGGGAGTGCTGTATAAAATCTCCAGAACAAGGTGCTAGAGAAGGTGCTCCATTTATCCAAGGCAATATTATAGAGGTTACACAAAAAGCTTTTGATGACTTTGCAGGTTCTGAAGTGGACCAAGAGAAAATAAATAAGATACTAGGCATAGGCTAAGAGATGAAATCGAGGAAAGAACATATACTAGATGAGGCAGCTAGACTTTTTAGACAAAAAGGATATGCGGCGACTTCTGTCCAAGACGTCGCAGAAGCTGTAGGGATAAAAGCAGCAAGTCTCTATAATCACATTTCTTCAAAGCAAGAAATCCTAAAAGACATCTGCCTGCCCATTTCTGAAGTTTTCAATACAGGGATGGAAGGCATCCAAAATTCTAGTCTGAGTAGTATAGAAAAACTGGAAGCTCTAGTAAACCTACATGTTAATACCACTCAGCAGTATAAAGATAAGATGGCTCTCATTACTGGTGACTGGATACACCTCGATGGTCAGGCATTACAAACTTATAAGCGTTCCAGAAAAAAATACGAGAAGGATTTTATTTCCATTCTAGACGATTGTAAAAAGGATGGTTTCCTAGACGCTAAGCTCAATACTGAGATAAGCCTATTTTCTATCCTCTCCTCTCTCCACTGGTTATACTCATGGCGAGAACGACATCAGGAAATAAGTGTTATCGAGCTAGAAAAACAACTCCGACAAATTCTTCTTAACGGAATCAAAAAGTAAGACTAAGCTCCTATCGGACCTAGCTCTACCCCTTCTGAATATGCCACCTTTATATTATTCTCGCTGAATGCCCGTTTTATAGCACTCAGAGCACTGAACCTTACTTCCCAATAATCATCTGGTATTATATATGGCCTCACACTGACTACGATATTATGAGAATCGTAGCTTTCGATTCCTACCAGTGGCTCTGGTTCTTGTATTATAAGAGGTACCTTTTTTAAGCTGTCTTCGATTATTCCTTTTACTCGAGGAAAATCCTCTTCATAAGGCATGGTCACCTGCAGCTCTAATCTCATTTTCCCAACTGTAGAGTAATTGGTAATTATATTATCCGTAATCTGGCCATTAGGTATTATGAGCGTTTTATCACTAGGTGTGGTGAGTATGGTATTAAAAATTTCTATGCTTTTTACTTTTCCGAACATCTCAGAAACCATCACCCAGTCTCCTACCCTATAAGGCTTAAAAAATACAATCGTAATACCTGCTGCAAAATTTCCAAGAAATCCCTGCAATGCCAGACCTACCGCAAATACAACACCTGCCAGTATTCCAATCAGTGACGATACCTGAAATCCTAATACTCCAGCTGCAGCAAGAATAACTACAAACTTCATAGCCAAAGAAGCTATAGACATCGTAAACCCTGAAAGCTCTGTAGATAGGCCAGATTTACTTATCATTCCATCTAGTAGGCTGAGTAGTTTTTTTACTACCCACATTCCTATCATATAGATTAGTATGGCAAAAAATATTTTCGGTAAATAAGTGATTACCGAGTCCTTTGCCATTTCTCCATACTTAGCAAAAGTATCTACGCTAGGTACTCCTCCATTAGATAAAAGGGAGGCTATGGTGTCTTGTTCCGGAATTTCCTCAAACATGGGTTATTGTTTTTGCTTAATTATACCAAAAGTAAAATTTTGGCTAAAAGGAACTTACATTTCTAATTGATTTCTTTTATTAAAAAAGGACAAGGAAAGTTTCTACAAAAGGGATAATCGACCATTATACCTACCATTTTATGCTTAATATGCGATATCTGAGACTCTTCTAGTCTAAACAAACCTAACTTTTAATTGTCTTGTATAAAGACCTAGCTCATTAATGGTAGCTTGCTCATATTGTTTGTTTTATTTTTAATCTGTGAAGAAGAATCAGAGTACCATATTGCTTATTGCTTTTTTGTCGATTTTCTCCTATGGAGCGTCTGCTCAGCTTATTCTCAATGAGGTAGTCAGCTCCTCAGAAACCAGTCTTATTATAAATGGAGAATCACCAGACTGGTTAGAAATTTACAATAGCGGAAATGAAACGGTCGATATTACGTCCTATTATTTATCTGATAATGCAGATGACATCACTAAATGGCAGTTTCCCACAACTACTATAGCTCCAGGAGAATTTATAGTCATTCTAGCCGATGACCAAGACACAGTAGATAATTATATACATACAAATTTTAAAATCTCCTCAAGTGGAGAAACACTTCTCTTCTCAGATGCTGATGCACAACTGATAGAGTCTATAGATATTCCAGCCTTAGAACGAGATGTGAGTTATGGAAAAATAAATGGAGTTTGGAATTTTTTAGTGCCGACTCCTGAGGCTGCAAATTTTGATGCTCCGATTCTAGAATTAGCAGAACCTCTTTTCAATCTCGAAACAGGTTTATATAATAATAACATCACCCTTTCTATAAATTCTGAAATCGGTAGTCGATTAGAATATTCATTAAATGACTTAGGTCAAAATCTAGAGGTAGATACAAGTTTCTTAGAACTTAATCTGGATAGCTCAACTATAATATGTGTAAGAGCAGTTCAGGAGAATGCCATATCCTCCTCATACGTATGTCATACCTACCTGATCGACGCTGAGCATAATCTTCCTGTGCTGAGCATCATTGCTGATGAGCATAGCTTGTTTGATGAGGTGGATGGTTTATTTGAGATGGGTCCTGATGCTGATCCTTTTTGGCCGTACTATGGAGCTAACTTTTGGTCAGATAGAGATGAAGAAATCTATTTTCAATACTTCAATAAAGAAGATGAAGAAACGTTTTTTGCTCAATGTGATTTAGAGATGCATGGCGGCAGAGAATCTAGAACCAATCCACAAAAAACTTTTAGGCTGCTAGCCAAGGCAAAATACAATCAGGAATTTTTTGAGCATAGCTTTTTTCCATCTAAGCCAGATGCAGACTTTAATAAAAGACTCGTAGTAAGAAATGCAAGTGGAGATTTTAATGCAGGAAACTTGAGAGATGGATTTCTACAAGACTACCTCGAATCCAATAATCTCGACCTCTATGCAAATGCGTATCAGCCAGTCGCAGTATACATAAACGGTCAGTACTATGGAATGATGGCCATCCGAGAACGAATGGACAGATTTTATCACCTCGTAAATCATGGAACAACAAATGTGGATCTTATAGAAAATCAGAATGAGCTTAAGGAAGGGAGTTTTGAAAAATTTGATGAGGACAATAATTTTCTGCTAGAATCAGATCTAAGTAATGACCTTACTTTTAATCAGGCCGCAGAACGATTCGATATTAACAATCTTACAGATTATTTCCTTTCTCAGATTTGCAATAACAGTACCGCCTGGCCACAAAATAACATTAGATACTGGCGGATAAAATCGGATACCAGCAAGTGGAGATATCTACTCTACGACATGGATATCGCTCTAGGTCGCTGGCCTTGGACAGAAGCACGGGAAAATTCGCTGCAAAGCAAAATGACTTCTTTTCAAGACACAAACGTTCTAATAAATACCATCCAGGCATTTTTAGAAAACGACAATTTTAAAAACTACTTCCTCAATAGACATCAGGATTTATACAACACTGATTTCTCAGGAGATTCTATTATCGTAGCTCTAGATGCTTTTACAGATACTATCTCTTCAGAGATGATGCTTCATTTAGAAAGATGGCCTACGATAGATTTTGAACAATGGGAAGGAGAAGAATTGGATAAAATCAAAACCTTTGTCAGAGATAGACCCGATTATTCTATCCAGTTTTATATGGACTTCTTTGAGGTAACAGGTACTTTCAATCTTACCGTCACTTCAGAAAATCATGACTTTGGAGATATATATTTAAACTCGCTGGATGCACTCCGTTCAGATTTCCAAGGAATTTATTATGATAACATTCCGATTACCGTAACATCAGTTCCTATCGAGGGCAAGTTTTTCAGACATTGGGAAATAGTAGAAAATGGAGAGACTAGTTTTTCATCGTTCAGTACATTGACTAGAAGGTTTACAAATGATGCTTCTGTAAGAGCCATTTATAAAGACGAGCTCTCAGATATATTTATAGAAAGCATCCATTTTAATATGACTTCTAATCAGTTTAATATCAAGATAAACACTCTGAGCGATGAAAATCTAGATTTTATAGTTTATGACAGCAGTGGTAGAGTCCTACAATCAGGCCAAGAAACCTCCATCATATCGGGCGAGAACTTCATCAATCTACCAGTTAGATTAAACAGTAGTGGAATCTTTTTCCTACGACTCCGACAAGGCGATAATACCCATACCCAGAAATTCTTTTCCTTGAACTAATCATTCGTTATCTTAGACCAGAAGACTTAGTTTATGCAACTTGCATTTTAAACTAACAAGTATTAGTTTTGTACTAACAATCATTAGTTTCGTGGAAAATCATTTTTATAACATAGGAATAAGGCAGATAGAGAAATCTACGGAAAATAGTGTAATTATTACTCTAGACATACCGCAGGATTTACAAGAAAAGTTTAGCTATATACAAGGACAGTACATTACACTTAAAGCAGAAATAAATGGGGAAGAAGTAAGAAGAGCCTACTCTCTCTGCTCTAGTCCGCTCGATAAGGAATGGAAAGTAGGTGTAAAAAAAGTAGAAGGAGGAAAATTTTCAACTTATGCAAACGAGGTTTTAAAGCCTGGTGACTCCCTAGAAGCCATGATACCAGAAGGTAACTTCTATACTCCTATAGACAGTTCTTCTCAGAGGAATTTTGTAGCCTTTGCAGCAGGAAGTGGTATCACTCCGATGGTCTCTATTATAAAAACACATTTGGCCTCCGAGCCTAAGAGTACTTTTAAACTCTTCTACATAAATCAAAAGGCAAATACAGTAATCTTAAAAGAGGAACTTGAAGCTCTTAAGAATAGTTACATGGACCGTTTTGAGATTTACTATTTTCTTACTCAGCAGCAAAGAAATATTCCGTTTTTAAATGGTCGACTATCAGAGGAGAAACTTGATATCATTTTTAAGTCTATCTGCGATACAGAATATCTCGACCACTATTTTATCTGTGGACCAGAAGCGATGATACATCTCGTAAAAGATTATTTGGCTGAGGCCAAAGTAGATTCGGCCAGTGTTCATTTTGAATTATTCGGTACAGACCAGAAAAAACAAAACGAACAAAAAAGCAAACTGCAAGAAACCTTTAAAGGAAAGGCTTGTATTCTTACCATTATAGAAGGTGGAAAGAGTATGGATATAAAAATGGAGCAGGGTTCTGATAATGTACTGGACGTAGCTCTAAATAATAGTGCTGATTTGCCCTTTGCCTGTAAAGGTGGAGTCTGTGCTACATGCAAGGCAAAGGTCGTAGAAGGAAAAGTAGATATGCTCTTAAGTTACGGCCTAGAACCTGATGAAATAGAAGATGGATATGTACTCACGTGTCAGTCCATTCCGACCTCTGATAGATTGATAATAGATTTTGATATTTAATAAAAAATAAGTGCTATGTCACCAGAAATAAAACTAGATGATGTTTTCCAAGCCAGAATAGATGCCGGTGTAAAAATCGAGCCTAAAGACTGGATGCCAGAAAAATATCGAAAGACACACATCAGACAGATTTCTCAACATGCTCACTCAGAAATCGTAGGCATGCTTCCAGAAGGAAACTGGATAACTCGTGCTCCTACTCTTAAGAGAAAAGTCGGGTTGCTCGCCAAAGTACAAGATGAGGCAGGACACGGATTATATCTATACTCAGCTGCAGAAACTTTAGGTATAACTAGAGACGAAATGTTCGACCAGTTACATACTGGCAAGGCAAAGTACTCTTCGATATTTAACTACCCTACCTTATCATGGGCAGATATCGGAGCCATCGGATGGCTAGTAGATGGAGCGGCGATTATAAATCAGGTGATGCTTACTCGTACCTCATATGGACCTTATGCAAGAGCGATGGTTCGTATCTGTAAAGAAGAAAGCTTCCATCAAAGACAAGGTTATGAGATAATCCTCGGCCTAGCAAATGGAACCCAAGAACAAAAAGACATGGCACAGGATGCACTTAACCGTTTCTGGTGGCCATCCCTTATGATGTTTGGCCCGAAAGACGCTGACTCTCCTAACACTGAGCAGTCTGTAAAATGGAAAATTAAAAGAAAAACAAATGACGAACTCCGCCAGCAGTTTATAGACATAACGGTTCCACAGGCCGAGTTTGCAGGACTAACGATACCAGACCCAGACCTTAAATGGAACGAAGCTCGAGAAAGCTACGACTTCGGAGAAATAGACTGGGATGAGTTCTGGAAAGTAGTAAAAGGAAATGGACCTTGTAATAAGGAGAGACTAGAAGCGAGAGTGAGTGCCTGGGATGAAGGTGAGTGGGTTAGGGAGGCGGCTCTTTCTTTTTCCGAGAAAAAGAAAAGGTTTCAAGGTACTGAGGCTTCAAGGTCTCAAGGCTTAGCAGGATAAATGGGTGATTTTAAAAAATTAAAAGTTTGGCAATTGGCAAAGGATGTGGCTGTTGAGATTTACAAATTAGTCGGCGATAATGGTAAACTTAAAAAAGATTTTGGTTTAAAAGATCAATTGACTCGATCTGCTGTATCCATCGCATCGAATATTGCAGAAGGTGACGAACTAGACACAATTAAGCAGGCTATTAAACATTTCTATATTGCTAAGGGCTCAACCGCAGAACTAATGACACAACTCATTATTACCAAAGAAATAGGATTAATAAAAGAAGAACAGGCAGATGAATTAATTCAAAAATGTAACATCATCTCTCTTTCATTATATAAACTAATAGAAGCTAGAAAAAAATGGCTGTAGAAAAGAAACCTCAAAACCTCGATACCTCAAAACCTTCAAACCGTTCAAAGAACGAATGGCCCATCTTCGAAGTCTTCGTCCGATCTAAAAACGGACTGGAACATCGACACTTCGGAAGTTTACATGCTGCGGATGCTCAGATGGCAATAGAAAATGCCCGTGACGTCTATACACGTCGACAAGAAGGCGTAAGTATCTGGGTCGTAGAATCTAAGGACATAACTGCTACAAATCCAGAGTCCGCAGGTCCCCTTTTCGAACCAGCAGAAGACAAGGTGTATCGCCACCCTACTTTTTATGAATTACCCATCGAGCTAAAGCATATATAGAGTATGAACGAATCACTTTATAAATATCTTCTTATGCTCGGGGACAATTCTATGATTCTCGGACATCGTTTGTCTGAGCTCTGTGGTCATGGACCTTCACTAGAGACAGATATTGCACTTACAAATATCTCTTTGGATTTATTCGGGCAGGTACGTAATATATTTCAATATGCAGCGGAGCTAGAAGATGGAGAAGCTACAGAAGATACGATCGCTTATCTCCGTAATGAGCGGCAACATCTAAACTGTCTTCTGGTCGAACAACCCAATACCGATTTTGCACATGTAATAGTTAGACAATATCTGTTTGATGTTTTTCAGAGATTACAACTGGAAGCACTGGAAAAGAGCTCAGATAAAAGAATAATTGCTATAGCTACTAAGTCTTTAAAAGAAACAAAATACCATGTTCGATTTTCTGGAGAATGGTGTAAACGATTGGGAGACGGAACAGAAATAAGTAACTCCAAAATGCAAGCCGCTCTCAACCAACTCTATCCATATGTGGCAGAACTATTTGTGGAGACAGAGGTAGAGAAAGACATGAAAGAAAAAGGAATCGGTATTGATTTAGCCGCTATTAAAGAAAAGTATTATACTGAAGTAGAAGAACTTTTCGCTACAGCTAACCTACAAATTCCAGAGACTCCTCCTCGACATGCAAATGGAAAATCAGGAATACATACAGAACATATGGGTTTCATTCTTGCTGACTTCCAATACATGCAACGGGTTTACCCCAAAATGGAATGGTAGCCACTCTCCAAAATATCGACCCTGCAATCCTTAAGGCTCTTGAGTCTGTTCCAGATCCTGAGATTCCGGTTATATCCGTTCTCGATCTAGGAGTAGTTAGAAAAGTAGTAAAGGAAAATAAAGATGTACTTGTGCATCTAACGCCTACATATACTGGTTGTCCCGCAATGGATATGATGGCTGTGGATATAAAAAAGGCTATAGATGCTCTCGGATATACTACTACCGTAAAACTGGTAATCACAGAAGCATGGAGTACTGACTGGATCAGTGCGAAAGGAAGAAAGAAAATGGAAGCTTATGGAATCGCCGCTCCACTTGAGGAAACCTTAGATAAAAAAGCTCTCCTGCATGGCGAACGTATCGTAAAATGTACCAACTGCCAATCCACTAATACCAAGATGGTTTCACAATTTGGTTCGACAGCATGTAAAGCATTATTTAAATGCAACGACTGTCTAGAGCCTTTTGATTATTTTAAATGTCTTAAATAAAAATATGCCTTCGATACTTTTTGAAAAAATAGATGCTGTTGCAAAAATTACTCTAAACAGGCCTGATAGTTATAATAGCTTTACTAGAGAAATGGCACTCAGTATGCAGAGCTATTTGGATCAGTGCAAAACAGATAATGATGTAAGAGCAGTATACATTACTGGAAATGGAAAAGCTTTCTGTGCAGGCCAGGACATTAAAGAACTGGTAGACCCTGACAATGAGGTAGGCATGGATAGAATCGTACCTGAGCATTATAATCCCATCATAGAAAAAATATTAAATCTTCCTAAGCCAGTGGTCTGTGCTGTAAACGGAGTCGCAGCAGGAGCTGGAGCTAATCTAGCACTGATGTGTGATGTGACATTGGCAACAGCCTCAGCAAGCTTTATACAGGCCTTTACTAAAATCGGTCTTATCCCTGATTCTGGAGGAACCTATTCTCTACCTAGATTAGTAGGATTTCAAAAAGCAATCGCTCTAGCCATGCTAGGAGATAAAGTCATGGCAGATGAAGCCGAGCGAATGGGAATGATTTACAAATTTTACCCCGACGAGAGCTTTGCTGATGACACCTTTGCTGTAGCAGTAAAATTATCTAAAATGCCTACCAAGGCACTAGCCTATACCAAAGAACTTTTTAATAGATCACTGACTAATAGTTTTGAAGAGCAGTTACAACTAGAAGCCGTGTATCAGGCTATGGCTGGCAACACTGCAGATTACAAGGAAGGAATCGCAGCCTTTGTAGAAAAAAGAAAACCTGAATTTAAAGGAGAATAGAATGGAAGTAGCAGTTATCGGATGTGGAACTATGGGTAGCGGAATCGCTCAAATTGCAGCAACTAATAATTGCACCACCTACCTCTATGACATAAATGATGAAGCCTTAGAAAAAAGCAAAGAGAAGCTTATTAAAATTCTAAATCGATTAATAGAAAAGGAACGAATAGATACAGATGAAAAAAATCGAATTCTAAATAATATCACTTACACTTCTAAGTTAGAATCGATAAAAGAGGCAGACCTAGTTATAGAAGCAATTATAGAAAATTTAGAAATAAAGAAAAAGCTATTTAAAGAAGTAGAAGACATCGTAAGCGAGGACTGCATTATCGCTTCTAATACTTCGTCGCTATCGATTACTTCATTGGCAGCAGCCCTAGAAAAACCAGAGCGTTTTATTGGATTACATTTCTTTAATCCTGCACCTCTAATGAAACTGGTAGAAATAATTCCTGCTTTACAAACTTCCCAAGAAGTTCTAAACAAATCTAAATCAATAATCGATGATTGGGGAAAGGTAACTGTGATTGCCAAAGACACTCCCGGATTCATCGTAAATAAAGTAGCTCGTCCTTTCTATTCTGAATCAATAAAATATCACGAAGAAACGGGAGCAGCACCTGACCTACTCGACATGGCCATAAAATCTTTGGGCTTTAGAATGGGACCTTTTGAACTTACAGATTACATAGGTCATGATGTAAACTATGTAGTAACAGAAACAGTATGGAAGGCCTTTTACTATGACCCGAGATACACTCCATCTTTTACACAGAAGCGATTAGTAGAAGCTGGCTATCTAGGTCGTAAATCTAATCGAGGTTTTTATAAATATCCGAGACCAGAATATACTGAGCAAGCAATTCCAGATTTTAAAAAATTGAAATCATTTCAGAATCGTGTACTTATGATACTTATAAATGAAGCAGCCGACACACTCTTTAAAGGAATAGCAACTAAAAAAGATATAGACCTCGCCATGACCAAAGGAGTAAATTATCCCAAAGGACTTTTTGCCTGGGCAGACGAAATAGGAATCCAAGAATGTGTAAATCACATAGATGCTCTATACGACGAGTTCCACTCAGATAGATATCGATGCTGTCCACTACTCAGAAAAATGGCCAAAGAAAATAAAACCTTCTACTCCTAATGGAAAAAACACTAGCCTTACAAGTGTATGAACGTATGATGTCCACAGACTACTGCAGTCAGTGGATGAGAATTACGCCAGTTACCATAGAGGAAGGACACTGTATTATAAAAATGACAGTCCGTAAGGAAATGCTAAACGGTTACGGTATAATGCATGGAGGCATCGCTTTTGCCTTTGCTGACAGTGCATTTGCCTTTGCTTCTAATTCTTATGGTCGCTTAGCCGTTTCCATAACTGGGACGATGAGTTATGCGAAGTCTGCTAAAGAAGGCGACATACTTTTGGCTACAGCCAAGGCTCTATCACTGACACATAAAACTGCAGAGTTTGACGTAAACGTATCTGACGAAGCTGGAGAAATCTATTACCGCTTCAGAGGAACGGTATATCGCAAGTCTATAAATGTGCTAGACGTAGAATAAAAAATCTAATTCCACAATTGCATTTTTTACAATAATTTCTTTTTCTTTAGTAAAAAATCAAATCAACATGGAAAACACTGTTATAGACACTGGGATGTCTGAAGGCTCAATGAGCATAACCCCAGAAATCAAAAGTTTCTTAAGCGAAACTGCCAAATGGGCAAAATTCTTGGCAATAATCGGATTTGTGGGAATCGGATTTATGGTACTCTTTGGATTATTCTTTTCTACTTTCATGGCATCTATGTCTGGTCTGGGAGGAGCAGAAGCAGGAATGGGAATAATTATGTCCATATTCTATTTAGCCTTCGCCGCTCTCTACTTTTTCCCGACCCTATGGCTATTTAAGTTTGCAACCAAAATGAAAACTGCTCTGGCAAATGATAATCAGAGTTTTCTAAGAGAGTCATTCCAAAATCTAAAGAAATGCTACCAGTTTATAGGAATTCTAATGGCGATAGTTCTAGGCTTATATGCTGTAGGAATCGTTATAGGTCTATTATTTGGAGGCATGGCTGCCTTTATGTAGTAAAAAACTAATTATACTAAAAACGTAATCTAGAGCATTCTTTTAGCCTTGAACTCGAGGTATTTGTTTATGACATTTATCGAAAGATCCTGAGGCTTTGTAAGGATGGTCTGGATTCCGTTACTTATCAGTTCTGATCTAATCTGTTCCTTTTCTATAGACAGCCTCCGAGCAAAGGTTTGAAAATAAATCTGATCCTCCGTAACTGCCCTCGTCTCACTCGCTTCTAAAAGTTCAGTATTTTCAAAAAACACTACTAGCAATAGATGATATCGATTTATAGATTTTAAGTATGCTAGATTTCTCAAAAAGTCTTGTCTGGTTTCAAAATTTGTAAATAGAATCAACAGACTCCGACGACTTATTTTTTTACGAGACACAACGTTTAGCAACTCATAACTGGTTTCTTTAAATTCAGTTTTCTGCTTATACAGACTATCCATTATAGCTTCTAGCTGAGAATGCTTAGAATCAGATTTTAAGAGAGCTCCGATTTTGTCTGAGTACGTAATGAGCCCGATGCGGTCATATTTACGCAGAACGATATTGGAAATTACGAGAGCACTATTAATGGCATAATCCAGAAGGGTCAATCCTTCAAAAGGCATTTTCATAGATCTACCCTTGTCTACAATACAGTATACATTTTGTGATTTTGTATTCTGATACTGATTAATCATTATTTTATTCATCCTAGAAGTTGCCTTCCAGTTTATAGACTTTATATTATCCCCCTGCTGATATCTTCTGATTCTTTCAAACTCGTCATTCTCCCCTATTTTTCTTATTCGGCGTAAGCCGCTTCTGCCCTTGGTATGAGAGAAGACCATTAATTCATATTTCTTCATCTGCAGAATAGATGGAACAACTTTTACAGAATGCTTAGCAGGTATGACTGTACGTAATTCTATCAGAGATAAATATCGAGTCGATAGATATAGATTAATATTCCCAAAATCATAAAGTCCTCTAGTATGAGGTTCTATTGAAAATCGGTCCTCTACAAATTCTCCTGAACCGATAAATTGATTAAATATTCCATCTCTATATTGAAGTTGCTTAGGCAACTCATCGATAAGTTCTATATGCAGTCCGAGGCTGGAATTATTTTCTATTCTATATAAAATAGACTGCTTATCTCCGAGAGATAATTTCTCTCCGGTAGATCGAGAAGCTGCCACCGCAGATCGATTTCTCGATAATAAAAACCAATCTATGATAAGCAATATCCCTAGCAGTATAAGCACTGCAATAGCTATCGTATAAAACGTAGCGACTTTATAGGAAAGTAAAAACAGAAATATTACCAACCCTAGTCCGTAGAAGACTCGATCTTTGAGATAAATATTATGCATCTATCTAGGTACCTCTAAGGTTTGTATGATTTCTTCAATTACATCAAGAGTAGAAACATTTTCCATTTCTGCCTCTGCGGTAAGAATCAGCCTATGATTTAATATATGTGGTGCTACATACTGAACATCATCCGGTATTAAAAAATTACGACCTTCTAACATTGCGATGACCTTGGCAGATTTTAAAATTCCTAGAGAAGCTCTAGGAGATGCTCCGAGTACAAGTCTTCTATGCGTCCTCGTCTCCTGTATAATCTGAGTAATGTACTGCAGCATCTGATCCTCTACATGTATGGAAGACAACTCATTCTGCAATTCCTTAATATCACTTGCCGCCAATATAGAACTTACTATTTCTAGATCGATTCTGGAAAGCTGATTTCTGAATCTCTTGAGGATCTGCAGCTCACCAGATGCAGACGGATAATCTAGATGGATTTTCATCAAGAATCTATCGAGCTGGGCTTCAGGCAATCTATACGTTCCCTCTTGCTCTATAGGATTCTGAGTAGCGATAACCATAAATGGATAAGACATATCGTACTTGACTCCATCATTGGTAATTTGTTTTTCTTCCATTACCTCAAAGAGTGCAGACTGTGTCTTAGCAGGAGCACGGTTTATCTCATCTATCAGAACAATGTTAGAAAAGACAGGTCCTTTCTTAAACTCAAATTCTGATTTCTGCATATTAAAAATCGATGTACCGAGAATATCAGACGGTAATAAATCAGGAGTAAATTGTATCCTAGAAAACTGAGCATCTATGGTTTTAGAAAAGACTCTGGCAGATAAGGTCTTAGCAATTCCAGGAACTCCTTCTAGCAATATATGCCCATCACATAGAATGCAGCACATCATCTGCTTTATCAAATCTTCCTGATCGATAAGCACCTTAGCACACTCATCATACAGAAGCTCAAATTTTTGTCTGAGCTTACTGGTACTAGGCACAAAAGAGCTCGTTGGTTGTTCTATGATAGGTTGTTGCTCTTCTGGTGTTGGAGTATTTGTGTTTTCTTCATTCATTATTCTGCATTTTTAAAAAACTTTTCAATACGGTTGTGTAAAAAGATTAATCGATCTGTAGGAAACTGTGTTTTCTTTATAGATTGATCCATCAGAGTAATCAAGGTTTCTATTTCCTCTTTTTCTACTGAGGATTTCTTAGATAATATTCTTACAAAATCTGGGTGCTTAGCATCGAGGTGATACTTCATTTTTATTTTATGATAGAAATTTTTTGTTAAATAAGGAAAGAGTAATTCGGGTTGATCACTGCTTGCATATAAACTACTTAGGGTCTGTACATACTCTAGAGTGGTGTTTTTATTTTCTTCTAAAATGGGTACAACTCTCTGCTTACGCTTAGATCTAAATATCACATATATAAGACCAGCAGCAAGTAATAATAAATAGGCCGCTGTTAATGAACGATTTGCTAATATATATTGCAACGGACTTTCTACACCATCTGGTTCTCCGTCTACATCATACTCATCACTATAATATTTAAACTTATTATGCCCGATAACTACACTAGATGGATTAAATGCATCAAAGCAAGTATTAAAATGATCCAGATAGAATGGCTGTTTAGAAGCCATATTTGTAAACATCTCTGGCACAGAATGAATGTATAGATTACCCTTACCAACAGACATCTTTCCCATCACTATACCATTACAATCTTCGGTCTGTCCGATTACATCTAAGTCCATTCCATATGAAGCCTCTATTTCTCTATGCTGAAAAGTCAGAGGTTTATCTAGGGTTCGTCGGTAATGTTTATACTCAAAACCCTGTTCTTCCATATCACCATCAATGAAGACAGTTTTAAAAACACTATCAGCCTGAACGGGATAATTACCAATTCTGAAAAAACTATCTACCCAACTACCATAATTAGTCCCTATAAAAAAGACATCATTTCCCCTTTCGGCAAAAGCCAAAATATCCTCATAATTATATCTGTATATATTATTCCTTCCACCTTCTGCTATGTGTATGTACAAATTATTATCAGACAGGATCTCATGCACCAGTGTGTCTCGCGTATTATATAATACAGAGACATCCTCAAATTTTTTCTTTATCAAAGTGTCTAGTACCCATGCACCGTAAGGTTCTTTCGATTCTAGGTCATGGTAATTATTCCATTTTACATCAGGTACATGCGTTATCTTATATACAGAAAAAATAAAAATTGACGCTAATGCGATAAAACCCGCTAGGATTAATATGATTGATCTATTGCTCATAAATCTTCGATATTAAAACGATCAAATTCGCTCAAGCAGCTTTGAAATATTTCTTCTGTTATTTCCTCATTTCCATACCATACATATTCAAAAATATGCGATAGGTGCTTATAACTTTGATAATAAGTGCTTCCCTTGAGTTCTAATGCATAATCCCTGTTTGTCTTTTCTGACCGCCAGACTATTGCTTTTTCGATACTTAAAGATTGTAACACCTTTAAAAAACGAACTCGTAATGCAGATCGCAAGTCTCCTTTGGCTATAGCCGAATCAAAACTCTTTTCCAAATCTATCTCCTCGATATGTTCCTCTTCTATTTGCCCTAAATTTTTCTGTCCTTCTCTTCTAGGTTTTAAAACATAATTGGAAAAAATAGCGTAGAGTACCATTAGCACAAGAATACCGATAAGTACCATAGCGATAATATTCAGAATGCTACCAAGACCAGAAAAATTAACATTAGGAACATTTGGCTCTGATATGTCCTTTATTTCTCTCGGCTTCCTCGGGGTACGTCTAGTCAAGACTCTTTTTGTATCAGAATAATCAATCTCCTGTTCTATGTTTTTAAAATCAGCCTCTGATACAGAAGGTAAGGCTTCCTGTGCAGTGATACTAGACCCAGTAAAAACTAGTATAATGATTATATAAAATATATCCTTCATTATATCTCTAGTATGGTAGATCCTTTTCCAAAATCAATTAATCGTTTTTCTAAATCCAAGCCTGTATCTCTACATATGAGTGAGGTCTCCTTATTAAAAACAAAAACCATAAAAAATGGGAATACTACAGCTAATATGAAAATGATCATCGTCGCATTAAAAAAGGAATTGCTAGCCTGAATAGAAATAAAAAGCTTATGCCAGACAAGTAACTCGTAAAATAAAGAACCTAGACCTAGCACGAGTAACAAATACAACAATAGATAGAAAACAAAAGTGAGCAAATAATCTGCTCCATAACTTATCAGATACTGATAAGAACTAGTATACAAAGACCTTATAGTCTGGTGTGAATCTCCTTTATCAATAACAAATAACTTTATTATTCTCACTAAAAAGTGAGGTGGAATAATCATCATAAAGACCAATACCAAATAGTTAGATTCAAACATAACAAATGGAAGAACCAAAAAACAACTCACTAGAATATACAACCATCCATACTTCCATAGGTGCTGAGAAAAAGTAGAATGTTCTTTTACATATCGATAAGTTACTCGACCCATCAATATGGCAAATCCTATAACCAAAATAGCATTGGAAAAAAGATGAGAAGAATCGAAAACATCTAAGTCTCCTATAAAATAAGTTACCTCTTCTACCTTCTTAGTAACGATAACCCATAGCGAGAGAGCAGCCAAAATCAGAAATGGCAATATAACGGTACGCAATAGATTTACAATCTGATTTTTATAATCAGATAAGGAAAGTATAAAATGCTCTTCAAAATTTCTATACTTTATTCTTTCTCTATCGAGCTCTTCATCTGGTGCAGGCATAAAATCATCCTTAGTAATGGCACCCAGATTTTTTTTATTATAGGCATATGGATACCACACCCACATAAATAAGATAAACAGCAGAGAGCCTACTATGATAAATATTTTGAGCCAAGTAGGCATCTCGGTATATCGAGTAACAAAACTCTCCAGCATACCTGCGATAATAAACAATGGAACAGTCCCTAATAAAATCCTGAGAGCACTCAGTGCAGATATCTGTAAAGCACTAGATCGATGGTAGGTACCTGGAAATAAAACCCCTTTACCGAGTACTAAGCCAGCCGCACCAGCGATTATAATAGCAGATATCTCTATGGTACCATGTATCCATATAGTCAGAAAAGAAGTGACAAAAAGACCCTTTGTATAAAAATAATACTGGAATGCTCCGAGCATTATCCCATTATAAGCCAATACAAATATACTCCCGATACCACCCAGCAGTCCAAGTACAAAAACAGTAAATGATACTCTGATGTTATTAAGTGTAATCCCAAAAAACATATCTACCTGCTCATGATCTTTGTAGATTTTCATGGGGTCACCTTGATTTATATTTTCGTTTGTCTGAGCAACATAATCTTCACCTACAATCATGGCTAGAAATTCTGCATCATGAGAAGTAGAGTATGCACCTATAAATACGGCGAGAGAAAAAACCAAAAACGAAATAATAAAATACTTCCGTTGCTTATAAATCTCTCGAGGGAGTACATGAGCAAAGAAGTCCAAAATCACATTTAGATCAAATCTTTTTTTACTCTTTTTTATTCTATCAAAAACTTTCTGAGTAAGTCCATTGAGGTAGACTCTTACAGAACGACTAGGAAAATATGTCCGTACATAAGACAGGTCTGAGGAAACCTCTACAAATAATGAGTGTAATCTTTCAGGATTACTATCAGAATATTGAAGCAATTCCTCTAGTTCTCTCCACTTTTCTATATTTTGGTCTATAAAATGTTTCTCAGTCATGATCTTAACGATTCTTAAAGAAACAAAAAACTAACTTATTTGACATCAATGAAGAGCATCGAAATAAGCACTTCTCATAATATTATTTTTAAGTACCAGCTGGCTCCAGTTATGCATAGGTGTTTTTCTACCTTATTGGATGTCTTATTTTTTGGTATTTATAATACCATAGTAGCGGTTTGTTTTGGATGGAATTCCTTTTTATTTTACTTAATAGGTGTAATACCAGGGATGCTCTATCATCTAATCTTTGAATCATTAATGGATGGACAATCACCTGGAAAAAAAATTTTAAAAATAAAAGTGGTAACCTTAAGAGGAACAACACCAGCTTTAAATGATTATTTTCTCCGTTGGATTTTCAGGCTGGTAGATATAGCCTTTTCGATAGGATCCCTCGGAATCATAACTATCCTCAGCTCAGAAAAGAACCAGCGTATCGGTGATCTTATAGCAGGCACCACAGTTATATCTCTCGGCAAGGCAGATGATTTTGGTCTGGCACAACTAACTAATCTCAACAATCAAAATATTCAGATAAATTATCCAGGACTGAGAAACTTCAGTGATAAAGACATGCTTCTTTTAAAACATGCTATACTGAGATATCAAGAATTTGAGACACCAGAAAATAGGTCAGTTCTTAGAAGAATCGGTTTGAAAATTTTTGAACGTCTAGACATACCACCACCTGACCAAATCAATGTCCAATTTCTGAATCAGCTTTTAAACGAGTACATACTACTTACCAGATAATAAATACTTATGAACAACAATTTAGACATACTAGACTCTAACTTAGGTTCTGAAGAACGGATACTGGTTCAAGCTGAAAAAGGAAAAAGATTTGCTAATTATTTTATAGACATGATTGTTTTTCTCATTTTGTATTTAGCCATCAGCGTTGTGATTTTTATTCTTTCCGACGCAGCTATGGAAGTATTTGAAGAAATCGAGGAAGACAGCTTTGAAACCAAGATACTGGAACGACTTACCTATATGTTCTTTACGGTTGTTTATTATACTGTAATAGAAGGAGCATTAAAAGGCAAAACCATCGGAAAATACATTACAAAAACAAGAGTGGTAAACTTAGATGGTTCGACACCTAATTTGACTACGATTCTCACAAGGTCATTTGCTAGAATTGTACCTTTTGAAGCCTTTTCTTTTTTAGGGGATGAAAAAACAGGATGGCATGACAGATGGACTGACACAATCGTAATAGATGAAAAGCTAAGTACTTTTTAAATGAATCCGGACAATGATATTCTTGACGATATATACTCCTCTGTAAAACTTAATTCCAAAGGGATATATAATTTAGGATTATTGTTTTTTATTACAATTTTGGTGTTCTTAATTCTAACAGTTCTGGAATACAATTACTTTCCGGAATCTTGGAGTACAAGTGATCAACCTTCGATAATTACTACTTTAACGATAATGATTATGTTTCTTGTTAACTCAATCCTTGCCCCTAAATATTTAAATCAATACAATCCTGCGATGCCTATATGGCAAATTATTCTGTTATCCG
>CAZDWO010000054.1:22730-28674 GCA_964509175.1 uncultured Saprospiraceae bacterium
TATTCTGTTATCCGTTTTAGGTATGCCCATTTCAAATATTAAAATTCACCACTTGAGAAAAAACAAGTTAATATGGCCTTCTGTAATTCTAGTTACTATTTGGTTTGTAACGATAAAATTCTTTATTTAAGCCTTAATCTTGTTTTTTAGTCCACTGATTCACACTCTATGAAAGACCTAGAAACCAGAAAGGACATCCATCTAGTTGTACACGAGTTTTACAACAAGCTACTAGTCATTCCAGAAATGAAAGTCTTCTTTGCAGATGATATGGAAATGGATATGGAGTCTCATTTAGATATTATCGTAAACTTTTGGGATTCGGCATTATTTGGTAAAGGAAACTATAGAGGCAATGTTATGCACAAGCATATCGAACTAGATAAAGTGAGAAGATTAGAAATAAGACATTTTGACTTTTGGGTAAATAATTGGATAGTTACTTTAGACGAAAATTTTAGTGGACCTAAAACTGATGAGGCTAAAACCAAAGCAATCAACATTAAAAATCTGATGCTCTATAAAATAGAATCAAGCAGAAAACCCGGATTTATACAGTAAGAACTTCTACTAAAAGCATCTCCTTTTTCGTTCTATTCTAAGCTAAAACTAATATTCATTTGTTTTCTTATCTCCCTTGTGAGTTTTGTAAATTGCAGTAAATATTTACCATATGAAATTAGGAAATTACGTATACGGAAAATGGGTAGAAGGAGATGGAGATGGCAGCCCATTGTACAATGCTATAAACGGTGATCAGATTGCATTGGCTACAGCCAAAGGAATAGATATCGGCAAGGCCTTAGAACATGGTAGAAATGTAGGAAGTCCTGCTTTACGCAAAATGACCTTCCAGCAGAGAGGCATCATGCTTAAAAAACTGGCACTGCACCTTACTCGATTAAAAGATAAATATTACGAGATCAGTTATAAAACCGGAGCGACCAAGGCCGATAGCTGGGTAGACATAGAAGGAGGATTCGGTAATCTATTTGCAAATGCTTCTCTGCGTAGAAATTTTCCAAATCAGACCTACCATGTTGATGGTGATGCGATAGACCTATCTAGAGGAGGAAAATTTATGGGTCATCATATTCTCGTTCCTAAAAAAGGAGTAGCTATACATATAAATGCCTTTAACTTTCCCGTCTGGGGAATGTTTGAAAAATGTGCAGTAAACTGGATGGCAGGTGTTGCTGCAGTCGTAAAACCAGCAACAGCCACCTCTTTTCTTACAGAGGCAGTAGTTAGAGATGTAATAGCCTCAGGCATTCTTCCAGAAGGAGCTCTCCAGCTGCTTTGTGGGTCAGCACGTACAATACTCGATACCGTGGAATCACAAGATGTAGTAACCTTTACCGGTTCTGCAACCACAGGAAGACTCCTAAAATCTCACGAAAGAATCATAAATGAATCGGTTCCGTTTAATATGGAAGCTGATAGTCTCAATGCTTCCATTCTAGGAATAGATGCGGTACCAGGAACTCCAGAGTTTAACCTCTTTATCAGAGAAGTCAGAAAAGAAATGACTACCAAGTGTGGACAAAAATGTACTGCCATACGTAGAATCATCGTACCTGATAGTCTAGTAGAAGATGTACAGATTGCTCTCGGAAAAGCACTCTCCAAAGTAGCTATCGGTAATCCAACTAGCAAAGGTGTACGTATGGGATCGCTGGCCAGCAAGGACCAGGTCACAGAAGTAAAAAATCAAGTTGCCATACTCAGCCAAACGGCCGACATCGTTTATGGAAAACTTGATGCCATAGAACTCATAGATGCTGACTATGACAAAGGTGCCTTTCTGAGTCCTATACTTATGGTAGAAAAAGATCCATTTAAAAATACTGCTGTACATGAGATAGAAGCTTTCGGGCCAGTAAGTACCATTATGCCTTACTCTACCATGGAAGAGGCTGCGACTCTTGCTCAGATGGGTATGGGATCACTGGTTTGCTCAATTGCTACTAACGATAATGACATCGCTAGAGACTTTACTGTAGAAGCCGCCAGCCATCACGGAAGGATTATGGTCATCAATCGTGAAATGGCTCCTTATAGTACAGGCCATGGATCACCTCTACCCTATCTCGTACACGGCGGACCGGGACGAGCAGGTGGAGGAGAAGAGATGGGTGGCATGAGAGGGATAAAACATTATATGCAGAGATGTGCAGTACAGGGATCACCCTCAATGATGACTTCAGTAACTGGAATATATCAACCAGGTTCTGATTATATAGAAGCAGACAAGCATCCGTTTAGATATCACTTTGAAGATATAAAACCAGGAATGTCTATCCTAACGCATAAGCGTACCCTTACCGATAGTGATATTCAAAATTTTGCAAATCTGAGTTGGGATGTATTTTATGCTCATACAGACATCACCTCACTAGAGGGAAGTATTTTTGAGAAGAGAGCTGCACATGGATATTTTATTCTAGCAGCAGCAGCAGGACTATTTGTCTCACCTGCCAAAGGACCAGTAGCCGCAAACTATGGCCTAGATGAGTGTAGATTTATTAAACCACTTTATCACAACGATACCATACAGGTAAGACTTACTTGTAAAGAAAAAGCAGATCGAGACAGCAGAGGACCTGAGCATCCATCGGGAGTTGTAAAATGGTATGTAGAAGTTTTTGATCAAGAAGATGAGCTAGCTGCTTTTGCAACTGTACTTACACTAGTTCAGAAAAAATCTCCTTTCGTAAGAATGGATAGAGCGGCTGTTGCCAAAGGAATAGATGCCATCACCCCAGAAACAAAAGCACAATGGGGTCTAATGTCTGCTCAGCATCTAATAGAACATCTCGACTACATGAATCTCCTCTCCTTAGGAAAAATAGAAGCTGAGATCGTAACCCCAGAAGATAAAATAGAAAAGTACAGAGACAGTCTATGGAACTACAGAGCCATGCCTAGAGAGTTTAAACTTCCCATCTTCAAAAAAGATGAAACAGAAGACCTACGTTACGAGAATCTAGCTGATGCCAAAAAAGCTTTCTGGGAATCCTACGATCAGGTCACACAATTCTACAAAGACAATCCAGAAGGAACCTTAAAAAACATCACCTTCGGAATGCTAGACAAGTACCACATGCAACTGATGATGGATAAGCATTTTAATCATCATTTTGAGCAGTTTGGGGTTTTGTAGGGTCAATAGAAAAAAAACTAAGTACTCTTCTTCTCAAAGAAAACTATAAAATCAGAACTAAGAAAAGAAAGCAAACTTCCATTACTCAGTTTCCTTTTTATTCTCTTAGCCATCTTGATAGACATCTTCGGACTTATTTGATTAAACGGAGGTATAGTTTGATTTAAAAAACTCGTCTTGAGCATTTTGAAATTAGAAGCTAATAGTTTTTCTATATCAGATACGGAATAGGCAAATACTCCAAATTCCTGCCCCATAACATTCTTTTTAAATCCAAGTGTCCTCGTTACAAAGCGAACCGTTTTTCTTAAGCGATAATCAAACGACGATTTGTTTGTAAAAGAAATGATACCTACTCCATCATTCGATAAATTCTGCTCAATAAAATCAAAATGGCGATTTAGCTCTGCCTCCTCGAAGTAGGTAGTTACTCCTAGTAAAAATATATAATCAAAATTATTTTTGTCTTTCGGAAAAGAGGCTATGTCTCCGACAAAATAGGAATCTCGAGGTATATTACTTTGCTCTAGCATTTTTGATGCTATATCTGAGGCAAAATAATCGAGGTCTACGTTTTGCTCAGAAAGAAACTGATAAAGTTCTCCTGTTCCTGCACCTATATCTAAAATAGACTTTTCCGAAAAGGTATAATCTTTAGTTGCCTCCTCAAGCCTTTCTCTAAAAAAGAAATGAAGAAATACGGAGTGTTTATCATACTTCTTATCGTAATTCTCTCAAATCTTATTAAAAAAATCCTTTACCTGGCTTTGTTGCTTATCGTTGGTTCCCATTTAGCTATTCTAGGTATATTTTCTAAATCCACCATGACAAATATGTAGTTCTCGGCACAAATATAATAGACTATAACAACAAATCAGTTTGTAATACTTAGGCTCAGAAACTATATACATAGTTAGTTTTAATCGGGCTGTGCCCTTTCTATTTCACTCGATTTTTAAAATGATTAGTATCTCCTATATAAAAAGGAAGAATAGGTTTGGTGGTTAATGACCCACCTCCAGAAGATACGAACTCTCTAATCACCTAGGCAATGTTCTCTCTACCGTAAGTGGTAGACGACTGGGTGTAAACTCAGCAGGTGGCAGTGCCGATTTCTACGAGCCAGAACTGGTTTCTGCAGGAGATTATTTCCCCTTTGGGCTAGATATGCCAGATATGGACTATCTTAACCCTGATTTTGGAGAAAGCTCCAGATTTGGGTTTAATGGAAAAGAAAAAGACGCCAACAGCGAGTGGGGAGATCAGAACCACTATGACTATGGGTTTAGGATTTATAATCCGACAATAGGAAAGTTTTTGAGTACCGATCCACTGACTAGAGATTATCCATGGTATACTCCTTACCAATTTGCAGGCAATACTCCTATTATGGCTATTGACTTAGATGGATTGGAGCCTTATGTGGAAGATGGGGTTTTGATTGGATATGTCGTCCAAAAAGGCCAAGGGCCAACTCAAATTTCAAAAGATTTGAATGACCCCGAAACTCAAAAAAAATACGGATACAATTTAATTAAGCCAGTTAGATGGCAGAATATTGTTTATTCTAATATGGAAGCCTTTAAAAACGTTTTTAAAGGGCATGGAGAAGTTTTCGATAGGGAAAATATTGATTACCATTCTGGAAACATTTCACCAAATCAATTTTTAACAGTTCCTGGTTCGTATAAAATTCCTGAGAATCCTGTAATAACAAGTGATCCAGTTAAACCTCGCGAAGACCCGCAATTTAGTGATTCAAAAGCTTACAAATTATTACCATCTGTAGTTTCCGCTGGGGCAAACATAACTATTAATATACCAACATCCATAGGGGTAGGACCCGGGTTAAATGTTGGAGTTAGTTATAATTGGATTACAAAGGGTAAAAATAAATCTTTTTTACCTAAAAACTTTACACTTAACTATGGTGTAGGTGTAGGTATAGGTGTTAGTGGAAATGGATATGTTAATCCACAATGGTACACCGGAAATCCCGATGATCTTTCTGGAGCAATTTTTAATTCAGAAAAGTGGTCTGATTTTTCCATTAGTGCATCTATTTTTAATGGGCAAAAATTGGATGATGGATATTTAGGAGGTGTTTCAATACCATTCGCTGGAACTGGACCATCCGCTCAAGGCATCTATATAAACTGGTCTAAAGAATTATTAAAAATTCAAGAAGATAATAAAAAGAATAAGGATGAGAAAATATTCCCATAAAGCAGCTGAAAATGTTCCGAAAATATTTGTTTATTTATTTATGATTGGTTTAGTATTTTACATTTCAAAATGTAAAAATGATTTGTTCGAAATGAGATACCAAAATTTTTATTCTTTCGGTGGAATCATTGATGGAGAATTGCAAAAATCTAGAAACGGATTTATTATGCGTTGTGATAGTCTAGAGTGTGCAGTACTAAGCCCTAATTGTAGTGTAGATTTATACAATTTTAGCTTAGGTGACAGAATTGAAAAAAAGCAAGAATCTTCATCTTTTACAATTATCAAAAGGAATGGAAAAAGATTAATCTGCGATTCAAAATTTACTAAAAATTTCAGGTAGTCAAGGATTGTAGCCCGCTGCTGCAATGGTCGAGGTTTGCTTCTGTTGGTCGAGGATTGTATCCTCGATTCAATACACTTGTCTGGAAATAAGAAATACAAATCTCACATTTTCATTTCACAGCATACGCCTTAGACGTTTTAAAATCTCGGATGTAAGCATCGAGAACATTGAAGAGTTCCGATCTTTTAGTGTGAGGAAGAGCAGCAATG
>CAZDWO010000055.1:0-27689 GCA_964509175.1 uncultured Saprospiraceae bacterium
TGTAGCTCAGTTGGTTTAGAGCATTACCTTGACAGGGTAGGGGTCGGGGGTTCGAATCCCTCCATTCTCACAAAAAGCCCAAATGAATTTTCATTTGGGCTTTTTCTTTTTTCAGTCGGGATGAGTGGATTCGAACCACCGATCTCTGGTCCCCCAGACCAGCACTTTAACCGGACTAAGCTACATCCCGATAAGTCAAAGTATCATTTTGATAATGTAAAGAAAGAAAGATTAACTGATAGATTAAAGTAAGTCAGGTACGATTTTTTGAAAATAGCTTTTAGGATAGGTTCCTTCCTACACTTCATCAAAAACATAGGTCTTAATAATCTTAATACCTTGAATCAAAAGAAGTAGAAATAAAAATATAACTCCAGTGATAAGGAGTATTTCCTTAATGTTAAGTAGCACATCTTTTTCTCTTTCGTTCAGATCAGCTAGGAATCCAAGGATGGCTATCATCAAAGCGACTATCAATATTCTAAAGGAAATAATTTTATTGACGAGGACGGACTTTTGTTTTTTGTTTTTCATTTAAGAGCTCTTTTTAATCTTTCGATTCATCTCTAGTACTGCTTCCTCGATTCCCTTTGGCGTAAGCTCATACATGTTTATGAGTTCTTTGATAACCTGTATGCTGAAGGTGTGTCTCCAATATTTTTTAGGTTCTGGATTGAGCCAGGAGATTTTTTTAAAATGATCCGTCAGATTGCGATAGGTGTCTAGGCTAGTCTTTCCGAGCTCATAAGGAGCCATGCTGGCATCTCCGATTATAAAGACATGGTAGTCTGGATTCTTTAAAAGGATACGTTCTATGGGAATTGCCTTACTGCGATAGACATCACTAAACACATAATCGTAAACCGTATTATGGAAATAATAGGTTTCTAGATCATGAGCAAATCTAGTCTTCATTTTTTTGAAGAGTTTCTGAACGATCCTTACGTAAGGATCCATTGAGTAACCACCATTATCTATCAGTAGTATGACCTGAAGTTTACGGTCTTTTTCATTTTTCAATTCTGGGATAAATAGGCCACCTCGCTTGAGTCCTTTCTTTATAGTGTTCTCGACATCTAGCTTGTCTATGGCAGATTCTTCTTCTATTCCTTTGAGAGAGGCTAGGGCAGCATCGATGTTATTGTCATTTAGGATAGCATCGAGATCTACAGGAAAAAACCTTTTGTCATTGAGCACCTTTCTGGCCATCTTTCCTCCACCATTGCCACCTACACGTATCCCGTCTTTGGCAGCTCCTCCATGTCCGTAGGGTGAAATACCACTAGTTCCTATCCAGTGAGATCCACCGGAATGCTTGGAGTTTTGTTTGTCTATAACCTCCTTCATACGTTCCAGTAGTTCTTCTAGACTGAGGTCGGAATAATCAGCCATTCTATCTAGAGGACGTCTCTCTGCAGGTGTAGAATCATCGCCACCATCAGTATCTTCCTTGTCTCCACTGTCCTTATCCCAGAGGTCTCTGCCGTCGATAATTTCTTTGATGTCATAGCTGGTGAGATGTACGTCATCCAGAAATTTATTAACAATATCTTCGGTATCCATATCATCTCCGAAGCGATCTAGATTATCTTCTTTCCATTTTCTAAAGGTCTCGGATCTAAGGATTGCATCGTTTAATCTATCTCCTTTTTGTATGTCGATATTGAGAAAGTAATCATAATAAGCACGGGTAAAGGGTCCGATCATTTTAGGATCTTTTACCACTATGCCCTTGAGTACATTGTATACATCACCGATGGTTTTTACCAGTCCTTTTTCTGTTGCTTTTTGCAAATGCAATAGCGTCCTTACATCTACTGGTAAGTTATATTCCTTAAATCGTTCTGGTAAGGTTTCGAACATAGAGCTATCTAGTTATGCAAACTTCTTTTGTGAAAATCATCGCCATGGCTCAATACACTTTTTTGAATTTTTTCTAAATCCGTTTGTGTTTTTATTAAAACGCCGAGGCCTTCCAGTTTATTGATTTTATCTATAGATTCTGAGGAGCTGAAGTTCTTAATATACTTTAGCCAGTTGAGAAGTTCTCTAGTAGTCGGAGCTCGTTCTAGGCCCATTTTTCTGAGATGATAGAATATATCTAGAGCCACATCCACAACTTTATTTTCTATCTGAGGATAGTGCTTGCTGACAATGGCTCTCATCGTATCTGCTTCTGGAAAATGAATGTAATGATAGATGCATCGTCCTTTAAAAGCAGTAGGTAGCTCCTGCTCACGGTTAGATGTAATGACGATGGCTGGCATCTCATCTTCTGTACAAGAAATCTCCTCGCCTGATTCTGGCATTATAAATTTTCTATGACTGAGTGCATAGAGCAGGTCATTAGGGAATTCTCTGGGTGCCTTGTCTATCTCGTCTATAAGTAGGACAGAATTAGGAGTACTATAGGCTAGAGCAGCTGGTCCTTTGGCTACGTAATTTGTCAGATCTTCAGGATTTCTTCCTCCTGTAGAGAGTTTAGAATCTAGTCCTTTTTCTGATCGTTGAGCATTAAGAATCTCTATCTGAGAATCCCTCAGGTACTTAACATGATCGAAGCGAGCTACAAATTTTTCGACATTACTTTTCGATCCAGTAGGGTAGACAAAAAGAGGTAATTTACTGTCCGCTGCATATTGCAAAGGCAATTCTGTTTTTCCAGTACCAGGTTCGCCTTCTATGAGTAGAGGCATGCCTAATGTTCTAGCTATATGAAATGACTGAGCCAGTTCTTTATCGCAGAGATAGTGATCGGAGCCTGTCCAGAAATCTTTTAATGCCATGCTTAGTTATTTTCTTTTATGTAAGTATTAAACAAAAATAAGAGGTGTTGTTTTTCGATTCTGTGTATTCCTTTAAAAATAGAAATGGTCTGCTCTAACTTTTGAGTCTTTATTATATCCTTAAGGACTGCTATTCTTTCTTCAGTTAAGAAACGATCACTGTCTCCATAGGTGTATATTTTGTTGATTGCATCAAGATTGGTTTGGCTAGAGCCAAAATCTATATCCTCAGGTATCCAGCAAGAGTAACCGAGTAAGAAATCTATATCTACAGGAGAATTATGCAACCATCTGTATGCAGTCGTACCGCCTTGAGAAAATCCCATTACTATCTTTTTTACGGTCTTAGGTAAATGAGAAAGTTCCTGCTTGTATAGACTAGACAGATAGTTAGAAAAATCTGAGATCTCTTTTAACCGATCTCTTTTGGTCATCCATGCTGCTACTACATCACCACTAAAATTGCCATCCTTATAGAATCGAGATAGGCCTTCTGGTGCTACGATAAAATGAGTGTCTGGATCAAAATCTGCAAATTTATACAATACTTGTTCGCAGATCATATTAGAGCCATGGAGTACAAACCAGAAAAATTTCGTCTTAGCAGAGGGGTTTCCCCAGGTGGAGTAACGTGCTGTTTTTTCGACTTTTATATAATCTGTTTTAATATCCATTCTTACTTCTCTTTCTTAGAGATATTTCTTTATTGTATTGCGACCGAGCTGATACATATGTACCTCGTCTGGTCCATCAGCTAGACGTATAGATCTTGCATATCTCCAGAATTCAGCAAGTGGAAGATCTTGGCTCACTCCCATTCCACCATGAGCTTGGATGGCTCTATCTATAACCTTACAGGCCATCTGCGGTACTACTATTTTTATCATGGAGACCAGTTCTTTTGCTTCTTTTATTCCATGTCTATCTATCTTATCCGCAGTGGCTAGGGTGAGTAGACGAGCCTGTTCTACCTCACATAGAGAACGAGCAATATCTTGTCTGATACTACTGTAAGAGGATAGCTGTTTTCCAAAGGTCGTCCTAGTTACCACTCGTCGAGACATAAGCTCTATGGCTCGCTGAGCTCCACCGATCAGTCGCATACAGTGATGGATTCTACCTGGGCCTAATCGTCCCTGAGCTATAGAAAAACCATCTCCTTCTTTTTGAATAAGATTAGAAGCGGGAACAGAAACATTATTTAGCTTTATCTCCGCATGTCCCTCTGGCGAATCAAGTGCTCCATAAACACTTAGAGGACGGATGATCTCCACACCAGGAGTGTCTTTGGGAATTAGTATCATACTTTGTTGAGTATGTCTCTGAGCTTCGGGGTTTGTTTTACCCATAAGTATAAATACTTCACATCTAGGATGCATGGCTCCCGACGACCACCATTTGTGACCGTTGATAAGATATGTATCTCCTTTATTGACTATCGAAGTTTCTATGTTTGTGGCATCAGAAGAGGCTACCTGTGGTTCCGTCATAAGGAAGGCAGATCTTATTTTTCCTTCCATAAGCGGAGTTAACCACTTGTCTTGTTGTTCTAGACTTCCGTATCTAGCGAGGACTTCCATGTTGCCAGTATCAGGAGCAGAGCAGTTAAATACTTCCGATGACCATAAGACTCTACCCATAATTTCTGCGAGAGGAGCATATTCCAGATTACTGAGTCCAGGAATTAGATCTCCATAACTAGTGGGTAAAAAAAGATTCCATAATCCATTGGCTCTAGCCAAAGTTTTAAGCTCCTCTAATTTATCATGCTCCTTCCATAAATGTGCTGTATGATGTTCTCTTACCTCTAGCTCTAAGGGATAAATATATCTTTCCATAAAGCCATTAAGCTTGGCTTGTAAATCTAGAGACCGAGGAGTGTATTCAAAATTCATATATTTTAGTTTAGGCTATGAGGTAGCCACCATCTGCAGCAAATACGCCACCCGTTGTATAGGAGGATTGAGCAGAGGCTAGATATAAAGCCAGTCCTGCCATTTCATCTGGCTGAGCCATACGTTGCATCGGTATATGACTCACAAATTTTTTAAGGCTGTCCTCATCTGACCATAGGGCTTGACTAAATTTTGTTTTAATAAGACCTGGACATATGGCATTACTTCGGATGCCTTTACGTCCCCATTCTTTGGCTTGTGATTTTGTGAGCATGATTAATCCAGCCTTACTTATACTATAGGTACTCAAGCCGAATGTAGGTTTTATTCCTTCTACCGAGGCGATATTTATAATAGAACCTCCACCTCTCTCAGACATAATCGGGTAACAGAGATTAGAGAGTAGCATGCAAGCCTTGAGATTTACATTCATTATTTTATCAAAAACCTCCTCCGTCATATCTGCCAATTTTCCAAAGACAGGATTTGTTGCAGCATTGTTTATAAGTATATCCACCCCTCCATAAGTCTCGGTGGTAAAGCTTACTAATTCCTGAAGCTGTATATAATCTCCTACATGACATTCCTTGCCTATGGCTACGCCTCCTTTTTCTTTTATTTGATTGGCCACCTGATCTACGGATTCCTGGCGACGACTGCTTACGACGACCTTTACCCCTTGCTCGGCAAGTGCCATGGCCATGCTGGCACCTATGCCTTTAGAGCTACCAGTGATAATGGCAACCTTGTCTTTTAAATTAAATTGATTTTCCATATTTATCTTCTCAAAAGCTTAACTCAAAGTTAAAGAATTGCCTAACTTACTTGCCTATAATCAAAACTATTCTATGCTTACAGCCGTAAGACCAGGCGAGGAATTAGATAATAAAAAATTGATTCAGTTTTTGCTTTCGCGAAAGCTAATAGAATCAGAAAAAGAGGAACTCTCAATACAGCAATTTACAAATGGATATAGTAATCTAACCTACCTACTTAGTTTAGCTAAAAAGAAATATGTGTTAAGATGTCCTCCATCTGGAGCGATAAAGAGAGGTCATGATATGGGTCGAGAATATAGGGTGCTCAAGGGCTTAGGGCAGCAGTTTGAGTATGTGCCTGAGGTATATGACTATACTGAAGACTTAGAAATAATAGGTAAGCCTTTCTATCTAATGGAGAAAATGGATGGAATTATTCTAAGTACTGCAGAATGCAAACGTAGAAAGCTGTCTACTCAGGACTTTGCTCCAATAAGTAAAACTTGGCTAAATCTATATGTAGAATTACATCAGGTAGATTATAAAGCAGTCGGTCTAGAGGACCTCGGTAAACCAGAAGGCTATGTAGAAAGGCAGGTCCGCAACTGGGGGAAACAATATTTGCGAGCTGCTACTATGGATATCCCTGATGCCTTAAAGGTGATAAAGTGGATGGATGAAAATCAACCTAAAGAATATCAGTCGACACTAATCCACAATGATTATAAGTATGACAATGTGGTTTTTGAAAATGAGGAATGGAAGAATATAACTGCGATTCTGGACTGGGAGATGTCAACCTTGGGTGATCCACTTATGGACTTAGGAACTTCACTAGGTTATTGGGTTATGCAATCAGATGGTCCGGCTGCACATATAATTCCATCACCGACAGCTATGGAAGGAAACCCATCTAGAGAAGATATCGTACAAAGTTATCATCAGCTCTCGGGAAGAGATGTAGGGAATGTTTTGTTCTATTATGTCTATGGTCTTTTTAAAATAGCCGTAATAGTACAGCAGATATTTTATAGATACAATAAAGGACTGACGAGTAACGAAAAATTTGCCAAGCTCGATAAAGCATGTCTTCTATTCTGTCAGATGGCAGCTCAGGCAATCGATAAAAAACGAATTCAGAATTATATGTAGTTGATTTATTTGACTGGAGTCAAAAAAAAATAAGAATCAAATTTAAGTATGGAGGATAAAGAAAAGAAAATAGCAATAGTAACAGGAGCGGCTTCAGGCATAGGAGCTGCGACAGCGGAATTGTTAGCTTCAAATGGAATAAATGTAGTCATCGCCGATTATGAAAACGATGGGCTGGCTGATGAGGTAGTGAGCAAAATTATATCTGCAGGTTACGAGGCGGAGTCTATGAGGACGGATGTAAGTGATTATGAGAGTGTAGAAAAATTATTCAATGAGGTAGTTGGCAAATATGGAAAAGTAGACATTCTAGTCAATAATGCTGGAATAATAAATAAAACTTTGGCCAAAACCGCAGAGCATTCTTTAGAGGACTGGGATAGAGTAGTAGCTATAAATCAAACGGGTGTTTTTTATTGTATGAAATTGGCTTTGGGCCAAATGATGAAACAGGGCTCAGGGAACATTGTAAATGTAGCGTCACTCGCTGGACTAAAAGCCTCCGGCAATAATCTTGCATACTCGGCTAGTAAGTTTGCAGTAGTCGGAATGACCAAGTCTGCTGCTCTAGAATACGGAAATAAAAATATCAGAATAAATGCCGTTTGTCCATCTTATACAAAATCACAATTGCTGAATAGCGTTCTTGGTGATAAACCAGATTTGGAGAAAAAGATATTGGCTTATGTACCGATGAATCGATTCGGAGAAGCCAGCGAGATAGCAGAGGCCATCTTATGGTTAGCTACTGATAAATCTAAATTTGTAACCGGACATTGTCTGACACTAGATGGCGGACTGTCCCTTTAAAAATATAAAAATGAACAAACAAGTAATACTTAAGAATAGGCCTCATGGAGTTCCAGAAGTAGATACATGGGAGCATAAAACAGTAGAGATACCCAAAGCTGGCGATGGAGAGGTAGTTGTGAAAACACACTATATTTCTCTCGACCCAGCTATGCGAGGCTGGCTAAATGATGCAAAATCTTACATACCTCCAGTAGCACTAGGAGAGGTGATGAGAGCAGGAACCATAGGAGAAGTTATAGAGAGTAATGGACATCCAAAATTTAAAAAAGGAGACATACTTACAGGCTGGGGTGGAGTACAGCAGTACTTTGCTACAGATGGCAATGGCCACTTTAAAGTAGATACTTCGATGGTTCCGATGACAAAGTATCTAGGTACCCTTGGAATGCCAGGGATGACAGCCTATTTCGGAATACTGGAAGTAGGGAAGATAAAAGAAGGAGATGTCGTTCTAGTCTCAGGAGCAGCAGGAGCTGTAGGTAGTGTGGTAGGACAGATAGCAAAAATTAAAGGATGCAAAGTAATCGGAATAGCTGGAGGTGAGAAAAAATGTAGTTATGTCTCGGATACTCTGGGTTTCGATGGATGTATCGATTATAAGAAGGAAAATATCTACTCTGCTCTTAAACAACACTGTCCAAAAGGCATTGATGTTTATTTTGATAATGTAGGTGGCGAAATATTAGATGCTGCTCTTTCTAGATTACGTATGCATGCACGTATAGTAATATGTGGAGCTATATCACAGTATAATTCTACTCAGACACAAGGGCCTAAAAATTATTTGTCCTTGCTTGTAAATCGAGCGACTATGCAAGGTATGGTCGTATTTGATTATGCTGATCGCTACAAAGAAGCTGGTTTACAAATGGGTATGTGGATGATGCAAGGCAAATTAAAAACTGAGGAAGATGTATATGAGGGTATAGAGAATTTTCATGATACCTTTTTAAGACTCTTTACCGGTAACAAAAGAGGAAAGTTATTACTTAAAATAATCAATAGCTAAAAAGTAGAAAAGACAGCATGAACTATATATTAAAAATGCATCAGAAGGCTCAGAAATATCCGATGGGCAATTGGTTCTTTAATCGAACTATAGCTTCTAAGGCTCCATATTTTAAAACCATAAAACCACAGATTCTCGAGATACGACATAATTATATTAATGTCTTTATGAAAAAACGACCAAGTCTGCACAATCATTTAAAAACCATCCATGCCATAGCTAGCTGTAATTTATGTGAGTTTGCTGCTGGAATATGTATGGAAGCTTCGATTCCTAAACACAGACGATGGATACCTGTCGGTATGGAGGTCGCTTATCAGCATAAGGCAGAGACAGATGTAACTGCAAGTTGTGATTTATCAGAAGTAGATTGGGAAAATTGCTCTGAGGTAGACTGTCAGATATCCGTTTTAGATACTTTTGGTAAAGAAGTAGTAAAGGCTACGATAACTATGAAGGTATCGGATAGGAAGAAGAGATAGACTTATAGCTTCGCAGCCAAATATGCCGCTTCCTTTATCGCTCTCTTTGCATCTAATCCAGAAGAGTTTTTAGCCCCACCGATTACATGTATGTGCTCCTTTTCTAAGCTTAGAGAATTGGACAGTTTATCATTTGCTTCTTGTCCTGCACAGATGATTATGTGATCTACATCTAGGAGCATTTCTCTTTCGTTACTGGTAATTCTGAAGCCCTCGTCTGTTATAGATAGGTATTCACAACTAGACAGCATGTTTACTTTTTTCTTCTTAAGACTAGATCTATGTATCCAGCCAGTAGTCTTGCCTAGGTTTTTTCCATGTTTGCCAGGTGATCTTTTGAGCAAGTGTATTTCTCTGGCAGGGGGAGCGTCTATTGCAGCAGTGGTAGCACCTTTATTTTTATACTGCATATCCACACCCCATTCTTTCATGTATTCTGGGACTTGCATTAATTCTTCTGAGTCATCAGCTAGAAATTCTGCCACATCAAATCCGATTCCTCCAGCACCTACAATGGCTACTTTACTGCCAACTTCTTTTTTGTCCCAAAGCACATCTCTATAACTGAGTACTTTAGAATGGTCTATTCCTGGAAAGGACAACTCACGTGGAGTCACACCTGTAGCGATTATTACTTCATCATATTTGGCTTGATCTATAATTTCGGCAGTAGCCAATGTATTTAAAAATACCTGGACTCCATGCTTTTTTAGCATCTGACTATAGTATCTAATGGTCTCTGCATAGTCTTCTTTTCCTGGGATTATTTTGGCCATATTGAATTGGCCTCCGAGCCGATCACTGGCTTCAAAAAGATGTACATTATGACCTCGCTCAGCACAGATACTTGCAGCTGCTAGACCAGCAGGACCTCCACCGACTACGCAGATGTTTTTTGGATTTTCTGTAGGTAGATATTGTAATTCGGTTTCATGGCAGGCTCTAGGATTTACGATACACGAGCAACGTTGCATGGTAAAGGTGTGGTCTAGGCAGGCTTGATTACAGGCGATGCAGGTATTGATTTCGTTGGCTCGATTTTCCATGGCCTTCAGTACCAGATCTGAGTCTGCTAAAAATGGTCTTGCCATAGAGACCATGTCGGCACAGCCATCTTGCAATATGTTTTCTGCAACATCTGGCATATTTATTCTATTAGTAGCTACAAGCGGAATAGAAACTTCTCCCATCAGTCTTTTAGTCACCCATGCAAATCCACCTCTGGGAACGATGGATCCTATAGTAGGAACTCGAGCCTCATGCCAGCCTATTCCTGTATTTATAATCGTAGCACCTGCTTTTTCTATTTCTTTGGCTAGTTGTACAACCTCTTCCCAGGTACTGCCGTTTTCGACTAAATCCAGCATGGATAATCGGTATACGATGATAAAGTCTGTCCCTACTTTTTCTCTTATGCCTTCTACTATTTTGATAGGAAACTGTATTCTGTTTTCATATTCTCCACCCCAGCTATCCGTTCTTTTATTGGTATGAGTTACGATAAACTGATTGATTAGATATCCCTCAGAGCCCATTACTTCTACACCATCATAGCCCGCTTTTTTTGCCAGAGCAGCACAATTTATATAATCATCTATAGTCTGTAAAATATCCTCATGAGACAGTTCTCGAGGAGTAAACATATTTATTGGAGCCTTAATAGGAGAGGGTGCAACCAACTTTTTACTATAGGCGTATCTACCAGTGTGGAGTATCTGAAGACAGATTTTTCCTCCTTCTTTGTGGACAGCTTCAGTGATGATTTCATGATGTTTTGCTTCTTCCTCAGTTGTAAGTTTAGCAGCTCCTTCTGCAACACCTCCTTCTACACTCGGAGCTATTCCTCCGGTAATAATAAGTCCTACCTGACCTCTAGCTCGCTCGGCATAGAACTGAGCGGCATAGACATTTCCATTGGGTATTTCTTCCAGCATGGTATGCATGGAACCCATGATTACTCTATTTTTTAAAGTGGTAAATCCTAGGTCTAGGGGTGTGAGTAATAAATCGTACATATCTATTATTTGTAAGAAAGCTAAAGCTAAGATTTAATAAAAAAATGAACTCTGAGTAAAGATATGTAATCCTTTGGAATAGGTATAATTCTACACCTTCTCGATAACCATAGCATATCCCTGACCTACACCGATACACATGGTTGCTAGACCATATCGCTGGTTTTTTTCATGCAATTCTAAAGCAAGACTATGAGAGATACGAGTTCCAGAAACACCGAGTGGATGACCGATTGCAATAGCACCTCCATTCGGGTTTACTCGAGGATCATTGTCTGCTAGGCCCATTTCTCTAGTAACTGCAAGACTCTGAGCAGAAAAGGCTTCATTGAGCTCTATTACTCCAATATCGTCTATAGAGAGATTGGCTTTCGCCAAAGCCTTTTTACTTGCTCCTACTGGACCTATCCCCATAATACGAGGCTCAACTCCGACCACAGCGGAGCTTATAATTCTAGCAAGTGGTTTTAAGTTGTATTTTTTTACAGCATCTTCAGAAGCCACGATTACAGCCGCAGATCCATCATTTAATCCACTGGCATTACCTGCGGTTACCGTTCCGTTTTCTTTGAATACGGTTCTCAATTTGGCAAGAGCCTCCATATTGGTATCATGACGAATAAACTCATCCTGGTCAAAAACGAGATCTTCTTGTTTTCTTCGAGGGATGTTTATCGCTACAATCTCTTTTGCTAGACGTCCGGATTTTTGAGCAGCAGAAGCTTTTTGTTGAGACCACAATGCAAACTTATCTTGATCCTCCCTTGATATAGAAAATTTCTCAGCTAGATTCTCTGCTGTTCCACCCATGGCTTCTGTACCATAGAGTGCCTTCATCTTTGGGTTTATAAACCTCCAGCCAAAACTAGTATCATATATTTTAGAATCACCTCCATATGGCCTTGCAGATTTAGACATAGCGAGCGGAGCTCTGGTCATATGCTCTAAACCTCCACTGATGATAAGATCTGCGTCTCCAGCTTTGATTGCTCGATTAGCATGTATGATTGCTGACATACCTGAGGAACATAAACGGTTAATGGTTTCTCCCGGAACTGTCCATGGGAGACCAGCGAGCAAGAGACCCATACGGGCTACGTTACGATTGTCTTCACCGGCCTGATTTGCACATCCTATGATTACGTCATCGTAGGCATCTTTGGGGATGTCATTACGGTCTGTGAGTGATTTTATGACATGAGCAAGTAGGTCATCTGCACGGATGCCAGCCAGTGTTCCTCTAAATTTTCCAAAGGCAGTTCTTACTCCGTCGATGATAAATGCTTCTTTCATAATTTCTACTTGTAAATCTTATTGTTGTCGATTGCGTCCGATTGTTCTTTTTTGCGAGAGCGTTTTTTGAAAAATTTACTGTCCACGACTAGCAGTCCAAAGGACTCACAGTTTTCCTTAGTCTGTACTGCATGATGTGTACCATGTGCTCTCAAGATTGCTCGAGAGTATTTAGAATCTAGCTGTTTAAACCATTTAAATCTACGATGGATATAGACATCATGGATAAGGAAGTATATCATACCATAGATACTGATTCCTACACCGACACTTAGTACCCAGAGGTATCCCGGAACTAATCCTCCAGTGAGATAACAAAGGAAACTGGGAAGTGCAAAGATGATAAAAAATCGATCATTTTTTTCAAAGAAACCCTCTACAGTGTGAGGCTTATGATGATCCTCATGCCACGACCACAATGGACCATGCATAATATATTTATGAGCAAACCAAGCTACAAACTCCATTATTGCTGCCGTAGCTAGAGCGATTAGAACATATATGAGCATATAAGTTATTATATCTGTACAAATATAAAAACAGAAGACTGCTCTATAGGTTTACTTTCTGGAAATAAATGGAAGAATTAATTTGGGCTATATTAAATAGCAGCTTTCATCAGAGGAATTTCTATGTAGAAATCTGTTCCTACATTTATCTCAGAGTCAAAGTAGATTTTACCACTTAGGGTTTCGATCATATTGGCACACATAGCGAGTCCTATGCCTGTTCCAGTACTCTTAGTTGTAAAGTTAGGAGTAAAGATTTTATCTCTCATTTCTTCTTTTATACCCGATCCATTATCGCTTAAGCGAATGAGGGCATTTTGCTCCTTTTGTGAGAGTTCCATTACTATTTTACCGTTTCTATCAGAAGGGATAGCTTGGGCTGCATTCTTTATTAGGTTATTGAGGATTCTTACGAGCTGATTGCGATCTGCATATATATTGAGATCATCCATAGGTAGAATCAGTTGGAACTGAAAATCATCTCTTCCTTCAAAGAGGTCATGTACACTTTCTACGACCGTATTTAATACGATTCTTTCGTTTGAGGCCTTTGGCATTTTTGCTAGATTGGCAAAGGAGTTTGCGATTTCTGTCAGTGTATCTATTTGTTCTACTAGTGTCTTTGTTGTTTTTTTAATAATCGCTTTGGCATTGTCGGGATCTGCTGATATAGCTCTGTCTAAGGACTGTACGGAGAGCTTCATCGGAGTAAGAGGGTTTTTTACCTCATGGGCGACCTGCTTTGCCATTTCTTTCCAGGCATGGTCTCTTTCAGTTTTAGCGAGTAGGGTAGCACTCTCTTCTAGCTTAGAAATCATAGAATTGTATTCTTGTATGAGAACTCCTATTTCGTCTCGGCTTTCCCATTGCAGCTGTTCGTTTTTACGTCCTAGTTTAGTTTGTTTTAATTTCTCGGATAGAGCGGTCAGTGGATAGGTAATAGAGTTTGCAACACTTATTGCGATGGCTCCTGCCAAAAGAAAAAGGAAAACGTATAGATTTAGAATTGTATTAATAAACTCCTTCAGTCGGTCGGTTATAGCTCCTGTAGTACGATGGTTTACCTCTACAAAACCGTATATCATAGGGTTTAACCTTTTGAGAGCGATAAAGCTGGCGTACTCAGAGTTCTCAAAGGTGTTTATTGTATTAAGCCTGTAATTGTTAAAGAACAGCTGTGCTGCTTCAAATTTTAAATTGGGCTTTTTATCTGGATTGATGGTGTTTACGAGGACTGCATTTCTATCATATAAACTGATGTCCACATTATGTATTTCACTGAGTTCTAGGAGTGAGTTGCTGAGTATGATTAATGAACCTTGATCATCTAGAGCATCCTTATTGGTAGCATAGATGTCCTTCTGTATCTTTTCTAGATCTCTTACAAACTCCTGATTCTGATTAGACTCAAGTATGTTTTTAAAGTAATAGAAGGACACAAATCCGATAAATAGAAATGAGATGATTATCAGTAAGATTACCATCAGCTGTAATCTAGATCGAAGGGAGTTTGCTTTTTTAAACTTGAGATTTAGACTCTCTGGAAGAAAAGAGTACACAGAATTAAGAAGTGTAATTAGAAACAATAAGATTCCGATAAATAGGAAGAAAAATGAAAAGATAGAAATGGGCTTAAGGAGGTTTGCTATTTTTTCAACAGAGATAATTTTTATTCCATCAGATTTTTCTTTGACGATGATGGACTTTCTATCGAAGAAGTATTGGCCATCAGCAAAGTTTATAAAAGGCTCGAAACTGGCTGCTGAGCTATTGCTTTCCTTCAGAGTTCTATTATTCTGATATACTATGTAATCCGTATTTACGTCTTTTTTTAATGAATTTGATTTGGCCTTCAAGCCAAAATATATACGTAATCTACTCCCTGGATAATTCTCGTTCTGTGTAAAAAAGTCAATTATATATTTCTGTTTAAAAGGAATGTAATAGATGCCTGGATGGGTTTGTTTCCCGATACTTATGTCAGAAACGATTTCATCCTCTCTTCTAAAATCATTGTCAAAATAGGAGTTTGCATACCCATCATAAATGTATACCTCAAAATCCTCATCCAGATAATCTATCTGCGATTCTGATAAATTTGATTTTAAATACTCTATAATATCTGGTTTTTCAAACTTGGCAGGATAGGGAAGAGTGCTTATAATTTTTATGATACCACTCGTAAGAATAGAATCTTTTATTCCTTCTATTTCTTTATTTGTACGATTATTATCTTCTATATAGACCTGTGATATAAAATCACTCCGTTCTGCTATTCTCTTTTGAAAACTAAGTCCAAATACTAGAGCCGCAGTAAACCCTGCATATAAAACCATCCACCATATCGCCCAAGGAAGATTCTTTAATTTATTATCCATAAATAGATCCTGGACTAGATAGAAGGCTGCAATGGTTCCATAAAATAGCCACATAGATGGAAAAGAAACCAGCATCATATAAGCCGGAATACTGAGCCCAAAAGCCGCAATGGTCGCTCCTAATTTTTTCTGATTACTTAGTTTCCATTTAGAGATTCTCTCCACTGCACTGTAGTGTAAAAAAAATGCAGAAATAAGAATCAGTACCAGTGAAAACAACTCTGCTATACTATGCTTATCAAAGGATATTATCTGATAATTATCTATAATGATATCTGTTGTGTATATAAGACCCTGAGTCAGATATACAAAAACGATAAGGAGTAGAATAGGAAAAGACAAACTCAATATAGACCCTACAATAGTTGTTATTTTATTTTCTGGTCGCTCTGGTAAATACTGACTGATACTTATCGCTCCTGCAAATAAAAAACTACTATTCCACAACATAGAACCGACACTACTATGTATCGGAGAAAAATTAAATGATGGATTGAATATTTGTTCTAGATTATAAAACTGGTAAAAGTCTATCTGTCCCAGCAGCAGTCTACCTGCTATTAATATTCCGATAGAAGCTGCTAATCCTTTTAAAGAATTCCGAACATTTAAAACCGATCTGGAAAATAGATTATGCCAGAGAAGAAAGAGAGATAAGCATAAAAGTAATAGACTAAAACATAGAACAGATTTCCATTCTTTCTTTACGATATGACTTTTCTTAAGATAAATCGGTAAGCCATGTAGTACTATCTCATGGGTAGATTCTTCGGCACTAGCTTGCTGGAACTGATATTCTGAACCAGCACGAGTTATTATATTATTAGAAAATAAACCCTCTTCATCAAAAAGATTAAGGTCTCTTATGATTGTGTAGTTCTCACCTTCATCGACTTGCAGAAAGGGAGAATCCTTAGAGCTCGTATCTATAATAGTCGGATGATTCCAATAGAGTAGTGTATCACTGCCGTAAATATTTAGCTTCAGAGCCTCATAGGACTGAGTATTACTTTTCTTATTTATAAGTTCGTTAAGCTCAGTTATAAAATCGAGATTGGCTGGAATAAGTTGCTCGGAGGCAGAGAGTTGTTGTTTTATAAGTGATTCTACCTTGTCTAGCTCCTGCTCTACATTAGAAGTCCTAAGAAGAAATAAATGCAGCCCCAAAGTCAGTAAACAACTAACGAATAGAACGAAAAATACCTTTTGATGTGATTTGAAGCTGATGACCTGAGAAAATTTATCTTATTAAAGGTAAGTCATTTACATATTAAATAAAAATGGCATATGTTTTAATTTTGATACACATAAGCTCATGCTTATCTGATAGGCTATCTTTGTGGCTTGATATTTACTTCATCGTGCTATTGCCGAAGGGTCGTAGTAAGGAAAGTCCGGACAACGTAGAGTACCATACCATTTAAAAGGTGGATTCCTCTAGTAGGAAATAGAAAGTGCCACAGAAAGCTATACCGCTCTGACGGTAAACGTCGGAGTAAGGGTGAAAACGTGAGGTAAGAGCTCACGATATAGAATAGTAATTATCTATATGGGTAAACCTTGTGGGTTGAAATGCCATGTATATTTCGGTTTTGAAAAAAGTAAGTTGCTCGCTTATAAAGAGATGTATTTCTCTTTGCCGGAAGGGGTAGGCAGATTAGATAAATGATGAAGCACTCTCTGAGTGTACAGAATCTGGCTTATTAATATCATTTATTACAATTCGTATTTCATATTGTAAAGCAAAAAAGGCTGATTCCTAATTAGGAATCAGCCTTTTTTATATCTATTAGACTTAGAACTTACTAAGTCCCTTGTTCTTGAAAATCAAAGGTTAGTGTAAATCTCAAAGTATTATCTAGTGGATTTCTCTGATTATTAGTAGGTACTAAATAAGAAAGGTCTAGACCGAATACATTATATTTTAATCCTAGTCCTACAGTTAGAAACTGTCTGTCACCTTTAAGAGCATGCTCATAGTAGTACCCCGTTCTTACGGCAAACTGCTGATCATACCAGTATTCTACTCCGAAAGAAAAACTCAATTCTTGTAACTCTTCAGAGAAGCCACCTTGTGCATCACTAAAAGAACCTGTCAATGCAGAGAAGGTAGCTTGCTCTCTGTAATCAGCGATACCGTTTGCATTTGCATCAAAAAGAGGGTTAGGTTCACATATTCCAGTGTCAGGATCTATAATACAAGAAGAGACTGGAGTAGGTATTAATAATTTATTGATGTCTAGAGCAAAGGTCATTTTATTATACTGATCAAACTCCATGGTCAGAGCAGAACCCAATCCAAGGTTACTAGGTAAGTAATCTCTAGCTGCACTCTCTGTGTAAGTTACTCTAGATCCTAGATTTGATAAGGCTAGTCCAAAAGTCAACTCACTATCATAAGAAGATACAGTAATAGGCTTTTTATAAAACAAGGATAAATCTACTGCAAAAGCATTTGCAGAAGAGATGTCTAATCCACCTACTCTTTGACCAGAGGCCAGATTAGAATATATATATTTTCCTGATAGTCCTGCAGAAAAGTTTTCTCCTAATTTACGAGCATAAGATACTCCGAATTCTATTTCCCTAGGCTTTCCACTTCCTTGAGGGTCTCCATTTTCATCTGTAAAATCTATATCTCCTAATGAGAAAAATCTTAGAGCAAATCCTACTGTAGATAATTCATCTATCTGTCTGAATCCAGATAGATAAGTTAGATAAACATCTGTTAATCCTAGATCTCTTAACCATGGAGTATAAGTAGCTGACAATCCAACTTCCTGATCTACAAAAGCAAGTTTAGAAGCGTTAAAATGCATAGCATTAGCATCAGGACTTAACCCTATTCCTACATCACCCATAGCTCCTGAACGAGCATCAGGCGTAATTCTTAAAAATGGTAAAGCAGATAATATAGTGTTTGGAAGGCATTCACCGCTAAGGTTTGTTACACAACCTTCTGCAGGATTAAATTGAGCTGTTGCTGGCTTGACGAATATCATCATAACTAGAATTACTAGTGCAGATGAGAATAATTTGTTCATACTTATTTTGTTATCGAACTTAAAATTAAGAATATATAGTGAGTTATTTTAATATGACAAGTTTTTCAAAAGAGCTTTCTTGACCTGTATTTAACTGATTAGAGTAAACTTTTATTTTGTATAAGTACACACCTTTTGCCAAATTAGAGCCAAAATCGTCTTTTCCTGTCCATTCTATATCACCTACAAAGCCACCAGAAGCAATTCCTTCCGTTTGGATGGTTTTCACCAATTTACCTGACAAGGTATACACGTTGACCAATATGTCCAGAGGAACATTTCTCAGATCTGTAGTAAAGGTAAATGCCGTTTTTGTAGTAAAGGGATTTGGATAATTTAGAACGTTTTCTAAGGCAGTCAGTTCACTATCGACAACTACAAATTCTGTAACAGCCTCAGCACTATTGTTAGCGATATCCCAGGCTTTTACTAGAATTCTATGTGATCCTAATTCTAATTCTTCGAGAGGAAAATCTATTCTTCCATTGGTATAGTTATCTACCTCTGCTTCATAAAAGTCATTGAGAATAAAGCTCTGATTCTGATTGTCATCTAGAATTCCGATTATATCATGACCGATACTATTACCAGTAATATTTATTCCATTATCATCAGATAAGGTAGCGATAAGAGTAGGCGTAGTACCAGTTGTACCTCCGAACTCAAAGCCCAAATTGTCCATAAACAAGTCTATCTGTGGTCCTTGATCATCTGCTACAGCATCTTCGGCTGTTCCTCCGATTATAAGATTATTGTAATACCCAGCAGCGTCTTCAGAACTACCATCAGTGGCATAATAGCTTATTTTACCCGCCCCAAAAGAGTAATCGATATCGAGGGGAACAATAAATGAAAAACTAAATCTGCCATTAGTAACCGAGGCTGAGCCTTTAAATATCACATTTTTAAATACCTCAAAATCTATGGGTTGTGTACCATCATTGCTTAGTGTACGTATAGTAGATTCTTTATCCAGAATAGATGGGAATACAGTCCCATTAAAATCTGTTTTTACTGATCCATCTATATTGGCGATAAAACCTTCTATTGTAACTTTTTGTAAAGCTCCTATCGTGTCCAGTGATGCACCAGTTGTGTCTATTACTGTGTCATCCACAGGCTTTCCGTTTATAGCACTCGTTACTACATTGTACTGTGGAATTGCCAAAGTCAATGTAGGGTCACCGATCATGGCAAATTTTCTAGCATTGGTTCCAAATGTATCTTGAGCATTACTGTTTTTTGCTCTTCTCATTATCTCTCCGAGACGTAGGAATTTCCCGTCCACTTTGGTGAAAATCGTATCGTATACTGCTTCCGTTAGTCTTTTGTTGCCTGAGATATAAACGGCTCTGGTAGTAGTAAGTAAGCTTACCGCTCCTCCGTTGGGATTAGTAAGACAAAGCTCTCCTGCAGTAATTCTTCCGGGATCATCATAACCGGTAAACGAGCAGGTAGCAGTAACAAAGGTTGTCAGCTTATCGAAATTTGAAAAGTTTTGAATGTCAGTAACCTTGAGAACTCTTTCTTGAGACCATCCGTTAGAACCGCCATGACCTAGATAATTGGTCACTAGTCTTCCAGACTCTATTGCGTTAGAAAGAGCGGCTGTTGCATCTGGATATCTGTCACCTCCTGGAGTAGATTCCTGTACGTAAGCATCCCAGTATATTTTTGATTGATTAAAGAGAGGGTTTTCTTCTTGTACCTGTCCTGCGATGTCGTCGGCTTGGAAAAGGTGAGTATTACCATCTTCATCATCTGCATTAAAAAGAATATTAGTTCTCCAGTCTCCTAGTGTTTCTGCACTAGTTTCGTAGTGGATAATTTTATTTACGATGGTATTGGCTTCAGCCAAAGTTTTAGAAGTTATACGTCCTACAGCGATATCGAGTTCTCCTTTTAAATTTTTTCCTTCTTGATCGCTTAGCAAGGCATAATAATCATCTGAAGGGAAGGCCTCTATAGGCCTGAGAGTTTCTAAGGTTTGATAAGTAGGAATAAAATTTCCAAAAGGTACTCCAGGCATTAGACCTAAATAGTCATATGATCCATCTCCAAAAAGTACTAGGTATCTGAATCGATCTGATCGATCATAAACCATTTTAGCAAAATTTCTGAGAGCTGTAGGATCTATTCGACCAGAAGAGAACTCGTTGTAAACTTCAGAAACGTCTATACTGATAACATCTAGAGGTTTGACAGTTTCTCTATGTTCTTCTAATCTCAGAGCTGCTTCTTCAAAATCTTTGTGATAGAGTATAATTACCTCAGCATCATTTATACCATGCAGATTCTGATTTTCTATTAATCCGATAGCCTCAGCCTGTAAGTAGCTATTAAATGCTATAAATCTTCTATTTATTCCATCTGTAGCAAAAGCATGAGTAATGTTTGCAGAATTAGAACCTGAGACTATTTCTTGAGTACCTGAATATTCCGTAATGTCCCATACATCTATGCCATTAGCATTAGACAAACTAAACTCCGCTACATCAGCTTCTGATGAATTCTTATCAGAAAAAACCATTTGATTACCGAACATTCTTAGGGATCTTCTAGATTCTAACTGGATAAAATCCATCCATGCTTCGCTGGTAGTTCCAGTTTCTGGAAAAGAAAATTCTACGACTGGAGATGAACTGATATTGACTGTTGTCAAAAGGTTTTGACGCTTTGCATACTCTGCTTCTACATCAGTAACCTGACTTGATGGAAAATTAATTGAACGATTTTCGCTTCCTATTCGTAGGGTAGCGTTAGAAGAAGAGGCACTTCTGGCAGCAAACGCAGCTTTCAGTATTGCTTCATCTGAGGTCAAATCTGGAATCTCGAAAAAAGATGAATATTCTCTCGTTCTTGTGGTTTTAAACCTATCTCCATACCAGTCCTGACCAGAACCTTGTGTCAGGTTATAATCACCTAGTAGATTTATCTTATCCTCCTCATAGCGTAGGAGGTAGTCATACTCATTAAATGAGTAATCAGCATTAGAAGCACTTACCTGTGTTCCTATCCTTTTTCCAGCCTCGCTTCCGATTTTTATATAAACGTAATTTCTATTGTCATAAATGTTCTTAGAGAATATATAATCATTACCTAAGAATTCCCATCTATCTGGACCTTCGGCATAGAATCTAATTTTATCCTGACTGTCAAATGAGCCATCACCTTCTCCAGTAATCTGTATTGCCAGTTCTTCTAAATCATCTAATCTGTCGATATTGAGGTCTTGTGGCAGTTTTCCTCCTTGAAGTCCTAAAAGTTGAATATTTCTAGGATTTACGCTAGCTATATTTATTCCCAAAGAAGTAAGAAAATCTTGATCTAGCTCATAAACACCCGTTTTTGGAATGGCAATTTTATAAATTTCTCCTGTACTTAATTTAGATGTAGTAGCCGTCGGGTCTCTTCTTACAGTTGTTCTTATCGGAGTTAGACGGATATTTACATTCCCTTTATTTAGCTGATAAATGACACCATTGTTCTTTTTAAACGGAATAATCTTAAATGTTAGGTAATAATCATTTCTTTCCTGACTTACCCATGAGTGGATGGTATAATTCTCAGCAAGTTGCTCTTCAGACTGATTATCACTAATATTAACTATTTCCGTTTTTTCATTTTCTATTCTGATAGAGGCCTTAGAGTTCTCACTTATCTTAATCCTTTTTACAAAGAATGGAACTTGAGGATGCTTATGATAAATTTGACAATCGTTACAATCCCATATAGATAAACTATCCAAGCCGAGAGGGTCAGTCGCAATAGACCTTTCTGTCCAGTCTATATTTAGGTTTATATTTAATTCTGATTGAGCATTTAATAGACCAATACAGAAGCTAAATACAATTAGCGTAAATTGGAATTTGTTTGTCATATATTGCATTTGAAAATAGTAGCACTAAAATTGCATAAAATAAACGGCTTTATCGTTTAGTCTATTGTCCGCCTAATATAAATGAAATAGTAAATGTCTTTGTTGCATAGAATAAATAAAACTTGTAATAAGTATTCTCTCAGACTTCTTTTGGCTTTAAGCCCAATATTTCTGAGTCTTTCCTTATCAGCACAAGATCCAATCTATAGTCAGTTTTATAATTCGCCACTAGAGCTAAATCCAGCCTTTGCCGGAAATTCATATGCTCCTATCGTTGCCTTAAACTATAGAAATCAGTGGCCTGGTATAGATAACGCTTATCAGACCTTTTCTGCAACCTATGATCAGTTTGTAGATAGATATAATTCAGGTCTGGGTTTTACCATACTTTCGGACAATGCTGGAGGTGGAGCCTTAAAAACAATAAAAATCAGTGGGTTATACGCCTACAAGCTAAACGTAACTGATGATTTGCTCTTAAAAATAGGTATTGAGGCTGCTGCTATTCAGAATCGACTAGACTGGGCTTTGTTTTCTTTTCCAGATCAAATAGACGCAGAATTTGGAGCTACCTCTCCAGGAGGAACACCTTTTCCTACCTCGGAGATACAACCAGATAATTTAAATAATAGCTATTTCGACCTATCGACAGGTTTTTTACTGTACAATCCGCTTTTTTATGCGGGCATTTCTCTCAATCATGTTACGGGTCCTGATAATACCTTTCTAGAAGGTGGAAATGTTGTCGAAGGGCTGCCATTTAGGTTTTCTTTTCATGGAGGAACTCAGATAAATTTTGATCGTGGCAATAAAAAGGATGAAGGCTCGTTTATAACTCCAAATGTCCTTTACGTAAGACAAGCTGAATTTTCTCAATTAAACATCGGAGCATATGCTAGTGTCAGATCCTTTTTCTTAGGGGGCTGGTATAGACATGGGTTTACAAATCCAGATGCTGTGATTGCTTCTGTAGGTGTGAGATCGGGCATTTTTAAAATCGGATATAGTTACGACATTACGGTTTCTGACCTTGGATTTAACACGGGAGGAAGCCACGAATTAGGAATTTTAATCAATTTTGAAAGTATAGTACCTAAGCCTTCTAAACTCAACGACTGTTTGAGTCTCTTCAGGTAAATTTTTCGGTACAATTTGTGCTTTTTTAATAGATGTACTTTTACTGATAAAAGGTGACAACATTTTTTATATTTGTCTCCTTCTAAAAAAGAAACAATGAAAAATTTTTTGCAATTAACTTTTTTATTGGCCTTTACCGCTGGAATACTAGCTTCCTGTAATAGAGGTGGAGATGATGTAAGATCGTCTAACACTAACTGGAAATATAATGATCCAGAATGGGGTGGCTTTGAAAAACAAGAATATGAGGGGCAGATTGCCGGTCCTAATCTTGTGTTAGTAGAAGGAGGAACTTTTACCATGGGTGCTACAGAACAAGATGTAACCTATGAGTGGAATAATATTTCTAGAAGAGTTACAGTTTCTTCATTTTATATGGATGAGACAGAGGTAACTAATATAGATTACAAAGAATATCTGTATTTCATTAAAAAGGATTTTCCTTCTTATCCAGAGGTATGGACTGATGCTTTACCTGATTCTCTAGTATGGAGAGATGAGTTATCTTACAACGAACCTCTAGTAGAGACTTATCTTAGGCACCCATCTTATGATGAGTATCCTGTGGTAGGTGTAAGTTGGTTGCAAGCTCAAAATTACTGTAAGTGGAGATCTGATAAGGTAAATGAGATGCTATTAATAGAGAAGGGTATACTTAACCCTAATCCTGACCAAGTAGATTCTGATAACTTTAATACAAAAGCATACTTAGCTGGACAGTATCAAGGAAATGTTAGAAAAAATCTAGAAGATAGATCAGTAGAAGGTGGAGAGAGAGCGGTAAAATTTGAAGATGGTATTTTATTGCCGGACTATAGATTGCCTACAGAAGCAGAATGGGAATATGCAGCACTTGCCCTAAAAGGTAATCAAGCTACTACTAATGATGAAAACATAACTGACAGAAGATTCTATCCATGGGATGGAGCTACTGCACGTTACAAGAAAAGAGATAAATTCCAAGGTAAGATTCTTGCCAACTTCAAGAGAGGAAGAGGAGATTACATGGGTATGGCAGGAGCTCTTAATGATAGAGCATCTACTCCAGGTCCAGTAAGAGAATTTCAACCTAACGATTTCGGTCTATATAATATGGCTGGAAACGTTTCTGAGTGGACTCAAGATGTATATAGACCATGGACGCAGATGTCTTTAAGAGATGCTGATAATCATGATCTAAATCCTTTTAGAGGAAATGAGTTTAAGCAGTTAAGACTGGATGAAGATGGTAGACCAGTAGAAAAAGATAGCTTAGGTAGACTTAGATATGAGACTGTAGAAGATTCTACACTTATAAACAGAGAAAACTATAGATCTAGTGATGTACGTAACTACTACGATGGAGATTCTTCTTCATATGTATTCTACGGATATGGTGAAACTACGCTTATCAGTGATAAAGCAAGAGTTATAAAAGGTGGATCATGGTCTGATAGACTATACTGGTTATCTCCAGGTACAAGAAGGTACAAGGATGAGGATAAATCTGATAGAAATCTAGGATTCAGATGTGCGATGATAAGAGTAGGAGGGTCTGCTGGAAATGAAGATACAGGAGGTAACCACTTTAAGGATAGTGGAAAGAAAATAAAGAGAAGATTCAAGTAAGAATTTAAATAATATCTAAAAGCCCTTGGTTATATTAATCAAGGGCTTTTTTTTTGTACTTATGATTGAATCCATTTATAGCCTGTTTAAGCAATCTACGGGTGTATGCACAGATACACGTAAAATAAAAGAGGGATGCCTATTTTTTGCCTTAAAAGGCGAAAATTTTAATGGTAATAAATATGCAAAAGAAGCTATAGCAGCAGGAGCTATGGGAGCTATTGTAGATGACTCAGAGGTCAAGGGCGATCGAATACAGCAAGTAGAGAACGTATTAGAAACTTTACAACATCTTGCAAATCACCATAGAAAACAATTTGATATTCCCGTCTTGGCACTAACTGGATCCAATGGAAAAACTACTACTAAAGAACTGATAGCTAGTGTTTTAAGCCAGAAATATAGAGTGCATTTTACTGCTGGCAATCTTAATAATCATATAGGAGTGCCACTTACACTCCTTTCCATGCCTGAGGATACTGAGATAGCCATAATAGAAATGGGAGCAAATCATCAGGGAGAGATTAAAATGCTCTCTGAGATAGCATCACCTAATTATGGGCTAATAACCAATATCGGCAAAGCTCATTTAGAAGGATTCGGTGGAGTAGAAGGAGTTAAAAAAGGAAAACTCGAATTGTATGATTTTGTATCATCAAACGATGGAAGTTTTTTTGTAAATCTGGAAGACGAGATATTGAATCATGCCATCCTAAAAAATAGGATAGATCATACTCCTAGTGAAGCTTTAAACTATCGACCTCATATTGAATTTTATCATGGTCCATATTTAGTAAGATCGGCCTTATTTGGGAAATATAATTATACCAATATTCAGATGGCCGTTGCTGTAGGAGCTTATTTTAAAGTAGAAGATTTGGAAATAGCATATGGCATAGAATCTTACATCCCTGATAATAATCGTTCTGAACTTATAAGAATAGGAACAAATGAAATAATTATGGATGCTTATAACGCAAATCCCTCTAGTATGAAAGCAAGCCTCAATAATTTCAATCTAGCTAAGGGAAAAAAGATTGCAATACTAGGTTCGATGAAGGAACTGGGAAAATACGCAGATAAAGAACATGAGGAACTCATTAAAATGGCACAAAGCATGAATTTTGAAGAATTAATCTTTTATGGCAACGAGTTTAAAGAGCTTCCTTCCTCTAAAACCATTAAGATTTGTGAAAATATTGAGGAAATCAAGGCTTCTTTAAACTTAGAAAGTAGAGAAAATTATAAAATTTTGCTCAAGGGATCACGGTCAACTACTTTAGAACGCATATTTAATTGACGCTTTAGCGTCATATGGGCAAATAGCTTTTTAGTGTAAAAGTGGCTAGAATCTCCCTCTGATATAGTTAGCAAAAACTTAAAACGTGTTAATAATCAACATTTTATAAATTAAAGATTATTTGTATATTTGTGCTTAAATGGCATTATTTTACAATATGTTACTATTTAAGAAGATTAAACGTCACAACTATAGCCCAATACGTTTATTGGTTGGGTTGTTATTTGTATTTACCTTTATCAGAACTTTAAAGAATTACGAGAATTTAAATTTTACCCTATGACAAAGAATTTAATTTCATTGTTACTTTTTTGTACTATGTTTCTTAGCTTTTCTTACGGACAAGAGGAAGAGGTACTTGAGGTAATCGAGGAAACTGTTACAGAAACTGTAATTAATGATGCGTTCATCACCCCAAACATAACCGATGACATGACCGTCGATGCTGCTCAAAATGAAGCATGGAAATCAGGTCAGTACAAGTATTCTGCAAAACCTAAGAATGCTTGGGAATTGGGAATTCACGGAGGTCACTTTTTTATTGATGGAGATGTAGACAGAACATTGCCTGGAGGTTTTGGATTGGGATTACACTTACGTAAAGCTATTCATTACGCTTTTTCTATAAGAGGAGATTTATTCTACGGTAGAACTAAGTTTTTAGACCCGCATGCATGGGCTAGTCCTGATTCTAACAAAAACGGAACTCCTAATACTAATGGAGTTGGTGGTGGATTAGTTGAACCTGTCTTTGATGCTTATAGATTAGCTAATGGTGGACCTGGACACTGGTTCCCCTCTGCAAGAACTACCTATATATACGGAGCTATTCAAGGAGTAGTTAATATTGGTAACATCTTATTTCATAATGAAAGAAATAAGTGGAACTGGTATGTTACTATTGGAGCAGGCTTAGATACGCATAATACTCAGTTAGATTTACTAGATGCAAATGGTCTTCCATACTTTGATTTAGAAAATCGTTCTGGATTTACCCCTGATTTATTTGATACTCAGGCGGGTAGAAATCAAATAAGAAGTAACTTAAACTCAATCTATGATGGAGACTACGAATCTGATGGGTTTAAAAAAGCAGGAATCTTCCGTTTAGGAGATGAGACTAACATTCATCCTATTTTTACTGCTTCTATGGGAGTTTCTAGAAAAATTAATAAAAGAATCAATATTGGTATAGAGCATCAAGTGATGGCTTCTGATAACGATTACCTAGATGGTATCAAATTTAGAACTGCATTGGATCAAACTAATAATGCTGATATAGGTCATTATACAAATGCAAGACTTGCATTTAACCTTGGTAATTTCAATAATATCACTGAGCCTTTATACTGGTTAAATCCATTAGATGCTGCGATGAGTGATGTAGCTGCTCTCAAAAAGAGACCTGAGCTAGATCTTTCTGATAGCGATAATGATGGAGTAGTAGATATGATGGATCAAGAGTTAGATACACCTGATGGTTGTGCAGTAGATACTAGAGGTATCACCTTAGACAGTGACGGTGATGGACTTGCTGATTGTAAAGACAAAGAGCCATATTCTCCACCTGGATATCAGGTAGATTCTGAGGGTGTTGCTGATGTACCAGTTGCATGTTGTATTACTGAAG